>DAINOF010000146.1:0-7324 GCA_036735505.1 Paracoccaceae bacterium
GCCTTGCCGAGGATGTCCCAGCAGGCGATCTCGAGCCCCGAGAAGGCGCCCATGACGGTCAGGTCGGGGCGCTGCGTGAAGCCCGAGGAATAGGCGCGGCGGAACATCAGCTCGACGTTCTCGGGGGACTCGCCCTCCATGTGGCGCGCGAAGACGTCCGCGATCACCGCGCGCATCGCCTGCGGCCCGACCGAGGCGCCGTAGCATTCGCCCCATCCGGTGATGTCGTCGTCTGTGGTGAGCCTGACAAGGATCCAGTACCGTCCGCCCCAGCCCGGTGCGGGCGGGGCCGTCACCACTATGTCGAGATCGCGAAGCTTCAAGACTGGCCCTCCGGAGGAACGATGCCGAGGCACACAATCACCATCCGCCTTCTCGGTCCAGACGAGGCGCAGGTTCTCGACCGTGTCGCGCCCGACGTCTTCGACGAGCCGGTGAACCCCGACTGGGCGCGCGCCTTCCTGGCCTCGGGGTCCCACCTGATCGCGGTGGCCCTGGCCGAGGGGACGGTTGTGGCGATGGCCACGGGCCTGATCCACCTCCACCCCGACAAGCCGCCGCAGCTCTGGGTGATGGAGGTCGGCACGGCCGGGGCCTGGCAGCGCCGGGGGCTCGCCACCGCCTGCATGAAGGCGCTTCTGGCCGGGGGCCGGGCGCGCGGCTGCGCCGAGGCCTGGGTTGCGACCGAGGACGACAACGCGCCGGCGCGGGCGCTCTATCGCAGGCTCGGCGGGGCCGAGACCGAAGGCATCGTGATGTACGACTGGGGCGCGCCGCCCTGATCAGAAGACGATCACGTTGCGCCGGGCGGCGCCGGTGCGGGTGTCGGCGATGGCTTCGTTGATCTCGTCGAAGGCCCAGCGGCGCGAGATGAGTTCGTCGAGCTTGAGCCGCCCCTGCGCGTAGAGGTCGACCATCCAGGGGATGTCGCGGGCGATGACCGCGTCGCCCATCTTCGAACCGATCATGCCCTGTCCGGCGGACGCGATCATGACGGGTTCATATTCCGCCATCGCGCCCAAGGCCGGCAGGCCCACGAGAAAGACGCGGCCGCCCGAGGCGAGATAGCGCGGCGCTGCCTCGAAGGCGGGGATTGCGCCCACCGTCACGAAGACCGCGTCGGCGCCGCGGCCGAGAAGGTCGTGGACCGCGCTCCAGGGCGCCTCGATCGTGGCGAGCACGCCATCGGTGGCGCCGAAGGCGCGGGCGTCATCGAGCTTTGCAGGCACCGTGTCGACCGCGACGATCCGGCGCGCGCCCGCGATCCGCGCGCCCTGGATGGCGTTCAGCCCGACGCCGCCCGCGCCGATCACGACGACATCCTGCCCCGGGCGGACCCGGGCCGAGTTCACAACCGCGCCCACGCCCGTTATGACGCCGCAGGCGAGAAGCGAGGCCGCCTCGGGGGCGATCGCGTCGGCCACCGGCACGACCTGGCTGCGGTCGACCACGACCCGCTCGGCGAAGGCGCCGGTGTTCATCGCCTTCCAGACCTCGCCCGTCCGGCCGCTGAGCGGCGGGGGCGCCGCGTCTGGCGTGGCGCAGGCGACAGGGTGGCCGGTGGCGCAGGGCGCGCAGTGGCCGCAGGCCCGGATCAGCGTGACGACGACGCGGCACCCCATCTCCACGCCATGCGCCTCGGGTCCGAGCGCGGTCACGCGCCCCGCCGCCTCGTGGCCGTAGACCGCCGGAAGCGGCCCGCCCCAGATCCCGTCGGCGAACGAGATGTCGGAATGGCAGATCGCCACCGCCTCGAGCGTCACCTCGACCTCGCGGCCCTGCGGCGGTCGAAGCTCGACCGTCTCGATGCGGAGAGGCTGCCCGAAGGCGTGGCAGACCGCGGCGCGGATCGTCGTCATTGGGGCTCCGGCTTGCTGTTTCCGCCCGACCCTGTGGTCCGCGCCCGCGGGCGCGCTTGGCCGGAAGCGACGGGTCGATGTCGTTTACGCCATCCGCGCGCGGGGGCGGGCGAGGAAGACCGCGGCGCAGGCCAGCATCAGCGCCATCGAGACGAGGAACGGCGCGCCCGGAAGGAAGACGGCCGCGCCCGGCGCCGTGAAGGCGGCGAAGACCTGCGTCATGACGAGGGGCGAGACGACCATGGCGAGCGAGGCGGTGGACGAGATCACGCCCTGCAGTTCGCCCTGCGCGTCGTCCGGCACGGCGCGCGACATCATGCCCTGCAGCGCCGGCGTCACCACCGCGCCAAGCGCGGTCAGCGGCGTCAGGACCATGGCGAGCGTGCCGTCGCGCACGAGGGCCAGCGCGAGGAAGGCGGCCGCGTTGAAGCCGAGCCCGTAGAGCACGGTGCCGCGATCCCCCAACAGGCGCAGGATCGGCCGGATCAGCCCGCCCTGCACCGCCGCCATGGCGATTCCGAAGGCGGCGAGCGAGAGGCCGATCATCCGCGGCTCCCAGCCGAAGCGGGCGGTGGCGAAATAGGCCCAGACGGCCGGGTAGACCATGAAGGCCACCTGGTAGAGGAAGAACATCGACAGAAGCCGCCCGAGCCCCGGCAGGCGGCCGACGCTCCGGAAGGCGCCGAAGGGGTTGGCGCGGCTTGCCCGGAACGGCCGGCGGCGCGCGGCGGGCAGCGTCTCGGGCATGACGAGGGCGCCGAAGACGAGGTTCGCGCCCGCGAGCCCTGCGGCGGCGTAGAAGGGCGCGCGGGTACCGAACTCGGCCAGGAGCCCGCCCAGAAGCGGGCCCGCGACGAAGCCCGCGCCGAAGGCCGCGCCCACGAGGCCGAAGCGCGCGGCCTTCTCCCCGGGCGCCGAGATGTCGGCCATGAAGGCATTGGCGGTGGAATGGGTCGCTGCGGCGATACCGCCGACGATGCGCCCCGCGAGCAGCAGCCAGATCGACCCCGCCACGGCCATCACCAGATGGTCGGCCGCCATCACGGCGAGCGAGACGAGCATCACCGGCCGGCGCCCGAAGCGGTCCGACAGGGCGCCGATCACCGGGCTGAAGAGGAACTGCATCACCGCGTAGGAGGTGGTCAGGATCCCGCCCCAGACCGCCGCGCCGGCAAGGGACAGGCCGCCCACCTCCTCGATGAGGCCCGGCATCACCGGCAGGATCAGCCCGATCCCCATCGCGTCGATCATCACCGTGGCGAGGATGAAGCCGAGCGGAAGCCGGCCGCTCGGCGGCCGATCCGCGACCGGGGCGCCCGCCGGCCGCGTCATGTCAGGCGGCACCTGCGATCCCGTCGAGGATCCGGGCGAGCGCCTCGGGCGCGGCGAAGAAGGGCGAGTGCGAGCCGGGCAGGCGGTGGATGTCGCCGGGGCGGAACTTCCGGCACATCTGCGCCTGGTACTCGGGCGGGATCGCGTGGTCGTCCTCGCAGAGGATGTAGTGGCGGGGCAGGGCCTCGGCGCGGAAGGTCTCGCCGATCGGCGTCTCCTGCGGCAGGACCGGCTGGCTGCAGAGGCGGCCGAGCGCGAAGGCCACGGCCTCGTCCGGGCAGTCGTGGTAGAAGAGCTCGCGCGCGAGAGCTTGGTCGAAGGTGAAGGACAGCCCGTCGTCGGACCGCCGGATCGCCGGCGCGAGCGGCTGGCGCGGCCCCGCCCGCCGCATGTCGGCAAGCGACATCCCCGCCACCGGGACATAGGCGCAGAGGTAGATCAGCGCAGCGATCCGCTGGGGCGCGGCCTCGGCCGCCGCGGTGATCGGGTAGCCGCCCATCGAATGACCGACGAGCAGCGTGTGGTCGCCCACCGCGGCCAGCACCGCGTCCCGATAGGTCTCGAGCCGTACCGCCTCGGGCGGGGTCTGGTCCTCGCCGTGCCCGGGCAGGTCGATCGCCCGCGCCTCGTGCCCGAGGTCGCGGAGCCGCGGGATCAGGTCCCGCCAGGCCCAGGCGCCATGCCCCGAGCCGTGGATCAGAAGAAAATCGGCCATGGGATCGAAGGAAGCCCGTTTCCCGGGCGCCTTGCAAGCCGATTTGCCGAACCCGCGCCCGCCGGCGCGCTGCTGGACGCCTGGGGCGGCGGTCCTGCACGCGGCGGCGAATCATGCGCCCGCGCCCGGCTGCGCCCGGTTTCCGGGCAGGGACCGGGGAAACGCACGCCACCATCCCGAGGACGCTTCCGGTAACCGCCGGTTAAGGCCATTGTGACCACGTGAGTGCGGGAAACCCCCGGCGGGGGTTCTAACTGAGCGAGGAACGCGATAGTCGCTATCGCTGACGGACACGAGACCCGGGTGTTGCCATGACCGCCAAGACTTTGCCGTTCCGCGACAGCGTGCTGACGCATCTCCGCTACGCGCAGGGCAAGGACCCAGACCACGCCAGCATCTACGACTGGCGGGTGGCGCTGTCGCTTGCCGTTCGCGACCGCATCGTGGACCGCTGGTTCGAGGCGACGCGCGCCACCTACGCCGCCGGCCACAAGCGGGTCTACTACCTGTCGATGGAGTTCCTGATCGGCCGCCTGCTCGAGGATGCCATGGTCAACACCGGCCTTCTCGACGACGCGCGCGAGGCGTTCCGGTCGCTGGGCCTGCCGTTCGAGACCATCGTGCACAACGAACCCGACGCGGCGCTCGGCAACGGCGGCCTCGGTCGGCTTGCGGCCTGCTTCATGGAAAGCCTCGCCACGCTCGGCACGCCCGCCTACGGCTACGGCATCCGCTACGAGCACGGCCTGTTCCGGCAAAGCTTCGAGAACGGCCGCCAGATGGAGGCGCCCGAAGACTGGCTGACGCAGCGCCATGTCTGGGAATTCGAGCGGCCCGAGGCGCAGTTCGAGATCGGCTTCGGCGGCCATGTCCACGAATCGGGCACCCGCGCTGTCTGGCGCCCCTCCGAGGCCGTCGTCGCGCAGGCCCACGACACGCCCGTGGTGGGCTGGCAGGCGCGCTGGGCCAACACGCTGCGGCTCTGGGGCGCCCTGCCGACCAAGCTCTTCGACCTCGACCGCTTCAACCGGGGCGACTATGCCGCCGCGGCGGAACCCGAGGCGCTCGCCCGCACGATCAGCCGCGTGCTCTATCCCGACGACACGACCGAGGGCGGCAAGGCGCTGCGGCTCAAGCAGGAGTACTTCTTCACCGCCGCCTCGCTCCGCGACATCCTGCGGCGGTTCGAGACCCAGTTCGACGACCTGAGGAAGCTGCCCGAGAAGGTGGCGATCCAGCTCAACGACACGCACCCCGCCATCGCGGGGCCGGAACTCGTCCGGCTTCTCTACGACGAGCGCGGCATCCCCTTCGACGAGGCGACCGAGATCGCCCGGCGCTGCCTCAGCTACACCAACCACACGCTCCTGCCCGAGGCGCTCGAGAAGTGGTCCGAGGGGCTGATGAGCTACCTCCTGCCGCGCCACATGCAGATCATCCACCGCATCGACGAGGCGCATGCCCGCGCCCATCCCGACCGGCGCACCGCCGCCGTCAGCCATGGCGCGGTCAACATGGGCGATCTGGCCTTCATCATGGCGCACCGGGTGAACGGCGTCTCGGCGCTGCACACCGACCTCATGAAGCAGACCGTCTTCGCGGAACTCAACCGCCTCCACCCCGAGCGGATCGTGAACGAGACGAACGGCGTGACCCCGCGCCGCTGGGTGCTGGGCTGCAACCCCGGCCTCGCCGGCCTCATCACCGACGCCATCGGCGACGGCTGGGTGGGCGATGCCGAGCAGCTGGCAAAGCTCGAACCCCATCTCGACGACCCGGGCTTCCTCGACCGCTATGCCCGCGTGAAGCGCGCGAACAAGGCGCGGCTGTCGGACTGGCTCGCCACCACGCACGGCTTCGCCGCAGACCCCGACGCGATGTTCGATATCCAGATCAAGCGCATCCACGAATACAAGCGCCAGCACCTCAACATCCTCGAGGCCATCGCGCTCTGGCAGGAGATCCGCGACGATCCGGGCCGCGGCTGGGCGCCGCGCGTCAAGATCTTCGCCGGCAAGGCCGCGCCGGGCTACGTCTTCGCCAAGGAGATCATCAAGCTCGCCAACGACGTCGCGGCGACGCTCAACGCCGACCCCGTCACCTCGCCCTATCTCAAGATCGTCTTCGTCCCGAACTACAACGTGAGCCTCGCCGAAAGGCTCATCCCCGCCGCCGACCTGTCGGAA
Source organism: Paracoccaceae bacterium (assembly GCA_036735505.1). Classification (GTDB taxonomy): domain Bacteria; phylum Pseudomonadota; class Alphaproteobacteria; order Rhodobacterales; family Rhodobacteraceae; genus DAINOF01. The sequence continues at coordinate 6,093 of DAINOF010000146.1, forward strand.
CAGATCTCGACCGCCGGCAAGGAAGCCTCGGGCACCGGCAACATGAAGTTCGCGCTGAACGGCGCGCTGACGGTTGGCACGCTCGACGGCGCGAACGTGGAAATCCGCGAGCATGTGGGGCCCGAGAACTTCTTCCTCTTCGGCATGACCGCCGCGGAAGTCGTGGCGCGCCGCGCGCAGGAAGGCCACGCGCATCGTGCGATCGAAAGCGACCCCCGCCTCGCCCGCGCGATCCACGCGATCCGCTCGGGCACCTTCTCGCCCGAGGAACCGGGCCGCTTCGGGCTCATCGTCGGCAACCTGACGGGGCCCGACTACTTCCTCGTCTGTTCCGACTTCACCGACTACTGGAGGTCGCAGCGCGAGGTGGACGCGGCCTACCGCGACCCCGCGCGCTGGATGCGGATGGCCGCGCGCAACACCGCGCGGTCTGGCTGGTTCTCGTCCGACCGGACGATCCGGGGCTACATGAAGGACGTCTGGAACATCGAATCCATGACGCTCGAAAAGGCTCGCGTCGCGCGAACCGGTTGAATTGTACGGGGCATGGCGTAACGTCGGCGCCATGCCCGATCCGAACACCCCCCTCGCCGATCCCGCCGCAGCGATCGCGATCAGCCACGGCGCCCATGCCGATCCCTTCGCCGTTCTCGGACCTCACGCCGTTGGGCGCACCCGCGTCGTGCGCGCCTTCGACCCCGGCGCCGATCGGCTCTGGGCCGTCGTGGGCGCCAAGGCCCACCCGCTCGATCCCGTCCCCCATGCCCACGGCGTCTTCGCGGGCCCGGTGCCGGGCACCAAGCCCTACCGCCTCCGCGGCGAAGGCCATGGGGGCCAATGGGAGGCCGAGGACCCCTACCGCTTCGGCCCCGTGATGGGCGAGATGGACGAATACCTGCTGGGGGAAGGCACCCACCGCCGCATCTGGCAGGTCCTCGGCGCCCATGTCCGCGACCACGAAGGCGTGCCCGGAACCCATTTCGCCGTCTGGGCGCCGAACGCGGTCCGCGTCTCGGTCGTGGGCGACTTCAACCACTGGGACGGCCGCCGCGGCGTGATGCGCCTGCGCGGCGCCACCGGCGTGTGGGAGATCTTCTGGCCCCACGTCGGCGACGGCGCGCGCTACAAGTTCGAGATCATCGGACAGGGCGGCATGGCCCAGCCGCTCAAGGCCGATCCGGTGGGCTTCGGCGCCCAGCACCCGCCCGAGACGGCCAGCATCGTCCGCGACA
>DAINOF010000147.1:0-7274 GCA_036735505.1 Paracoccaceae bacterium
AACCCCGAGATGATGGGCCCGGACGGCGCGGGCATCCTGATCGTGGATGACCTCGTGGACACCGGCAAGACGCTGGAACTCGTCAGGCGGCTCTATCCCCGGGCGCATTTCGCGACGGTCTATGCCAAGCCCATGGGGCGCGGGCAGGTCGACACCTTCATCACCGAGGTGAGCCAGGACACCTGGATCTTCTTCCCCTGGGACATGGCCCTGCAGTATGTCGAGCCCTACCGGGGGCGCGACTGAGTGGTGGGCCGGGGGGCGCTGCCCCCCGCCTCCCTCCGGTCGGTCCCCCCGGAGTATTTCCGCCAAGATGAAGGAGCAGGGCGTGGTCTTTCCCCTCAACCCGGCGATGGCCGCGACCGAGGCGCCGCCCGTCATGGAGGCGCGGCGCTGGGTGGCCGGCGCCGTCTTCCCGCCCGAGCGGCCGCTCATCAACGTGAGCCAGGCCGCGCCGGTCGAGCCGCCGCCCGAGGCGCTGCGGCGGGCCATCGCCGAGGCCGCGCTGAACGATCCGGGCGCGCATCTCTACGGGCCGGTGCTGGGCCTGCCGGAGCTGCGTGCCGAGGTGGCTGTGCGCTGGAGCGCGGAGTACGGCGGAGAGATCGCGGCCGAGGAGGTGGCGATCACGAGCGGGTGCAACCAGGCCTTCTGCGCGGCGATGGCGACGATCGCCGGGCCGGGGGATGAGGTTCTTCTGCCAACGCCCTGGTACTTCAATCACAAGATGTGGCTTGACATGGCGGGCGTGCGGGCGGTGCCGCTGCCCGAGGGGCCGGGGCTTCTGCCCGATCCGGCCGAGGCGGCGCGGCACGTGACCGACCGGACGCGGGCGGTGGTGCTCGTCTCGCCCAACAACCCGGGCGGGGTCGAGTACCCGGCCGAGCTTGTCGCCGCCTTCCGCGACCTCGCGCGCGAGCGGGGTCTCGCGCTGATCCTCGACGAGACCTATCGCGATTTCGACGCGCGGACGGGCGCGCCGCACGACCTGTTCGCGGACCCGGACTGGGCGGAGACGCTGGTGCATCTCTATTCCTTCTCGAAGGCCTACCGGCTGACCGGGCACCGGGTGGGCGCCATGGTGGCCCATCGCGCGCGTCTGGCCGAGGTCGAGAAGGTGCTCGACACGGTGACGATCTGCGCCAACCAGCTCGGCCAGCGGGCCGCGCTCTGGGGGATGCGCAACCTCGGCCAGTGGCTGGCCGGCGAGCGGGCCGAGATCCTCGACCGGCGGGCCGCGGCCGAGGCCGAGTTCGCACGGCTCGAGGGCTGGCGGCTGCGGGGCTGCGGCGCCTATTTCGCCTATGTCGAGCACCCCTTCGACGCGCCTTCGGACGAGGTCGCGCGGCGGCTCGTGCAGGAGGCGGGCGTGCTGATGCTGCCGGGGACGATGTTCACGCCCCATGGCAGCGCCGCGGGCCGGCGGCAGCTGCGCGTGGCCTTCGCCAACGTCGACCGCGCAGGCCTCGCCGCCCTCGCGGCGCGGCTGGCCGGCGTCCGTCTTTAGCTTGCGGGGGGTCGGGCGCTCGCATAGGTAGGGGCGGTCTCGGAAAACGGCGGGGAGCAGGCGGGCAGCATGGCGAAGGGCAAGGCGTCGAACGTGATCGTCTGGATCATCCTCGTGCTGCTGATCATCGGCCTCGCGGGGTTCGGCGTGACGAACTTCGGCGGCGGCGTGCAGGCCGTGGGCCGCGTCGGCGACCGGGAGATCGACATCGACCGCTATGCGCGGGCGCTTCAGACCGAGCTTCGGGCGCTGTCGGCCGGCGAGGGCCGGACCGTGCCGCTTCTCGAGGCCGAGGCGCGCGGCGTGCCGCAGTCGGTGCTGGGCCGGCTCGTGGGCGAGGCCGCGCTCGAGGCCGAGGCCGAGGCGCTGGGGCTGTCGGTAGGCGACGAGACCGTGCGCGCGCAGATCCTCGCCATTCCCGCATTCCAGGGCGTGGACGGCGCCTTCGACCGCGAGGCCTACCGCTTCGTGCTCGAGCAGAACGGGCTGAGCGTGGGCGAGTTCGAGGAGCAGATCCGGACCGAGACGGCGGCGGGCCTGATCCGGCAGGCGGTCGTGGCGGGCACGGTCTTCCCCGATGTCTTCGCCGACCGGCTCTATGCCCACGCGCGCGAGGCGCGGACGGCGAGCTGGGCGCGGATCGGTCCGGATGCGCTCGAGACCGTGGTGCCCGAGCCCGACGCGGCCGCGCTGCGCGCCTTCCACGAGGCCAACCCCGAGCGCTTCACCGCGCCCGAGACGCGGGTCGTCACCTATGCCTGGCTCACCCCAGACATGATCGTGGACACGATCGCGCCCGACGAGGCGGCGCTGCGCGCGGTCTACGAGGACCGCATCGCGGACTACGTCCAGCCCGAGCGGCGGCTCGTCGAGCGGCTGGTCTTCGCGACCGAGGCGGCGGCCGCCGAGGCGCTCGCGCGGATCGGGGCGGGCGAGGCGGATTTCGACGCGCTCGTGGACGACCGCGGGCTCGAGCTGGCCGATGTCGATTTGGGCGACGTCACCGAGGCCGAGCTGGGAGAGGCCGGCGCGGCGGTCTTCGCGCTGGAGACGCCGGGCCTCGCCGGGCCGGCGCCGACGCCGCTCGGGCCGGCGCTGTTCCGCGTGAACGCCATCCTCGCGCCCCGCGACGTGTCCTTCGAGGAGGCGCGCGAGGATCTTCTGCCCGAGGTCCAGATGGACCGCGCGCGGCGGCTGATCCTGGACATGGTGGACGACCTCGACGACCGGCTCGCGGGCGGCGCGACGGTCGAGGACCTGGCCGAGGAAACCGAGCTCGAACTGGGGCGGATCGACCTCGAGCCGGGAACGAGCGAGGGGATCGCCGCCTACGAGAGCTTCCGCGAGGCGGCGGCGGCGGCCGAGCCCGGCGACTTCGCCGAGATCGTCGAGATCCCCGAGGGCGGCGTCTTCGCGCTGCGGCTCGACGAGCTGCGCCCGCCCGCGCTGCGCCCCTTCGAGGAGGTGCAGGGCGCGGTGCGAGAGGCCTGGCTGGCGGCCGAGACCGCGCGGCTGATGGCGGAAGAGGCCCAGAGCCTCGCCGACGATCTGGCGGCGGATGCCGACATCGCGGCGCTCGGCCTGCCGAGCGGGACCGAGCGCGGGCTCGTCCGGGACGCCTTCGTCGAGGGCCTGCCCGCGGGCTTCGTGCCCACGCTCTTCGAGATGGCGGAAGGCGAGGTGCGCGTGGTGGCCGACGAGACCGGCGCCTGGATCGTCCGGCTCGACCGGATCTCGCCGGCCGACCCCGGCTCGGCCGAGGCGCGCGCGCTCAAGGCGCTTCTCGGCGACCAGACGGCGCAGGAGGCGGCGGACGATCTTCTGCAGGCCTTCACCGGGGCGCTGGCGGCGCAGTCGGGTGTCGAGATCAACCAGGCCGCGATCAACGCGGTGCACGCGCAGTTCCCCTGATGGCACTGTTCCCCGATTTCGCAGCCTTCGCAACCGGTTACGAGGCGGGGCGCAACCAGATCGTCTGGACCCGGCTTGCCGCCGACCTCGACACCGCCGTGTCGCTGATGCTGAAGCTGACCGAGGCGCGGGCGGACAGCTTCCTGCTCGAGTCGGTCACGGGCGGCGAGGTGCGCGGGCGCTATTCGATGATCGGCATGAAGCCCGACCTCGTGTGGGAGTGCCGCGGCGACCGCGCCCGCATCAACCGGCACGCGCGCTTCGAGCGCGAGGCGTTCGAGGCGCTCGACGCGGCCCCGCTCGACACGCTCCGCGCGCTCATCGCCGAATGCCGGATCGACCTGCCCGAGGGGATGCCGGCGGCGGCGGCGGGACTATTCGGCTATCTCGGCTACGACATGATCCGGCTGGTGGAGCGGCTGCCGGGCGTGAACCCCGACCCGCTCGGCCTGCCCGACGCGGTGCTGCTGCGCCCCTCGGTCGTGGCCGTGCTCGACGGGGTCAAGGGTGAGGTGACGGTGGTCTCGCCCGCCTGGGTGGCCTCGGGGCTGTCGGCGCGGGCGGCCCATGCGCAGGCGGCCGAGCGGGTGATGGACGCGGTGCGCGACCTCGAGCGCGCGGTGCCCGAGACGCGGGGGCTTGGCCAGGCGGCGACGGCGGCAGAGCCCGTGTCGAACTTCACCAAGGCCGACTACCTAGCCGCGGTCGAGAAGGCCAAGGACTACATCCGTGCGGGCGACATCTTCCAGGTCGTCCCAGCGCAACGCTGGGCGCAGCCCTTCGAGCTGCCGCCTTTCGCGCTTTATCGTTCGCTGCGAAGGACAAACCCCTCGCCCTTCATGTTCTACTTCAACTTCGGCGGGTTCCAGGTGATCGGCGCCTCGCCCGAGATCCTCGTGCGGGTCTTCGGGGGGCAGGTGACGATCCGCCCCATCGCCGGCACAAGGCCCCGGGGCGCGACGCCCGAGGAGGATCGCGCGCTCGAGGCCGACCTTCTCGCCGACCCCAAGGAGCTGGCCGAGCACCTGATGCTGCTCGACCTCGGCCGCAACGACGTCGGCCGCGTGGCCAGGATCGGGTCGGTGCATCCGACCGAGAAGTTCATCGTCGAGCGCTACAGCCATGTGATGCATATCGTTTCGAACGTCGTGGGTGATCTTCGCGAGGGCGAGGACGCGCTGTCGGCGCTGCTCGCGGGGCTCCCCGCCGGGACGGTGTCGGGCGCGCCCAAGGTCCGCGCGATGGAGATCATCGACGAGCTGGAACCGGAAAAGCGCGGGGTCTACGGGGGCGGGGTGGGCTACTTCGCCGCGAACGGCGACATGGACATGTGCATCGCGCTGCGCACGGCCGTGCTGAAGGACCGGACGCTCTACATCCAGGCGGGCGGCGGGGTGGTCTACGACAGCGACCCCGAGGCCGAATGGCAGGAGACGGTGAACAAGGCCAAGGCGATCCGGCGGGCGGCCGAGGACGCGGGCCTCTTCGCCGGGCGCGGCAACGGGTGAGGTTTCCCGCGCAGGCGGGCTCGGGTAGGATCGGCGCATGACCACGGTTCTGGACAGGATCAAGGCCTACAAGCTTGACGAGGTCGCGGCGGCCCGGGCCGCGCGGCCGCTGTCCGAGGTCGAGGCCGCGGCACGCGCGGCCCCTGCGCCCCGAGGCTTCGCCGACCGGCTGCGGGCGGCCGGCGGGACGGGCTATGGGCTCATCGCCGAGGTGAAGAAGGCGAGCCCGTCCAAGGGCCTCATCCGCGCCGATTTCGACCCACCGGCGCTCGCCCGCGCCTACGAGGCCGGGGGCGCGGCCTGCCTGTCGGTCCTGACGGACGGGCCGTCCTTCCAGGGCGCGCCCGAGTACCTGACGGCCGCGCGGGCGGCGACGGGGCTTCCGGCGCTGCGGAAGGACTTCCTCTACGACCCCTACCAGGTCACCGAGGCGCGGGCCTGGGGGGCGGACTGCATCCTCATCATCATGGCTTCGGTCGAGGACGGTCAGGCGCAGGAGCTCGAGGACGCGGCGATGGGCTGGGGCATGGACGTGCTGGTCGAGGTCCATGACGAAGCCGAACTCGACCGGGCGATGAACCTGCGCTCGCCCCTTCTGGGGATAAACAACCGCGATCTCAGGACCTTCGTGACCGATGTCGATGTGACTCGGCGGCTCGCGAGGCGCGTTCCCGCGGACCGGCTGGTGATTTCGGAAAGCGGGCTCACGACCGCGGGCGATCTTGCGGGGCTCGCGGCGGAAGGCGTGCGGGCCTTCCTCGTCGGCGAGAGCCTGATGCGGCATGGGGACGTCGAGGCGGCGACGCGGGCGCTTCTCGCCGATCCCTTGCGGAAGGCCGTGTGATGGCGCTGACCCATTTCGATGCGGCCGGCGCCGCGCATATGGTCGACGTCTCGGACAAGGCGGCGACGGCGCGGGTCGCGGTCGCCGAAGGTTGGGTGAAGATGGCGCCGGAAACCCTTGAACTTGCAACGAAGGGGACGGCCAGCAAGGGTGACGTCCTGGGCGTCGCGCGGCTCGCGGGGATCATGGGGGCCAAGCGGACGGCCGAACTGATCCCGCTCTGCCATCCCCTGCCCGTCACCAAGGTCGCGGTCGAACTGACCCCCGACGACAGCCTGCCCGGCATCCGGGTCGAGGCGACCGTCAAGACCACCGGCCAGACCGGGGTCGAGATGGAGGCGCTGACGGCGGTCTCGGTCGCCTGCCTGACGCTCTACGACATGCTGAAGGCGGCCGAGAAGGGAATGGAGATCGGCGGGGTGCGGCTGACCTTGAAGGACGGCGGCAAGTCGGGCCGCTACGAGGCATGATCACCGTCGAGGAGGCGCTAACGCGCATCTTCGCGCTGTGCCACGAGACAGGGGTCGAGGAGGTGCCGCTGGCCGAGGCGGCGGGGCGCGTGCTTTGCGCGCCGGTCGTCGCCACGCGGGACCAGCCGCCGTTCCAAGCCTCGGTGATGGACGGCTATGCGATGCGGGGCGCCGAGGTCGCGGTCGGCGCGCACTTCAGGATCATCGGGGAAGCCCCTGCGGGGCGAGCATTTTCCGGAACTGTCGGGCAGGGACAGGCGGTGCGCATCTTCACCGGGGCGCCGATGCCCGAGGGTGCCGATCACGTCGTGATCCAGGAGGACGTGACGCGCGAGGGCGACGAGATCACCCTGACCGAGCGGCTCGACCGCAAGCCCAACGTGCGCGCGCAGGGCGCCGATTTCCGCGCGGGCGACCGGGTCGAGGCGCCGCGGCGGCTCCGCCCCGCCGACCTCGCGCTGATCGCCTCGATGAACGTGGCCTGCGTGGTCGTGCGCCGCAAGCCCGTCGTCGCGATCCTTCCCACCGGCGACGAGCTTGTCCAGCCCGGGGAGGTGCCGCGCGCGGACCAGATCGTGGCCTCGAACGCGCTTGCGCTGAAGGCGATGGTCGAGGCCGAGGGGGCCCTTGCCCGGATGCTGCCCATCGCGCGTGACCATGCCCAAAGCCTCGCTGCGGCATTCGCGCTGGCGACGGGCGCCGACCTTCTTCTCACCATCGGCGGCGCGTCGGTGGGCGACCACGACCTCGTCGGTGCGACGGCCGAGAGCCACGGCGTGGAGCGCGCCTTCTACAAGGTCGCGATGCGGCCCGGAAAGCCGCTGATGGCCGGGCGCGCGGGCGGCATGGCGATGATCGGACTGCCAGGAAACCCCGTTTCGGCAATTGTTTGCGGGTCGATCTTCGTCCTTCCGGCCGTGCGTGCGATGCTGGGTCTCGGCCAGGCGCCGGCGCCGCGTCTGCAGGCGCCGCTGGCCGCGCCGCTCGAGCCCAACGGACCGCGCGAACACTACATGCGGGCGGTGCTCGACCAC
>DAINOF010000148.1:0-7248 GCA_036735505.1 Paracoccaceae bacterium
TCGAGGTGATCACCATCTCCTGCGTGCCCGACCGCAGCGCCTGCGTGGCGTCGAGGTCGTTGCCGAGCGCACCCGACCAGAAGGCGTTCAGCGTCCAGGCGCCGTTCGTCCGCTCGGTCATGCACTCGCGCATCGCCTCGACCCCGTTGCCCACGGGGTGCGTCTCGGCCACGCCGTTCGAGACGGTGATCGTCCGTTCGCTCACCTGCGCGGCGGCCGGCAGGGCCAGCACCACGGCCAGCGCCGTGGTCGTCGTCAGTTTCAGGATCGTCATGGTCTTTCCTCCCTTGGTTGGTCTCAGCAAGCTGTCCCCCTACCGCAGCACCGAAAGCGGCACGAGAACGATATCGGGAAATGCGATGAGCAGGAACAGCACGCAGACCTGCGCCAGCAGGAAGGGCGCCACGCCGACCACCACCTGGCCCAGCGGCACGCGGGCCACGCCGCTCACCACGTTCAACACCACGCCGACCGGCGGCGTCATCAGCCCGATGCAGCAGGTCATCACGAAGATGATCCCGAAGTAGACCGGGTCGATACCGGCGACGGTGATGACCGGCATCAGGACCGGCGCGAGGATCAGGATCGTCGGCGCGAGGTCGAGCACCATGCCGACGAGCAGGAGCAGGACCACGATCACCAGCATCAGAAGCCGCGGGCTATCCATGACCGGCGACAGGAACTGCGTGATCTCGGCCGGGATGTTGGCCCGCGTGATGAGCCAGGAGGTCACGAGCGCGGCCGAGACGAGGAACAGGACGACCGCCGTCATCTTGGCCGCGTTCAGGAACACCGCGTAGAGCGAGCGCCAGGTCAGCTCCCTGTAGATCACCGCGCCCACGAAGAGCGCGTAGACGGCGGCGACCACGGCGGCCTCGGTCGGCGTGAAGACCCCGAAGCGGATGCCGCCGAGGATGATGACCGGCATCACGAGCGCCCAGGCCGCGCGGACCGTCGCGGCGAGGCGTTCGCGCCCGTTCCGGCGCGGAAGTGCGGGGACGTTGTCGCGGCGCGAGACGATGATCCAGGCCACGATCAGCGACAGCGCCATCATCAGGCCGGGCACGATGCCGCCCATGAACAGCGCCGTGATCGACACGTTGGCGGCAACGCCGAAGATGATGAAGGCGATGGACGGCGGGATGACCGGGGCTATGACGCCGCCCGCGGCCATCAGGCCGGCCGAGCGCGGCACGTTGTAGCCCGCATCGCGCATCATCGGGATCAGGATGGCGGCGAGTGCAGCGGAATCCGCCGCGGCCGAACCCGACAGCGAGGCCATGACGACCGCCGCGATCACGGCGACGATGCCGAGCCCGCCGCGGATGTGCCCGACGCAGGCGATGGCGAACTCGACGATGCGCTTGGACAGCCCGCCCGCGTTCATCAATTCGCCCGCGAGCAGGAAGAACGGAATGGCGAGCAGCGTGAAGGTGTTGGCCCCGGTCACCATCTGCTGGCTGACGATCTGGGCGTTGAAGATGCCCATCCAGGACATCATCACGATGGCGCAGAACATCAGCGCGAAGGCCACCGGCACGCCCAGCGCGAGGCCGAAGAACAGCGTCCCGAGGAACACGACGAGGATCATCGCGGCGGCTCCAGCGGATCGTACTCGCCGGTGATCCGCGCCATCTCGGCCGCCGAGACCCGGCCGGCGAGCGCCTGCACCATCCGCCAGAAGGCCATGAGACCGATGAGGATCCCGGTCACGTAGGTCACGCCGAAGACCCAGATCATCGACAGGCCCACCACCGGCGCGGTCGCCGAGGCGTTGATGCCGTGCTGCTTCCACGTGCCCCAGACAAGCACGGCGGCGCAGATCACGACGATGAAATTGGTGAGCGCCACGCAGACGATGCGCCCGCGCGGGCCGAGGAGCCGCACGAAGGTTTCGACGCCGACATGGGCATGATCGCGGAAGGCCAGGACCGCCCCGATGAAGGTGAGCCAGACGAAGAAGTAGCGCGACATCTCTTCCGAGATGTTGAGCCCGCTGTTGAAGCCGTAGCGCAGCACGACGTTGGCGAAGACCATGACGACCATGCCGGCGAGGAGGAGGACGAGCACCGCCTCGACCACCCGCACGGCAAGCCGCTCGATCCGGCTCATGGCGTTCAAGGCTCCCTCCCGAGGTGCGGCGCGGTCCGCAGGCGCCCGGGGCTTGGTGCCCGGTGCGCGCTTGCCCGGGTGTAGATGACAGCGTATATCATTGTCAACGCCGGGTCGCCGAAGGTGCGGCCCAGGATCTCGTCATGCCGGAAATTTACAAGCAGAAACAGGCTTCTACTCTTCGCGATGTTGCCGACAAGGCGGGTGTCAGCGCTATCACCGCCTCACGCGCGCTGCGGACGCCCGAACGCGTCGCCCCGGACACGCTGGAACGTGTCCGGATCGCGGTGGAGACGCTCGGCTACGTCCCCAATCCCGCCGCCCAGACGCTCGCCTCGGCCCGGTCGCGGGTCATCGGCGTGGTGATCCCCTCGGTGACGAACTCGGTCTTCGCCGACCTCCTGCGCGGGGTGATGGATGCCACGGCGGACGGGCCCTGGCAGCCGCAGATCGCCAACACCCGCTACGTCTCGAACCGCGAGGAGGACGCGCTGCGGCTCTTCGCGACGCAGCGCCCAGCGGGGATGATCGTGGCCGGCATCGACCAGAGCCCCGAGGCGCGCGCGATCCTCGAGCGCATCGGCTGCCCCGTCGTGCAGGTGCTCGAGATCGGGCCCGACCCGATCGACATGATGATCGGCTGCAGCCAGGTCGAGGGCGCCCGCGCCGCCGTGCGGCACCTCGCGCGGCAGGGCTACGGGCACATCGGGTTCCTCGGCGCGCGGATGGACCCGCGGTCGCAGAGGCGCCTTGCGGGCTACCGGCAGGAGATCGAGGCGGCGGGCCTTGCGGGGTCCGACCGCGTCCTGACCGTGCCGCACGCCTCGTCGGTCACGCTGGGCCGTCGGCTGATGGCCGACTTCCTCGCGCTCCACCCCGAGGCCGACGCCGTGTTCTGCAACAACGACGACATCGCGCTCGGCGCGCTCTTCGAGTGCATCCGCCGGGGCATCCGCGTGCCGGCGCAGATGGGGATCGCGGGATTCAACGACCTCGACATGGCGGCGGGGGCCGAACCGGGGCTTACCTCGGTGCGCACGCACCGCTACAGGATGGGGCTCGAGGCCGTGCGGATGATCGAGGCGGCGATGGGCGGCACGCGGCCGGAAGACCGGGTGCGCGACATCGGTTTCACGCTCGAGGTGCGGGACAGCACCCGAAGGACGGGAGGGACGGAATGAGGATACTCGTGATCGGCGCGGGCGGCATGATCGGCCGCAAGCTTGCCCTACGGCTCGCAGGAGAGGGGCGGCTCGGCGGGCGGGAGATCGGGGCGCTGCATCTGGTGGACGTCACGGCACCCCCCCTGCCCCATGGCCTGCCCGACCGGATTGCGGCCGAGGCCGCCGATCTGTCCGCGCCCGGAGTGCCGGAGCGGCTGGTCGCCAACCGGCCCGACGTCATCTTCCACCTGGCAGCCGTCGTCTCGGGCGAGGCGGAGGTGGATTTCGACAAGGGCTACCGGGTGAACCTCGACGGGAGCCGGGCGCTCCTTGAAGCGATCCGGGCGGCGGGCGACTGGCGGCCGCGGCTTGTCTTCGCCTCCTCGCTCGCGGTCTTCGGCCCACCCTTCCCGGCGCGCATCCCCGACGATTTCGCGCCCCAGCCCGCCACGAGCTACGGCGCGCAGAAGCTGATGACCGAACTGCTCGTCAACGACTACACCCGGCGGGGGATGATCGACGGCCTGTCGCTGAGACTGCCCACGATCTGCGTGCGCCCCGGCGCGCCGAACCGTGCGGCGTCGGGGTTCTTCTCGGGCATCCTGCGCGAGCCGCTGGCGGGCCTGCCGGCCGACCTGCCGGTGCCCGAGACGACGCGCCACTACTTCGCGAGCCCGCGCTCCGCCGTGGGGTTCTTCGTCCATGCCGCCTCGATGGACACGTCCGGCATGGACCACCGCCGCGCCCTGACGATGCCGGGGCTCTCGGCGACGGTCGGCGACCAGATCGACGCCCTGCGCGCCGTGGCCGGCGAGGGCGCCGTGCGGCTGATCCGGCGCACCTCGGACCCTCTCATCGAACGGATCGTCGCGGGCTGGGGCGAGGACTGCGCGGCCACGCGGGCGCGCGCGCTGGGCTTCACGGCCGAATCCGGCATGGCCGAGATCCTGCGCGTCCATGTCGAGGACGAACTGGGCGGCCGGGTCGCCGAGGTGACGGCATGACCGGGCGCACAGCCATCGTCACCGGGGCGGGCAGCGGCATCGGCCGCGCTGTGGCGCTCGACCTTGGCGCCCACGGCTGGACCGTGGCGCTGGCGGGCCGGCGCGCGGCGCCGCTCGACGACACCGCGGGGATGATCGGCGCGGGCGCGCTCGCGCATCCCTGCGACGTGACCGACCCCGCCCAGGTGGAGGGGCTGTTCGCCGCCACGGTCGCGCGATGGGGGCGGGTCGACCTTCTGTTCAACAACGCCGGGATCTCGCAGCCTGTCGTGCCGATCGAAGACCTTCGGCCCAAGGACTGGCGGGCGGTGGTGGACGTGAACCTCAACGCCGCCTTCTTCTGCCTGCAGGCGGCATTCCGCCAGATGAAGGCGCAGGACCCGCGGGGCGGGCGGATCATCAACAACGGCTCGATCTCGGCCACGACCCCCCGGCCGCTGTCGGCCGCCTATGCGGCGACCAAGCACGCGATCACCGGGCTCACCAAGTCCGCGGCACTCGACGGGCGGGTGCATGGCATCGCGGTGGGGCAGATCGACATCGGCAACGCGGCCTCGGACATGACCGAGGCGATGGCGAAGGGCGTGCTCCAGCCCGACGGCAGCCGCCGGCCCGAGCCGGTGATGGACGTGGCGCATGTGGCGCGGTCGGTGCGGCACATGGCGGACCTGCCGCTCGACGCCAATGTGCTCTTCATGACGGTGATGGCCACCGCCATGCCCTTCGTCGGACGGGGGTAGGCCCGTGAAGATCACCGCGATCGAGACGATCCGGCTTGCCGAACGGCCGAACCTCATCTGGCTCCACGTCGAGACGGACGAGGGCATCACGGGTCTGGGAGAGACCTTCTTCGGCGCGGGCGCGGTCGAGGCGCATCTGCACGAGACCGTCGCGCCGAAGGTGATCGGGCGCGATCCGCTGCGGATCGACCAGCTGTCCTCGGATCTCGTGGGCTACCTCGGGTTCCGGTCCACGGGGGCCGAGGCGCGGGGCAACTCGGCCTTCGACCTGGCCCTCTGGGACATCTTCGGGCATGCCACCGGCCAACCGGTCGCGCAGCTTCTGGGCGGGTTCACGCGCGACAGCATCCGGACCTACAACACCTGCGCCGGTCCCGACTACATCCGCAAGGCCACCGGCCAGCAGTCCGCGAACTTCGGGCTGGGGCAGTCTGACCTCGACGACCTGACGGGGTTCCTCACCCGCGCCGACGAGCTTGCCCTGTCCTTGATGGACGAGGGCATCACGGCGATGAAGATCTGGCCCTTCGACACGGCGGCCGAAGCCTCGCGCGGCCTGCACATCACGTCCGACGACCTGAAGGCCGCGCTCGCCCCCTTCGAGAGGATCCGCCGCGCCGTGGGCGACGCCATGGACATCATGGTCGAGTTCCACTCGATGTGGCAGCTTCTGCCCGCCATCCGCATCGCCCGCGCGCTCGCTCCTTACGGCACCTACTGGCACGAGGACCCGATCCGCATGGACCACCTGGGCGAGCTGAAACGCTATGCCGAGGCGAGCCCCGCACCGATCTGCGCCTCCGAGACGCTGGGCAGCCGCGCGGCCTTCCGCGACCTCCTCGAGACCGGGGCGGCCGGTGTGGTGATGCTGGACGTCGCCTGGTGCGGGGGCTTGTCCGAGGCGCGCAAGATCGCGGCCATGGCCGAGACCTGGCACCTGCCCGTGGCGCCGCACGACTGCACCGGGCCGGTGGTGCTGGCCGCGTCGACGCATCTTTCGCTCAACGCGCCCAACGCGCTTGTCCAGGAGTCGGTGCGCGCCTTCTACCGCGGCTGGTACCGCGACGTGGTCACCGCCCTGCCCCCGGTCGCGCGCGGCACGATGACCGTGCCGCCGGGACCCGGTCTCGGCCTCGCGCTGCTGCCCGATCTCGACCGGGGCTGGACCGTGGCGCGGCGCCGGACGACGGGCGCCGACCTCTAGTAGAGGTCGACGCGGAATGGCGACGCCGACCAGTAGAGACCCGCCAGCTGCACGATGCGCTCGATCCGGTCGGTCTCGGCCGGACCTGCGCCGCGCGCGGCGAGAAGCTCGTCCATCGCCTCCTGGCTCGATGCCCCGAAGGCGCCGTCGACCTCGATCGGCGCGCCGAGCGTGCCGATCAGCGCCTGCGCGCCGGCATCGAGCATGTCGGCCGGAAGCGAGGCGAGAAAGGCGCGCGCCCGCTCGGCCGCCGGCTGGTTGACGAGCGCCGCGGCCTTCGCCGCCGCCACGGCGGCGTCATGCGGCGCATAGCCCTCGGGCCGTTCGGTGGCGATCAGGAAGGCACCGTTGCCGCCGGCGAGCGCATCGCCCCGCTCGAGCCCTTCCAGATACCACTCGACCGCGCGCACCATGTCCGGCTGGCCGTCGACCAGCCCCTCCCGGTAGATCCGCGCGAGGTTGCCGGGCGCGGTCGGGTGCCCGCCCTCGGCCGCCCGGCGGAAGAAGTCGAAGGCGAGCGCGGCGTCGACCGGTTCGTCGCCGAGCCCGCGCAGATGCACGAGGCCCATGTTGTTGAAGCCGTAGATGTCGCCGCGCGCCGCGCTTTCGCGCAGGTAGCGCAGGCCGCGCGCGGGGTCGTAGTACTGGCCGTCCTCCTCAAGATAGAAAAAGCCGAGCTCGTTCATCGAGAAGGTGTGCCCCACCTCGAGCGCGCGCATCAGAAGGTCGTAGCCCTCGAGTTCCACCTCGGCGCGGCCGCCGTACCGCAGGAACTGCCGGCCGAGCGAGTGGAAGGCGTAGGGATCGCCCGCCTCGACGCCGAGCGCGAAGAGCCTGAGCGCCTCTTCCGGCGCGACCTCCTCGAAACGCCCGCCGCTCTCGCGGCCCTCGTTCAGGACGGCGCTGCCGAGCGCATAGTAGGCCCGCGCGTGGCCGAGGTCGCGCGCGGTCTCATAGGCTGTCCGCGCCTCGTCGAAGCGACGGAGCGCGGTAAGCGCCCGGCCGAGCTGGTAGTGGAAGCGCCC
>DAINOF010000149.1:0-7225 GCA_036735505.1 Paracoccaceae bacterium
GATACCAAAGTCTACCAGATCAGGCTGAAATCGGCAGGTTTTTCAGGGGTTCCTTTATCAATCCTACGCTGAGGGAAGGATTGGTTTCAACTTCGATCAGTACTCCTTTTCGAGCAGCTCCTTTGACCTGTCACCTTCCGACTCAAATGGCCGACACATCCAGTTCGTGGACCCATGGTCAGGTGCGTGGCAGGTCGGCGAGGGAGGAAGTTGGTTCATGACGAGAGCTGATCTAGTTATGGCGTTCAACGCAGATATCCGTCTCGTCTCCACGCCCGTCATTCCCCTCCCCGCGCCGCTTCTGATGCTCGGATCGGGCCTCCTTGCGCTCGGCGTCCTGCGGCGCCGGCGATCGCCCCGCCGTCCCGACCGGGCCGCCTGACGGCGCAGGCAGCTTGTGTTTTCCGCGGAAGGCACCGATAGTCGCGCCGGTGTGCGGTTCTTCAGGGCTGGCGAAGGTAGGCGACAGTGCGCTTCGTTGCGGTGGATCAGGTTCGCGGCCTCGCGATTTCCGCAATGATCCTCGCCCATTTCGGACCTGGCGTCTACGAGCGGCTGGGCGTGCAGGGCGTGGTCCTGGACGTCCTCACGCTGATCGGCCGATTTGCGACGCCGACGTTCATCGCGCTGTTCGGACTGACACTGGCCTTCGCCTACATGCCCAGGGCCCTCAAGGATCCTGCATCGGTCCGGCACAGGCTGGTCCGAAGGTCCTTCGTCGTCCTGCTTGCCGCTTTCGCGGTCTCCGTACCGGGCTTCATCACGACGCTCTGGTCCGAAACACACTGGGGCGGAAGCATCTTTCTCGACCTTCTGCTCGATCTCTACGGAGTGCTGTCCTTCTATTTCCTCGCCATATTGTGTGCCGCCTTTCTCGTCGGGTCCATGGCGCGATCTCCCTACGCTGCGCCCGCGCTTGTCGGGGCCGGACTTGTTCTTCTCGGGACGTGGCTCGGCTTTGACACGTGGAAGAGTCAGGGCGAGACGGCCGTCGAGCTCGCAAGACTGACCCTGGTGTCCGGAAAGTACGCGCTTCTCACGAACCTCGGCGTCGCGCTGCTGATCGCCAGCTTCGGATGGCACTTGAGCAGGCTCCGGGAGGCCGGGAACAGCGTGGTCCAGATCCTGATCGTGTCCGGCTGCGTCATGCTCGCCCTCGGGCTCGGTCTCGGGCGTATCGTCGGCTGGCGCTCGATCGCGGATCTCGGCTCGAACTACGGCGCGCCTCCGCAGCTGTGGTACATGTTCATGGTGTGCGGCGTGATGCTTTTGCTGGTGGCCCTTTTTGACGCTCGGCGGCTGCCGGTCGTGTCGTTCATCATGGAGCACACGGGGCGCAACCCGTTGGCGATCTATGTCGCGCACGTGTTCGTCCTGCCCGGCACGGCAGCGCTTCGTGCATGGGCACCGGGCCTGCCTGACGTGCTGCATGCGGGCTTGCCGCTGCTGGTGTTCCTGGCCTACTGGGCCTACGTGGTCCTGGGGTCGAGCCGCGCATCCGAGGCGCGTCGCCCGGCCGTGGCGTAGCGGCGGCATTCGAAGGACGACCGGGAAGCAGGGCCCCGCGTCATCGGCCCGCCCGGATGCCTCGCGCGCCCGTGGTGCCCCCAGAGGGACTCGAACCCCCGACCCCCTGATTACAAATCAGATGCTCTACCAGCTGAGCTATAGGGGCACACCCCTACCTCTACGGGCTGCGACCCGACCCATCAAGCCCCCGCGCGGGATTGCGGAAGCGGCGGCGAGCCGTTAGGCCGGATGCTGCAACTTCAGGATGACCCCGTGCGCGTCGTCTTTCACCTGGGCGTTCACCATACCGACGAGGGGCGGCTCGTCCGCTCGCTCCTGCGCAATCGCGACGCCCTCGCTGCCCATGGCGTCGTCGTCCCCGGCCCGGGGCGCTACCGAAAGGTGCTGCGCGACGTCGTCAACCGGCTGCGCGGCACGCCGGCCTCGGCCGAGGCCGAGGAGCTCCTGACCGAGGCCATCGTCGAGCGGGACGCGCCCGAGACGCTGGTCCTGTCGAACGAGAGCTTCATCTGCCTGTCCGACCGCGCGCTCGACGAGGCGCGGCTCTATGCGCGGGCCTTCAAGACCGCTTGGCTGCGGCAGGTCTTTCCGCGCCACGACGTCACCTTCGCCCTCGCCCTGCGCAACCCGGCGACCTTCATCCCCGCGCTGTTCCGCGGGCGTCGGAACGAGGACCTCGACTTCGAGGACTACATGACCGGCATCGACCCCCGGGCGCTCAACTGGTCCGAGGCCGTCGCCACGATCCGCGCGGCCAATCCCGAGGCCGAGGTCATCGTCTGGTGCAACGAGGACAGCCCGATCCTCTGGGGCGCGATCCTGCGGGCGGTTACCGGGCTCGGGCCGGACGTGGCGCTTGATGGAAGCCTCGACCTTGCCCTGCAGATCGTGGACCCGGCCGGCGTGGCCGCGATCGAGGCGCACTTCGGGCGGCCGCCCTGGTTCGACGGCCCCGAGGTGCGCCGCGAACTGGGCCGGCTCATCGAGGCGCATGCCCGCGCGGGCGAGATCGACGAAGAGATCGACCTGCCGGGCTGGGACGAGGAGCTGATGGCCGACCTCACCGCCGCCTACGACGCCGACGTCGCCCGGATCGCCGCGATGCCGGGCGTGCAGCTGATCACGCCCTGAGACCGGACGCGGGGCCTCAGCCGGGCCGGCCGGGCGGGATCTCCAGATCGGCGGGCGGCAGGCCGGCGATGTGGCGCCGGTGGGCCGCCTGCAGCGCCGCCTCGAAGTCCCGTGCATAGCCTCGCGTGTCGAACAGGGGCGGGGTATGGCGCTGCGCCGCGAGCCGGGCCCGAAGCCCGGACAGGCGCGCGGGGTCGCAGGCCAGCGCGGCGGCGCAGGCGGCATAGGCCGCGGGGCTGCCGGTCTCAAGCTCGGGCAGGCCCGCGGCGGTCAGAAGGCTTGCCGCGACGCGCGCCGCGAACTGCCGCCCGGCCATCGTCACCAGTGGCAGCCCGGCCCAGAGCGCGTCGGATGCGGTGGTATGGGCGTTGTAGGCGAAGCAGTCGAGGAACAGGTCGGCATGGACGTGGCGGGCGAGGTGCTGCGCCACCGGCAGGCGTGGCGCGAAGCGCAGCCGGTCGGGGGCGACGCCCCGTGCCGCCGCTTCCGACGTGAGGCGCGCCGCTGCCTCCCGGCCCGGGTCGAGCAGCCACAGCACCGCGTCGTCGCGTCGTGCCAGAAGGCGCATCCAGATGTCGAACTCGGCCGGTCCGATCTTGAGGAGGTTGTTGAAGCAGCAGTAGACGAAGGCGTCCTCGGGCAGGCCGTGGTCGGCCCGGCGCCCCGGCGCCCCGATGACGCGGGCGTCGTCGGCCGGCGCGTAGCTGTGGGGCATGAGGATCAGCGCCTCGCCGTACTGCGCCCGCGCCTCGGGCGGGATCACGATGCGGTCGGCCACGAGGTAGTCGAGGAAGGGCGCGCCCGTGGTGCCGGGATAGCCGAGGAAGCCGACCTGGACCGGCGCGGGCCGGTGCGCGAAGAGCCGTGTCCGCGACAGGGTGGTGTGCCCCATCAGGTCCACCGCGACATCGAGCCCCTGCGCGCGTCCAAGCGCAGCGATGTCCGCGTCCGAAAGCTGCGCCACCTCGTGCACCGTCTCGACGACACGGGCGGCCGGATGCAGCCCCCCGGGGCCGTAGCTGAAGACATGGACATGGACGCGGTCGCGGTCGTGGCACCGCAGGAGCCCGGCCATCAGGTGCATCATGGCATGGTCGCGGAAATCGGCGCCCAAGTAACCGAGCCGCAGCCGGTCGCCCGGAACGCGGGGCAGGGCGGGCGCGGGGTCTGGCAGGGGCGACCACCGCGCGCGCACCCAGGCCTCGGACCGCAACCGCTGCCGGTCGGGGGCGTCCTCGAGCGCGAGAAGGCCGAAGGGCGGAACGGCACCGCCTTCCACCCCGAGCCGCGCCACCCTGTCCGGGTCGGCCCCGGACCAGTCGGCGCAGAGGCGGCGCAGCGTCAGGACCAGCGCCTGGGTGGCGGCATGGCCGGGGCGGAGCGCCCGCGCGCGGTCGGCCGAGGCCAGCGCGGCGGCGGGGTCGCCCTGCGCGCGAAGGGCCAGCGCGAGGTTCAGATGGGCCTCGGGCAGATCCGCCCTCAGCGCCAGCGCGCGGCGATGGGCGGCGACGGCCGAGGCCGTCTCGCCCGCTTCCCACAGCGCGGTGCCGAGGTTGTTCCAGCCCTCGGCATAGAAGGGATGCAGCCGCACCGCCGCCTCGAAGGCGGCCCTCGCCGCCGCGAGATCGCCCTCTGCCAGCGCCAGCGCCCCTTGCGCGGCGCGCAGGACGGCCGAGCCGGGATAGGCGGCGAGAAGCCCGGGCAGGTCGCGGGCAAGGGCCCCCAGGTCGCCCGCCCGGTGCCTCGCCGCGATCCGGGCCCGCACCGGGGCGGGCGGCTCGGTCGTGGCGAGCAGGCGGCGGAACCCCGCTTCGGCCCGCGGCTCTCCGGGGCGCGCGGCCAGCACCGCGAGGTAGAGCGCGCGCGCCTCCTCAGGGTCCTCCGCCGCCGCCGCGCGTTCGAGCGCCGCCTCGACCGTAAGCGCCGCCATCCCGGCCCTCCCTCCGGCCCCGTCGCCGGGGGCGATCCCGCCTCAGGACATCCCGAGCGCCTGGCGGTACATCTCGAGCACCGCCTCTTCCTCGGCGATGTCGTCGGGCTCGCGCTTGCGCAGCGCGATGACCTTCCGCATGACCTTGATGTCGTAGCCGCGGCCCTTGGCCTCGGCGAAGACCTCCTTGACCTGGTCCGCGATGTCGCGCTTTTCCTGCTCGAGCCGCTCGATGCGCTCGATGAACTGGCGCAGCTCGTCCGCCGTGACGCGGTAGCTGTCGGGCTTCGGCTCGGTGATCTCGTCCATGCGCATGTTCCCCTGATCGGATCGGAGCCGTCACCTACCCGCGGCGCCCTGGTCCCGCAAGGGCAGACCCTTGCCGCCGCGCGGGCGACATGGCGGCTTGACAGGCGCGACTGTCAGGTTCACCAAGACGGTGCTCCGGTTCGGGCGGTTCGCCGTCCGATGAAAAGGGAACGCGGTGAGGGGGAGGTCCCCCGAATCCGCGACTGCCCCCGCAACTGTGAGCGGCGAGCGTGGCTGAACATGCCACTGGGGCACCTCATGCGCCCTGGGAAGGCCAGTCCACGTGATGACCCGCGAGTCAGGAGACCTGCCGGAGTGATCACCCTGTCCGGGTGCGGGGCGCGCCGCGGACAACGGTTTTCCGTAGTGGTGACGTCGATCGCCGTCTGCGGGAGGCCAGCCTTCCCAATGACTTGAAAAGGACATTGGCCCCTCGGGGCCTCGGGGGAAGGACATGACATGACCCGGACCACATATCTCGCCAGCGCCGCGGCGCTGGCCCTCTTGCCGTACGCCGCCGCGGCGCAGGACGCGTTCCTGCTCGACGAGATCGTGATCTCGCCCAACGCCGCGCCGATCGCGCGCGAGCGCGCGGGGGCCTCGGTCACGGTGCTCACCGAAGACGACCTGCGCGCCACGGGCGACGTCCAGCTCGCGGACGTGCTCGCCCGGCTCCCGGGCCTCACGCTCACCCAGAGCGGGCCCGCGGGCACGCTCGCCGACCTGCGAATCCGCGGCGCGCGCAACCGCTACATCCCCGTCTACATCGACGGCATCCTCGCGACCGATCCCTCGGCGCCCGCCGGCGATTTCGAGGATTTCGGCGGGCTCACGACCTCGGGCATCCGCCGGATCGAGATCCTGAAGGGATCGCAGTCGGCGCTCTACGGCGGCTCGGCGGTGGGCGGCGTCGTCCTGATCTCGACGCTCGGCGGGCCTGAGCTCGGCGAGGGCACGCACCAGCGCGCGGGCGCGACGGTGGGCTCCTTCGGCACGCTCGCGGGCGACTATGCGCTGACCCGGAATACCGGGCCGCTGTCGCTGTCCTTCGGTGTCTCCCACGCCCAGGCCGACGGGTTTTCGGCCGCGGACGAGGCCAACGGCAACACCGAGGCCGACGGCTTCTCGCGCTCGCGCCTGTCCTTCGGGGCGCAGTACGCGGTGTCGGACGCCCTGACGCTCGGGATCAACGGCTTCGCCGAGACGGGCGAGACCGACTTCGATTCGTTCCAGAACGTGCCGCCCTTCCTGCCGACCGACGGCGACGGCACTTCGGACCGCGAGACGCGGGGCCTGCGCGCCTTCGCGATTTACGGCACCGGCGCCTGGAGCCACGAGACCGCGCTCAGCCTCTACACGACCGACCGCACCTCGACCTCGAGCGGCTTCTCGAGCGAGTTCGCCTCGCGCCGGGTCGCCTTTGACCACCTGTCGAGCGGCAAGATCCGCCCCGACCTGCTGCTGTCGCTGGGCCTTTCGGCGCGCGAGGATCGGGCCGACGCCACCTCGCTTCCCGGCGGCAGCGAAAGCATCACGACCGGGGGCGCCTTCGTCGAGGCGGTCTGGTCGCCTTCGGCCAACCTCGACCTGACCGGGACGATCCGCTACGACGAGCATTCCGAGTTCGGCGGCTTCACCACCGGGCGGCTCGCCTTCGCCCTCCGGCCGGCCGAGGGCACCGTCATCCGCGGCGCGGTCGGCACCGGATACCGTCCGCCGACCATCGGCGACCTCTTCGCCGACTTCGGCTTCTTCGTGGGCAACCCCGACCTCGAGCCCGAGACGAGCACCTCGATCGAGATCGGCGTCGATCACGTCTGGGCCGGCGGCGGCAGCGTCTCGGCGACGGTCTTCCAGAACCGGATCGACGACCTGATCACCTCGACGGCGGACTTCTCGACGCTCGAGAACGTGGCGGGCGAATCGACGATCACGGGCCTCGAGATCGGCGCGCGCCTGCCGCTCGGCGAGCGTGTCGTCGCCTATGGCGCGCTGACCTTCCTCAACGCCGAGGACGCGGCGGGCGCGCCCCTGCCGCGCACGCCCGAGCGCGATCTCCTCCTCGGGCTCGAGGCGGAGCTCACCGACCGGCTGACCGGCGACGTCTGGGTCCAGGCGGTCAGCGGCTATCCCGAGGTCGAGGACTACGAGACGCTGAACGCGCGCCTGACCTGGGCCGTCACCGACCGGATCGACGCCTTCGTCCGGGCGACGAACCTCACCGACGAAGACTACCAGACCGTACCCGGCTACGGGACCGCCGGCCGGGCGGTCTACGCGGGGCTCGATGCGCGCTTCTGACGCGATCCTCTCGGCGGTCCTCCT
>DAINOF010000150.1:0-7206 GCA_036735505.1 Paracoccaceae bacterium
CGCGACGGGGCGCATGTGGGCGCGGGCATGATCGCCGACGTGACCGACGGCGATCTCGTGCGGATGATGGTCGGCCGCCCGGTCGACCAGATCTTCCCCCGCCGCACCCCGAACGCGGGCCGCGAGGTCCTGCGGGTCGCGGGCCTGTCGCATCCGACCGAGTTCGACGGCATTTCCTTCGGGCTGCGCGAGGGCGAGATCCTGGGCTTCTACGGGCTGGTGGGCGCCGGCCGGTCCGAGCTGATGCAGGCGATCTTCGGGATCACGAAGGCGTCCGCGGGCGAGGTCCTGATGGACGGCACCGCCCGCCGCATCCGCTCGCCCGCCGATGCCATCGCGAACGGCATCGTCTACGTGCCCGAGGACCGGGGCCGGCAAGGTGCGATCATCGGGCTGCCGATCTTCCAGAACGTCACGCTGCCCTCGCTCGGCCGGACCTCGCGGCACGGGTTCCTGAGGCTCGCGCAGGAATTCAGGCTGGCGCGCGACTACACCGGGCGGCTCGACCTCCGCGCCGCCGCGCTCGACCAGGACGTGGGCAAGCTGTCCGGCGGGAACCAGCAGAAGGTGGTGATCGCCAAGTGGCTCGCCACGGCGCCGCGGGGCATCATCCTCGACGAGCCGACCAAGGGCATCGACATCGGGTCCAAGGCCGCCGTCCACGCCTTCATGACCGAGCTCGCGGCGGCCGGGCTCGCCGTCCTGATGGTGAGTTCCGAGATTCCCGAGGTGCTCGGCATGTCGGACCGGGTGATCGTCATGCGGCAGGGGCTGATCGCGGCCGAGCTCGACCGGGCAGAGCTGTCGCCCGAGATCCTCGTGCGCCACGCGGCAGGGATCGGAGAGGCGGCATGACACAGGCGCTGAAGTCGCGCGAGGCGCTGCTTCTGGCCGTGATCGCGGGGCTGCTGGCGCTGATCGCGACGCGGTTTCCGGGCTTCGTCGCGCCCGGCAACCTCGCGCGGGTGTTCAACGACACCGCGCCGCTCGTCATCCTCGCGGTGGGGCAGGCGGCGGTGATCCTGACGCGCTGCATCGACCTGTCGGTTGCGGCGAACCTCGCGCTGACGGGGATGGTCTGCGCGATGATCAACGTCGCCATGCCGGGGCTGCCGGTGCCGGCGATCCTTGCCGTCGCTGTCGTCTTCGGCGCGATGCTCGGCGCCGTGAACGGGCTTCTCGTCTGGACGCTCGCCATCCCGCCCATCGTCGTGACGCTGGGCACCATGACGATCTTCCGCGGGATCATCTTCGTCATCTCGGACGGCCGTTGGATCAACGCGCACGAGATGAGCCCCGCCTTCACCGGCTTTCCCCGCGCGGTGATCCTCGGCCTGCCGGTGATGAGCTGGATCGCGCTCGCCGTGGCCGCGCTGGTGATCCTGATGATCGGACGCACGCCGCTCGGCCGCGCCTTCTATGCCGCGGGCGGCAACCCCCATGCCGCCGTCTACGCGGGCATCGACGTGGGCCGGACGCAGTTCTGGGCGTTCGTGCTGTCGGGCGCGCTCGCGGGGCTCACGGGGTATCTCTGGGTTGCGCGCTATTCGGTCGCCTATGTCGACATCGCGGCTGGGTTCGAGCTTGACGTGGTGGCGGCCTGCGTGATCGGCGGCATCGCCATCGCGGGGGGCGCGGGCACGGCGCTGGGCGCGGTGCTGGGGGCGCTGTTCCTTGGCGTCATCAAGAACGCCCTGCCGGTCGTCAACATCTCGCCCTTCTGGCAGCTCGCGATCTCGGGCACCGCCATCGTGGTGGCCGTGGCGCTGAACGCGCGGGCGAGCCGCACGAAGGGCCGCATCATCCTCAAGCGGGCCGAGGGCCGGGCATGACCGACGCGCGTCTCATCCCCGACCGGCTGCAGTCGCGGGCCACCCGCATCCTGCGCAGCTGGGAGAGCCTGCTGCTGGCGGTCGCCATCGCCATCTTCATCGCCAACAGCCTTGCCTCGCCCTACTTCCTGAATGCCTGGAACCTGAGCGACGCGACCTTCAACTTCACCGAAAAGGCGATGATCGCCTTCGCCATGGCGCTTCTCATCATCGCGGGCGAGATCGACCTGTCGGTCGCCTCGATCATCGCGCTGGCATCCACCGCCATGGGGGCGGCCGCGCAGATGGGGGCGGGGGCGCCGGAACTGGTGCTGGTCGGGATCGCGGTGGGGCTTGCCTGCGGGGCCTTCAACGGGGTTCTCGTCACCGGGATGGGCCTGCCGTCCATCGTCGTGACGATCGGCACGATGAGCCTTTTCCGCGGGATTTCCTACATCGTCCTCGGCGACAAGGCCTATACCGGCTATCCGCCCGACTTCGCCTTCTTCGGGCAGGGCTACGTCTGGTGGGTGATCTCGTTCGAGTTCGTGCTCTTCGCGGCGCTCGCGGGGATCTACGGCGTGCTCCTGCACCGGACCAACTTCGGCCGCGCGGTCTATGCCATCGGCAACAACCCGACCGCCGCGCTCTTCTCGGGCATCCGCGTCGGGCGGGTGAAGTTCATCCTCTTCCTTCTCACGGGCCTGATGTCGGGGATCGCGGCGATCTGCCTGACCTCGCGGCTCGGCTCGACGCGCCCCTCCATCGCCGTGGGTTGGGAGCTCGAGATCGTGACGATGGTGGTGCTGGGCGGCGTCAGCATCCTCGGCGGCTCGGGCACGATCCCGGGCGTGGTCATTGCAGCCTTCGTCATGGGGCTCGTCACCTTCGGCCTCGGGCTTCTGAACGTGCCGGGGATCGTCATGTCGATCTTCATCGGGCTTCTCCTGATCGGCGTGATCGCGCTGCCGCGGCTCTGGGCGAGGTGGAAGCCCTGATGCAGAAATACGCCTTCACCATGCGCCTCAATCCCGGCTGCGAGGACGAGTACCGCCGCCGCCACAACGAAATCTGGCCCGAACTCGTGGCGCTCCTGAAGGACGCCGGCGTGTCGGACTATTCGATCCACCTCGACCGTGGGACCGGCACGCTCTTCGGCGTGCTCTGGCGGCGCGAGGATCACGGGATGGACGACCTGCCCGGGCACCCGGTCATGCAGCGGTGGTGGGCCCACATGGCCGACATCATGGAAACGCATCCCGACAACGCGCCGGTCGCCGTGCCGCTCGAGACCCTGTTCCACATGCCATGACCCACGTGGCGGTCATCGACATCGGCAAGACGAACGCGAAGGTCGCGGTGGTCGACACAAGGGCGCTGCACGAGATCGGCGTCCGCACGAAGGCCAATGCCGTGCGCCCCGGCCCGCCCTGGCCGCATGTCGACATCGCGGGCCTCTGGACCTTCATCCTCGGCAGCCTCGGGGCGCTTCACGCCGCCCACCGGATCGACGCGATCAGCGTGACGGCGCACGGCGCGTCGGTCGTGCTTCTGGACCGCGCGGGCGACCTCGCCTGCCCGATGCTCGACTACGAGCACACCGGCCCGGACGATCTGGCCGACGCCTACGACCGGCTGCGCCCGCCCTTCGCCGAGACCGGGTCGCCCCGCCTGCCCATGGGGCTGAACGCGGGCGCGCAGCTTCACTGGCTTCTCGAGACGCAGGAGGGTCTTGCGGGGCGGATCGCCCGGATCGTGACCTACCCGCAGTACTGGTCGGGCCGTCTGAGCGGGGTCTACCGCTGCGAGGTCACCTCGCTCGGGTGCCATACCGATCTCTGGAGCCCCTGGACCGGCGGGTTCAGCACCCTGCCCGCGCGACTGGGCCTCGCGGACCGCTTCGCCCCGGTCGCACCCGCCGCGGCGCGGCTCGGCCCGATCCTGCCGGAGGTGGCGCGCGCAACGGGTCTTCCCGCCGGCACGCCCGTCGCCTGCGGGATCCACGATTCGAACGCGGCCCTGCTGCCGCATCTGATGGCCATGGACCCACCCTTCGCCGTGGTCTCGACCGGGACGTGGGTGATCTCGATGGCCGTGGGCGGGCGCCGCGTGCCGCTCGATCCCCGGCGCGACACGCTCGTCAACGTCGACGCCTTCGGGCGGCCCACGCCGTCTGCGCGCTTCATGGGCGGCCGCGAGTTCGAGCGGCTGCAGGCCGGAACCGCGGCGCCCAATGCCGCCGACATCGCCGCAGTCCTGTCGCGCCGCGCCTTCCTCCTGCCCTCGGTCGAGCCGACCTCGGGTCCGTTCCCCGGCGCGTCGTGGCGGTGGAGCGATCCCGCGCTGTCGCCCGGCAAGAGATCGGCCGCGCTGTCCTTCTACCTCGCCCTGATGACGGCGGAGTGCCTCGGCCTGATCGGGGCCGAGGGGCCGGTCGTGGTCGAGGGGCCCTTCGCGGGGAACGCGCTCTATCTCGACATGCTCTCGCAGGCCGCCGGCCGGCCCGTGCACTGCCCGGCCGACGGCGGCCGCGCGAGCCTCGGCGCCGCGCTTCTGGCCAGCGGCGCGCGACCGCGCGGGACGCCGGAGGCACATCGCGCCGCGCTCGACCCACGCGCAGCGCAAGCCTACGCGGCCGCCTGGGCGCAGGCGGCCCGCGCCGGCTAGGGGCAGGTCACCGGTTGGTCTCGTCCACGGGCCGTCCGGCCGAGGCGCCGGGAACGCCCTGCGCCACCCGCGAATGCTCCTCTGCCGCGGCGAAGAAGACCCTGACCATCTCGTTGCGCTCGTCGGCCAGCGCGAAGGCGACCTCTTCGACGCCCACGCCCATCTCGGGGACGTTGAGGCGCCGCACGGCGTCCCGGCGGAACGTGCCGAAGCGCCACATGAATCCCACGCCGATCCCGAGCGCCACGGCCTCGTAGACGGCATCGCGCGTGTCCGCGACCAGCCGCGGCTCGGGGCCGAGCCCCGCCCGGCCGAAGGCGCGGTCCACCACCCGCTGGGTCGAGGACCCCGGCGAGCGGAACACAAGCGGAAGATCGGCCAGCTCGGCCAGCGACACCATGTCGAGCCGGGCGAGCGGGCTTTCGGGCGCGACGATGGCCACGACTTCCTGCGTGACCACGGGATACCGCCGGAAGCGGGGATCGGCCGGGATGTCCGGCAGGACCGCCGCCTCGACATCCCGGCGCAGGACCGCGCCCAGGATGTGGCGGTGCGAGCCGCTTTCCACCTCGATCGACAGGTCCGGCTGGCGGCGCAGCATGGTCGCCGCGATGGCGATGCCCGGCATGGAATTTCCGAGCCCGAGGCGCAGCCGGCGCTGGCCGTGCGCGTTGCGCCGGTCGAGGATGCGGGTCGCGTCGGCCTCGGCATGGCGGATGCGCTGGCCGATGTCGGACAGTTCGAGGCAGATCGGTGTCGGATGCAGCACCCCGTTCACACGGTCGAACAGGCGGATGCCGTGCTCTGATTCCATCTCGCGGATCTGCTGCGAGACGGCGGCATGCGAAACGCCCAGACTCCGCCCCGCCGCGGCGAAGGTCCCGTGTTCGGCGACCGCCGAGATCGCGCGCAATCGTGCCGGCGACAACATTTGCGCGTCCTCTGCAAGTGGCGCCTTCGTTGGGCGAAAGCCTAGCCTTCGGCTGTAACACCGCGGTTACAACAGGCTGCCACGACTGCAACGGGGCGTCCGGCAACACGGCCGCCACCCTCCAGCACGATCGACACGGCGCCGCGGCGCCGGAACCGTGGACGACACGGAACGGGAAAGGCATGCGCGGATGACGGCATTGGGTCTGGACGAGGTGGTGACGAGCGGCCGCGTCGACCGTGGCCCGGTGCTGTGCGACCTCGACGGCTGCCTGATCGCCGGGAACCGGGCGCTTCCCGGCGCGGCACGCCTTGTCGCGGCCTGCGGGGACCGGCTTTGGATCGTGTCGAACAATTCGACCGACACGGCCGACACGCTGGCCGTGCAGCTTGCCGCCCTCGGGCTCGACATCCCGGCGGACCGGATCGTGCTTGCGGGCGAAGAGACGCTGCGCGCGCTGGCCCGATCCCGGCAGAGCGCGCGCGTCGCCCTCTTCGCCGCAGATCCGCTTCTGGCACTGGCCGACGACCTCGGGCTTCTGCGCACCGATCTCGACCCCGATGTGGCGGTCCTGGCCCGCGATCCCGGCCTGACCCTGCCGCGGCTGTCGCGGCTCGCCGCGCTGGTCCACAAGGGCGTGCCCCTGCACCTCACCAACCCCGACCCGAGCCATCCCGGCCCGGACGGTCTGCCCGTTCCCGAGACGGGCGCGCTGTTCGCGGCGGTCGCGGCCGTCGTGCCCGCGCTCGCGCCCGCCTGCCTCGGAAAGCCCGCGCCGGACCTCCTGCGGATCGCGCTGGGGCGCGCAGGGGCGGCGCCGGGCGAGGCCGTGTTCCTCGGCGACACGCCCGAGACGGACGGCAGGGCCGCCCGGGCCGCAGGGGTGCCCTTCATCCTCGTCTCCCGGCCGCAAACCGTGCCGGCCCCGGTCTTCGAGGTCGCCGCATGCTAGGGCAGGTCCTGCGCATCCTGTTCCGCATGGCGCTGACGTTCTTCGTCATCGTCACGGTGGTGTTCTTCGCCACCCGGCTGACAGGCAACCCCGTCGATTTCGTACTGGCCGACGGTCTGACGACCGAGGACCGCGAGATCCTGATCCGCTACTACGAGCTCGACCGTCCGATATGGGACCAGTATCTGGCGTTTCTGCGCGCCTTCACCGACGGCCAGTTCGGGCTGAGCTTCATCCAGCGCCGCCCGGTGGCCGAGATCGTGGCCGAGCGGATCTGGCCCTCGGTGCAGCTCCTTCTCGCCGCCTTCGCGGTGACGCTGACGGTCGCGATCCCGCTTGGCATCGTGGCGGCGGTCTGGCGCGACCGCTGGATGGGCTCGGCGGTCATGACGCTCGCCTTCCTCGGCTATGCGATCCCCGACTTCATCCTCGCGGTGTTCCTCGTGCTGACCTTCGGCTACTGGCTGAACTGGCTGCCCGTGATGGGCAACGCGACGCCCGCGCACTTCCTCATGCCGACGCTCGTCCTGTCGGCGGCGCTGGTCGCCGCGCTCACGCGGTTCACGCGCAACGCCATGCTGGACGTGCTGGGGCAGGACTTCATGCGCACGGCGCTCGCCAAGGGCCTGCCCGAGCACACCGTCGTCCTGCGCCACGGCCTCGGCAACGCGGGCATCACCATCCTGACGGTGGTGGGCCTGAAGGTCGCGGGGCTGGCCGCCTCGGGCTCGGTCGTCGTCGAGTCGATCTTCTCGTGGCCCGGCATCGGCGAACTCTTGGTCAGCAGCGCCATCCGCCGCGACTATCCGGTGCTGCAGTTCGGCGTGCTGACGGTCGCCTTCGCC
>DAINOF010000151.1:0-7143 GCA_036735505.1 Paracoccaceae bacterium
GGCAGCAGCCAGGATCGGGCGGGATCGTGCAGCATCGCCCAGTCGCCGAACATCCGGTCCGAGGCGGGGGCCGACAGGTGCAGCGCGACATCCATGTGCCGGTCGTCCCGGCCGATCCGCGCGAAGGTGGCGAGAACTTCCCGTTCCGGACCTTCCAGCAACTGCAGGAATACCTCGCGCCGGCAGATCAGCGCACCGGTCACGCCATCGCGCGCGTTGCACCGACGCGCGTCCAGAAGGATGCCCGCAAGCGTGGTGTCGTCGTACCCGAAGGGCTCCGAGGAATAGACGATCCGCAGAAGGCTCAAGGCCGGGCTCCCGTCGGGTAAGGTCCGCACCTGCCGGGCGCGGACCGCATGTCGGTCAGGGTGTCTTGGTATCCGGCGGGCTATCGACCTCGGCCGTCTCCTCAAGCGGAGCCTTCGGCGCCCGGAACGTGGTTCCGCGCCGTCTCGACACGCCGGTCTTCGCCGGTTCGGCGAGGAATTCGGCAAGGTCGAACTTCGGCTTCATCGAGAACATGGTCATGGGTCAGCGCCTTTCCCGGGCCTCCGGATAGGGGCCCTCTTGGGAAGATGGGGTGTCGCGACCCGATATGTAAGGGCTGTGCCGGGCCGAGCGGGTCGGCACGTTCCCGGCGCGGGCCGCTCGACGGCCTCGACCGGGGTGCTGACGGCTCGCCGCGCGGCGCGCGCGCGCGCCGCTCGTTCGGCTCTGGCCTCTCCCGTCGACCCCGGCGCGGCATTGCGCGCGCCGTCTTCACCACGCCTTCGGCGCGGCGGGAGCCATACGGAAACCATACGGTTCCCATACGCTTTCCATACCGGGATTTTCCTGTTCTTTCAGCTCGTTAACCCAGATTCGCCGCCTTACACCCATTTCGCGAGCGGCGGCAGGCTCATCAGTACGGCGTTGGCGTCGTGCCCGGTCTCGAGCCCGAACTTCGTGCCCCGGTCGTAGACGAGGTTGTATTCGGCATAGAGCCCCCGGTGGATCAGCTGGGCGTCCTTGTCCGCCTCGCTCCAGGGCGTGTCGCGGCGGCGCTCGGTGACGGGCACG
Organism: Paracoccaceae bacterium; assembly: GCA_036735505.1. Taxonomy (GTDB): domain Bacteria; phylum Pseudomonadota; class Alphaproteobacteria; order Rhodobacterales; family Rhodobacteraceae; genus DAINOF01. Next base: position 1,060 of record DAINOF010000151.1, read on the forward strand.
AAGGCCGGCAGGAAGGCACGGCCCACGTCCTGCGTGAAGGCGAAGTCCGCCTCCCAGTCCCCGGTATTGTGGTCGTCGTAGAAGATACCCCCCACCCCTCGCGCCCGGCCCCGGTGCGGCACGAAGAAGTACTCGTCCGCCCAGGCCTTGTAGCGCGGGTAGTAGCCGGGCGAATGCCGGTCGCAATGGGTCTTTTGCACGGCATGGAAATGCGCCGTGTCCTCGGCGTACTCGATGCAGGGGTTGAGGTCGGATCCGCCCCCGAACCACCACGCGCCCGGCGTCCAGAACATCCGCGTGTTCATGTGGACGGCGGGCGTGTGCGGGTTCTGCATATGCGCGACAAGGCTGATGCCCGACGCCCAGAACCGCGGGTCCCCGGCCATCCCCGGCACGCCCCTGGCGGCCATCGCCTTCTGCGCCCGCTCGCCCAGATTCCCGTAGACGGTAGAGACGTTTACGCCCACCTTCTCGAAGACGCGCCCGCCCCGCATGACGCTCATGAGGCCACCGCCGGCGTCCGATCCGTCGTCGCTCGCGCGCCTCGTCCCGGTGACCTCGAAGCGCCCCGCGGGCCTGTCCGCGAAGGGCCCGGCCGACTGCGCGTCCTCGAGCCCCTCGAAGGCCGCCACGATGTCGTCGCGAAGCTGGCGGAACCAGGCGGCCGCGCGGGTCTTGTGATTGTCGAATTGTTCGGTCATGGCTGGTGTCCTCCCAGGTTGACACGTTGCTAGCAGCTTTGAAGAGGCCCCGCTAGAATGGGCAGGCCGGCCACCTGCCGCACGAGGACCCCGATGCGCCCCCTCCTGGCCCTGCCCCTTCTCCTCGCAGCCTGCGCCACGCCGCAGGAACGCTGCCAGTCCGAGGCGGTGCGCGACCTTCGCGTGATGAACGAGCTCATCGCCGAGACGCAGGCGACGCTTCAACGCGGCTACGCGCTGCGCGAGGAAACCCTCCCCCGCTTCGGCACGACCTTCTGCTACCGCCGCGACGACGACTTCGGCATCGACCTCTGCCTCGGCAACGAGATCCGCACCCGGCTTCGTCCCGTCGCCGTCAACCTCGACGACGAACGCGCCAAGCTGCAGACATTGCAGCAGAAACGGCAGGAGCTCGAGACGCGCGCCAGGGCGCAGATCGAGTCCTGCGTTCGCCTGCCGGGATAGCTGGTCGGGCCGGGCTAGTGCGCGGGCGCGTCGACCGCGTCGACCAGCGTCCGCCCGCCGTCCACCGTCAGGATCTGGCCCGTCATGAAGCCCGACCCGTCCGAAGCGAGGAACTGCGCGACCTCCACAAGCTCGCTCGCCTCGGCGATCCGCGACAGGGGCGTATGCTCGACAATCTCGTCGCGGTATTCCTCGTGCTCCTTCAGCGCGCCCTGAAGCGAGGCGCTCATCACGCTGCCGAAGGCGATCCCGTTCACCCGGATCCGGTGCGGCGCAAGCTCGACCGCCAGCGCGCGCGTGATCTGGTCGATGGCCGCCGCGCTGACCGAATAGGCGAGCAGCCCCGGCTGGACCCGGCGCGCGGCGATCGAGGAGATGTTGATGATCGTCCCCGCCGGCACCTCCTCGCCGTCCTTCTCGGCCTGCTGGATCATCCGCCGCGCGAACTGCTGGGTCAGCCGGTATCCGGTCAGAAGGTTCTGCCGCAGCAGCTGGTCGAGCGACTGGTCGTCAGGGTCGAGCGGGTCCGACGGCACCACCTGCCGCGAGGCGTTCACGAGGATGTCGACCCGGTCGAAGGCGTCGATCGTGGCCGACAGGAGGTTCGCTACCGACAGCTTCTCGCGCAGGTCGCAGCTGAAGTAGCGCATGTTGGCGTGGTCCTGCGCCGGGCTGAACTCCTGCTTCAGCCGGCCATCGTCCATGTCGGCGAACATCACGTTCGCGCCCCGGTCGGCGAAGTGCCGCGCGATGGCAAGGCCGACGCCGTTGGCCGCCCCGGTCACGACGGCGGTCTTGCCTGCGATGGAAAAGGACATCGGCGTCTCCTGTCAGCGCGGGCGCAGCGGATGCGTGGCGTGAACCACCTTGAAGGCGGGGTCGTTCCCGGGTCCGGACGCCGCCTCGTCTCCGGTCTCGACCACGTCGCGGAAGGCGGCGCGGAGCGCGGCCTCATAGGGCAGATGGCGGTTCGCCACAAGCCAGAGATCGCCGCGCGGGGTCAGCATGCGCGCCGCCGCCGCGATGAAGGCGCGCCCGAGCGCCGGATCTGCCGCGCGCGAGACGTGGAAGGGCGGGTTGGTCACGACCGTGTCGAACGGCGCCTCGGGCCGGAACTGGGTGGCGTCCGCCCAGTGGAAGCGCGCGCGGGGGTCGGTCACGTTCGCCCGCGCCGATTCGAGCGCGGCGTGATCGGCCTCGATCAGGTGGACCTCCTCGACTCCCTCGTGCGCCAGCGCTGCCCGCGCAAGATAGCCCCAGCCCGCCCCGAGATCGGCCACCCGTGGCCCCAGACGCGCCGGCAGCGCCGCGGCGAGCGCGACCGACCCGCGATCCGGGCCATCGGCCGAGAAGGCGCCCGCGGCCGTGACGAAACCGCCCTCGACTTGCCGCGGCCCGGGATCGGCCCAGTCGGCGAAGTCGCCGCCGGTGACGGCGAAGACCTTGCCATGCGCTTTCGAGAGAACCTCGCCGACCTCCGCCCGCGCCCGGATGTCCCTGAGGATGCCGTCGATCCCGTCGCCCTTGGCGCCGTCGATCAGAAGCGGCCCGTCCGACAGCCGCGCCGCCTCGGCGATCCGGGCCCGCGCCGCTGCGCGCGCGCGGGGCAGGAACACGACCGCCATCGCAAAGCGCCCCTCCGGCCGGGGGCCGACCGCATAGCCCTGCCGCGCCAGCGCGTCATGGTCGGGGCGGAAGCCCTGCACGACCGACACGCGGTCCTTCGGAAGGGCCGACAGGTCGTCCCCCGCCGTCGCCCCCCAGACGCCGATCCGCCCCTCGCGGGGAAGGGTCACGGCGCCACGGTCGAGCGCGAGGGTCAGGCGAACGGACATCGGGCGCGGGCCGCGGCCCTATTCCTTTTCCATCGTGCACTGGAGCGGATGCTGGTGCCGGCGGGCAAAGTCCATGACCTGACCGACCTTTGTCTCGGCGACCTCGAACGAAAAGACGCCCACCACCGCCACGCCCTTCTTGTGGACCGTCAGCATCAGTTCGAACGCCTGCGCATGGCTCATGCCGAAGAAGCGCTCGAGCACGTGGACCACGAATTCCATTGGCGTGTAGTCGTCGTTGAGGATGAGCACCTTGTAGAGCGGCGGACGCTGCGTCTTGGTCCGCGTCTCGAGAATGACGCCAGAATCCGGCCCGCCCGGAGTTTTCCGGTCGGCCAGGCGGAAGGGGTGATGGCGCACGTGCGATCTCATCGCGTCTGATCGGAACTCCGGCATCGCAGCGACAATATAAGGGCGCCGCCCGGCGTGAAAAGGGGCGGGAAGCCCGCCGCGGCCCGTCACGGCGCCTCCACCACGCGCCCCGTGTCTTCCATGGCACGGCTGGCCGAGAACTTCTCCGCGTCTCTAGCGGCCGGGGCGGGCCCGACCACAAGATGTTGTCGGGACGCGAAACTTGTCCCGGTCCGCCCATTCTTGCATGTTTCGCAAAGGCGAAGGCTGTGCTAGCGTCCTTCCAAATCAAGCCGGGCCGATCAAGGCGCACCGGCACGAGGCAGACGAAGGGCAGTGGTCGTGCGGAACCGTCAGGGGCTTTGGGCCCTTCTGGGGCTATGTCTGGCATTCTCGGTGCTTGTGGCGCAGGCCGCGCTCGCCGCACCCTATGCCGCGATTGTCATGGACGCGCGGACCGGAGAGGTGCTTCACGCGCGCAACGCCGATACCCGCCTGCACCCCGCCTCGCTCACCAAGATGATGACGCTCTACATCGCCTTCGAGGCGATCGAGAACGGCGAGATCAGCCTCGACACGAAGGTCCGCATTTCCAGCAAGGCCGCGTCCGAGCCGCCCTCCAAGCTGGGCCTGCGCGCCGGCCAGGAGATCGCGCTGCGCCACCTCATCCGCGCCGCAGCGATCAAGTCGGCGAACGACGCGGCCACAGCCATCGGCGAGGCGATCGAAGGGTCCGAGGCCGCCTTCGCCCGGCGCATGAACCGCACCGCCCAGTCGCTCGGCATGACGCGCACGACCTTCCGGAACATGCACGGCCTGACGCAGGAGGGGCATCTGTCCACCGCGCGGGACATGACGATTCTCGGCCGGCACCTGTTCTACGACTACCCCGCCTACTACAACCTCTTCTCGCGCATCACCACCGACGCGGGCATCGCGCAGGTCGCCAACACCAACCGGCGCTTCCTGTCGGCCTATCGGGGCGCGGACGGGATCAAGACGGGTTACACCCGCGCGGCCGGCTTCAACCTGACCGCTTCGGCCGAACGGGGCGGCGTGCGGATCATCGCGAGCGTCTTCGGCGGCGCCTCGACCCCCGCGCGCAACGCCCGTATGGCCGAGCTTCTCGACATGGGCTTCGCCCGTGCGCCCGCCCGCGTTGCCCTGCGCGCCCCGGCGCGGCCGCCCTATCTGGGCCGGATCGGATCGGAGACGCAGGTCGCGGCCGCCCCCGCCGGCGCAATTGCGCGAAGCCCGCGCCCGATCCCGCGCCCGTCGGGCCTGACGCCGGAGCTTCCGGGCGAGGTGCTGCTCGCGCTCGAGACCGGCATCACGGCGACGCTTGCGACGCTCGACCTCGAGCCGGCGTCCGGCCCCGATCCCGCCCCGCAGGCCCGCCCGGAGGAAATCGAGGCTGTTGCCTCCGCTCCCGTCACGGCCCCGCCGCCGCCCGCGCCGCAGCGCGAGGTCGTGGCGCGGATGTCGACCTCGGGCGGGCGGCACTGGGGCATCCACGTGGGCCGCTACAACACCCGCCACCAGGCCGAGCGCATGCTCCTTCAGACCGCGCTCATGGAGCTTTCCACGCTCGATTCGGCGCTTCGCAAGGTGGTCGAGACGTCCCGCGGGTACGATGCGAACTTCGTCGGGATGTCCGAGGACGAGGCCGCGCTCGCCTGCCGCCGCCTTGCCGCGCGCAGCCTCTCCTGCGAGACGCTGAGCCCCGGCTGAGCGCCGCCCTGCGCCTCCGGCACCGAGGCGCCGCCCGGCTTCAGGCGGCGTCGCCCTCGGCCTTGAGGTCGAAGGCCGCGGCGAGAAGCTCGCGGGTGTAGTCCGTCTGCGGCGCGCGGAAGATCTGCTCGGCCGACCCCTGCTCGACGACGTCGCCGCGCTTCATCACGATGACCTTGTGGCTGAGCGCCCGCACCACCTTGAGGTCGTGGCTGATGAAGAGATAGGCGAGCCCATAGCGCCGCTGAAGCTCGCGCAGCAGTTCCACGATCTGCACCTGCACCGTCATGTCGAGCGCCGAGGTCGGCTCGTCGAGCACTACGAGCCGCGGGCGCAGGATCATCGCCCGGGCGATGGCGATGCGCTGGCGCTGCCCGCCCGAGAACTCGTGCGGATAGCGGTCCATCGTCGCGGGGTCGAGGCCCACCTCGGCCATGATCTCGGCCACCATCCCGCGGCGGTCGCGGCCGGGCTCCAGCCCGTGGATCGTCAGCCCCTCGGAGATGATCTCCTCGACCGTCATCCGGGGGGACAGGCTGCCGTAGGGGTCCTGGAAGACAATCTGCATCCCGGCGCGCAGGGGCCGCATGTCGCGCGCGCGGAGCCCCTGGATGTCGCGGCCCTGGAAGATCACCCGCCCTTCGGACGAGATGAGCCGCATGACGGCGAGCGCGAGCGTCGTCTTGCCCGACCCGCTTTCGCCCACGATCCCCACCGTCTCGCCCTTGCGGACGGACAGGGTCGCGGCGTTCACCGCCTTCACGTAACCCACCGTGCGGCGGAGAAGCCCGCGCTGGATCGGGAACCAGATCCGCAGGTCTTCCGTCCGCGCGACCTCTTCGGCGCCCTCGGGCACGGGGGGCGGGGCGCCCGGCGCCTCGGCCGACAGGAGCTTGATGGTGTAGGGGTGCCGAGGGGCGGCAAAGATCTCGGCCGTTGGCCCCTGCTCGACGATCTCGCCGTCCTTCATCACGCAGACCCGGTCCGCGAACTTCCGCACG
>DAINOF010000152.1:0-7106 GCA_036735505.1 Paracoccaceae bacterium
TCACGGCCTTCGGCGGGGTGACACTGCTCGACACGACCCTGCTTCTGACCTTCGATCGGGACGCCGGCACGCTGGTCTTCACGGAACACGCGCGCGATGCCGAAGGCCCGCGCGCCGTCACCGTGACCGCGACCTGCCGTCCCGAAGACAACTGACGCCATCGACCCGATCCGTGCCGCCGTCGCGCAGGTGCATGTCACATGATCCCGGCCCCGACCGCAGCGGGCGACGGGCGCGAGGCCAGACCGGCCCGGCGGCTCTGGCCGATCCCGAGGTGCGGCGGACCTTCCTCGGCAGTGATCAAGAAATGGGCAGGCGCATGTTTTTCGGCCGGCAGGCTCCGGTTGATCAGCTTGCGAGTGTGACGGATGCAGTGATTCTCCCCTAGGGTCGTGACGGGACAACGACGAAAGGGGAACGCATGTCACTCGTTGCGCTGCTTGCGCCTGCGCTTTTCGACCTGATCGACATGGTGCGTCCGGAAATGGTCTGCGCCTTTCGCGACACCGAGGGCCCCGCGGCCGTGGTGCGCGTCATCGACCGCGACCTCGAGATGACGACGACCGGCCAGTTCAAGATCGGCATCGTCGTCGGAGACGAGGCGCTTCCGGGCCGCGCTGCGCCCTACCTCAAGTCCGACGCGCGCGACGTCGTCCTGCGCGCCCGGAGCGGCCCGACCGTCTATCTCATCGCGCTGCGCGACGACGGCTCGGCGGTGCTGCGCTTCCTGCGCGAGGACCGCGAGGATGGCGCCTTCACCGCACGCGGCACCTGCACGGGCTTCGAGAAGAACCTCGACCGGTGGCTGTCGTCCTGACACGGGGGACGGCGCCGCGCCCCCACTGTCATCTTGGCGTTGCAGGACCGGCCTTCAGCCGCTAGGACTCCGCATCCCCCGGTTTTCCGGCGGGTGGGGGTTACGGCCGCAAGCAAGGGCAAGAAGGGGGCGCCGAGACATGATCGAGATCGCGAACGCGGTTGTCGCGCTTCTGAATTTCGTGATCGTCCCGGCGGTGTCCTACGGCAGCCAGCTCGCGCTCGGCGCGCTCGGCGTGACGCTGATCTACGGCATCCTGCGGTTTTCCAACTTCGCCCACGGCGACACGATGGCCTTCGGCGCCATGGTGACGATCCTCCTGACCTGGGGCCTGCAGAACCTGGGCGTGTCGATCGCCCCCCTGCCCACCGCGCTTCTCGCGCTGCCGGTCGGCATGGCGGCGACCGCGCTTCTCCTTCTCGGCACGGACCGCGCCGTCTACCGCTTCTACCGGCGGCAGAAGGCGGCGCCGGTCATCCTCGTCATCGTCTCGATGGGCGTGATGTTCATCATGAATGGCATCGTCCGCTTCATCATCGGCGTGGACGACCAGGTCTTCGGCGACGGCGCGCGGTTCCTCATCTCGGCCCGTGACTTCCGCGAGATGACCGGGCTCGAGGAAGGGCTGACCATCCGGACCAGCACCGCCATCACCGTCGTCACCGCCGTGGTCGTGGTGGCCGCGCTGTTCTGGTTCCTGGGCAGCACCCGCACCGGCAAGTCGATGCGCGCGTTTTCCGACAACGAGGACCTGGCGCTCCTGTCGGGCATCAACCCCGAGCGCGTGGTCGCCATCACCTGGATCGTGGTGGCGGGCCTAGCCACGGTGGCGGGCGTGCTCTACGGCCTCGACAAGTCGTTCCGGCCCTTCACCTACTTCCAGCTTCTCCTGCCGATCTTCGCCGCCGCCATCGTGGGGGGCCTCGGCAATCCGATCGGCGCCATCGCGGGGGGCTTCCTGATCGCCTTCTCGGAGGTGACGGTCACCTATGCCTTCCGCAAGGTCGTCAACTACCTCCTGCCCGAGAACCTCGAGATCGACGGGCTCGCGCAGCTTCTGTCCACCGACTACAAGTTCGCGGTCTCCTTCGCGATCCTGATCGTCGTCCTCCTGTTCCGCCCGACGGGGCTCTTCAAGGGGAAAGCCGTATGAGCAGCGTCCAGACCAGCACCGCCCCCACGCGCGCAGCGGGCGTCCCCGCTCCCGAGCGGACGCGCACGCTCCTTCTCTTCGGGCTCGTCCTCGCGCTCATCGTCATGACGGGCTTCACCAGCAGCTGGAACGTCGCGCTCAACATCGTCAACATGGGGCTGATCTCGGCCATCATGGCGCTCGGCGTGAACATGCAGTGGGGCTATGCCGGGCTCTTCAACGTGGGCGTGATGGGCTTCGTGGCGCTGGGCGGGCTCGCCGCCGTCGTCGTCTCGATGCCGCCCACGAACGCGGCCTGGGCGGCGGGCGGGCTGCAGGTGATCCTCGGCCTGATCCTCGGAGCGATGACCATCATCGCGGCCATCCTGTTCTGGAAACGGATGCCGGCGGGGCGCAACCGGACGCTCGGGCTTCTGGCCATCCTCGCCCTCGGCTTCTTCCTTTTCCGCTGGGTCTTCGACGCGGGCGTGGAGGCGGTCGAGGCGGTCGATCCCTCGGTCTCGGGCTATCTCGGCGGCCTCGGCCTGCCGATCCTGCTCGCCTGGCCGGTGGGCGGGCTCCTCGCCGCGGGCGCGGCCTGGGTCGTCGGCAAGACGGCGCTCGGCCTTCGGTCCGACTACCTCGCCATCGCCACGCTCGGCATCGCCGAGATCATCATCGCGGTGCTGAAGAACGAGGACTGGCTGACGCGGGGCGTCAAGAACGTCGTGGGCATCCCGCGCCCCGTCCCGCAGGAGATCGACCTGCAGGCCGACCCGTCCTTTGCCGAGCGCGTGGCGGGCATGGGCCTCGATCCGGTCACCACCTCGTCGGTCGTCGTCAAGCTCATGTACATGGGTCTTTTCCTTCTCGTCCTCCTCGGGCTCCTGTGGTTGAGCCAGGCGGCGCTCAAGTCGCCCTGGGGCCGGATGATGCGCGCCATCCGCGACAACGAGGTCGCGGCCGAGGCGATGGGCAAGGACGTGACCCGCCGGCACCTGCAGATCTTCGTCCTGGGCTCGGCCGTCTGCGGGCTGGCCGGCGCGATGATGACCACGCTCGACGGCCAGCTTACCCCCAGCGTCTACCAGCCCCTGCGCTTCACCTTCCTGATCTGGGTGATGGTGATCGTCGGCGGCTCGGGGAACAACTTCGGCGCGGTGCTTGGCGGCTTCCTGATCTGGTTCCTCTGGGTGCAGGTCGAGGTCTACGGGCTCGCCGTGCTCCAGTTCGTCACCTCGGGCATGGCCGACGGAAGCTGGCTCAAGGAGCATCTCCTCGACGCGGCGGCGCACATGCGGCTTCTGACGATGGGCGTCATCCTTCTGCTGGTGCTCCGGTTCAGCCCGCGGGGCCTGATCCCCGAGCGCTAGGTGACCCCGCCGCCGCGCCCCGTCCTCCTGGTGCTCGCCGCCGGCGCGTCAAGCCGGATGCGCGGGGCGGACAAGCTGCTCGAACCTGTCGACGGCATGCCGCTGATCGCCCGGAGCCTCGCCCGCGCAGTGGCGACGGGGCATGACGTGATCGTCGCGCTCCGCGCGGACCGGCCCGAGCGGCGCCGTGCGATCGAGGGGCTGCCGGTGCAGCGCGTCGAGGTCGCGGACGCGGCGCACGGGATGGGCGCGAGCCTGCGGGCCGCCGCGGCCGCCGCGCCCGAGGGCGCGCCGATGGCCGTGCTTCTGGCCGACATGCCCGGGATCGAGACCGGAGACATCCTGGCCCTTCTCGACGCCTTCGCGGCGGCAGGCGGCGACCGGATCGTCCGCGCCGCCGCCGCCGACGGGACGCCGGGCCAGCCCGTGGTCTTTCCCGCCCGCCTGCGCGGCGATCTTCTGGCACTGTCGGGCGATGCGGGCGGGCGCAAGATCCTGCGGCGCGAGGCGCCGATCCTCGTCCCGCTTCCGGGGCGGCGCGCGCTGATCGACCTCGACACGCCCGAGGATTTCGCGGCCTGGCGCGGGGAGCCCACCTAGGGCAGGTCGCCCACCATGTGCTCGGCGCGGGCGTAGAGCCAGAAGAGCGCGTAGATCCCGGTCGAGGCCGCCATGACCCAGATCCCGGCCGGACCCGTCACCCGATCGATGGGCGGAATGGCGAGGAACACGAGGCCCACCGTCAGGCCAAGGAACGCCACCGCCGCGATCCCCATCAGAAGCGCCGCGGCCTCGGCGCGCAGGAGGATGCAGAGCGCCCCCGCGAGCCCTGCCCAGACGCCGAGCGCCCAGAGGATGTCGAGCCAGAGGGGAAGCGCGAGGAAATAGTCGACCAGCGGCGCCGGAAAGAGGTCGAGGAACCGAGCGACCTCGTACTGGGTGAGCAGATAGTCGGCCGCGTTCAGCACCGTCCAGATCAGCGCCAGCCAGCCGATCACGGGCAGATGCCAGGGTCGCGCGTTCGCCATCGTCGGTCCTCCCCTTGCCGCGCCGGGCGGGGGCCGGTGCGCGGACCCGCGCGCCGGCCTACCGCAGCCGGACGGTTTCCGCCCCCACCGCGATGCGCCGGGCGGGCACGTAGGTCGCAACGCCGGCCTCGGTGCGAAGTTCAGGGAAGAGCGTCAGAATCTCTGCCCGGGCCGCATTGCCCACGGTGCCGAGCGCATAGTCCGAGGGCTGGAAGCTTTCCGTCCAGAGCCCGTCCGACAGGATCACCTGATGCGCGTCGAACATCAGGTGGAAGTAGGTCACGCCCATCGCCTCGACGCTTTCGATGCCGTCGTTGCCGACAAGCTGATGCGCCGCGGCGAGGACCTCGTCGCCGGTGTCGTCGCGCACGAGGATGCGGTGGTTCGGGCTCACGTAGAGGTCGTGCGCCGGCTGGCCCCAGCCGAGCGCGCCCCAGCGGATCACGACCGGATGGAGATGCGGGTTCCGCGTCAGGGTCTCCCAGCCGAGGTGGCGCGAGCCGATCCAGCGAAGCTCTTCGGCGCCGTTGTCGCGGGTGAGCACGAGGTCCCCGGGCTGGAGGTATTCGATCGGCTTCTCGCCCCGCGTCGTGGCGATCATGGTCCCCTGGACGAAGCACGCGACATCCACGCGCGCACCGACGGTCTTCTTCATCTCTGCCCCCGACTGGGCCAAACCCGGCCCTACTCGTACACCCGGTCTCGTGCCCGGCCCCCGTGGCGGGCGATCCGACCGATGGCTGGACCTTAGCTGAAGCTCTGACGCGTTCAAGCAGCGCCGCGGGTCGCGGTGCGGGCCGATGCGGAAACGATGCAGGTTCATCGCGAGGATTGTACTGTCTTCGCCGCAGTATCGTTGCCAAATCCGAAACGGTCCGGGTCTGGGGCCGCGCAGTGTCGCGACTTCGTCGACACCGCTGCCGCCACGGGGTTGTCGGATTCCTGACAAGCCTTCGCCGCAATTCCCCGGACCGTGGCGACAGCGGGCCGCCGAGGCGCGGAACGTTCCGGACGCGGCAACATGCGGCGACCAGAGCCTTTGTAGCGCGCGGGCAACCCACCGCCGACGGTCTTGGCAAGCGTTGGTTTTGTATATACTATCGCTATACAGGATCGATAAGGACAGGACCGGGCCATGCCCAAGGACAAGCACAAGAAGGGCGACAAGAAGAAGAAGGCCGGCAAGAAGGAGAGCCAGCTCGCGATTCGCGTCGAGAGATCCGAACGCGACACCTTCGTCGCGCTCTGCGACCGGCTCGACACGAGCGCGGCGCGCGAGATCCGCAGCTTCATGCGCGACTTCGTGGCCCGGCACCAGCAGGCCGAGGCCGCCGATGCGGCGCCCGATGAAGCGGTCGGGGCAGCGGTCGAGTCAGCCGTCGAGGCGGGGCCCGGAGACGACGCGGCGGCCGCGCCGTCAGAGGCCCCCGCACCCACCCGGCGCCCGCGCAAGCCGCGCGCGGCGGCGGCGAACGGGGCCGACGGCGAGCACGCGCCGGAGGCCAAGACGCCCGGACCGGCCCGCGCCAAGTCCGGACGCCGCGCGGCCGCGAAACCGGCCGATCAGTGAGGGGCACGCGCCGCGGCAGGCCCGGCCTGCCGCGGCCATCCGCCGCTCAGAGCGGCCCGATCCTCTGCTCGCCGTTCGACAGCCGCTGCACGCGCACCCGCGCGCCCAGCTGAAGGCCGGGGGCGTTGCTCTGCACGACGGCGGTGGCGCCGTTGTCGAGGCGGACGGTCCATTGCGGGATCAGCTGCTGGTTGGTCTGCTGGGCGAGCGCGTTGCCCGCCGCAGCGCCGCCAACCGCACCGAGGACCGTCATCGCGTCGTTTCCACGGCCCCCGCCGAACTGGTTGCCGATGAGGCCGCCGACCACGGCGCCGGAGAGGGCCCCGCCGGCACGCGACAGGCCTGACGCCGGCATGGCGACCTGCTGCACGTCGACGATGGTGCCGGTCTGGGTCTCGACGACCTGCAGGACCTGCGTGGCGGGGCCCGCGCCGCCGCCGGTCGTCGGCTGGCACGCGGCGAGGCCCGCGACGGCCACGACGGCGGCGAGATGCAGCGGGCGCAGGCGAAGGGCGCAGCGGGATGTCTGGGTCATGGAAACCTCCTCGGGGTGGGTAGGGACGGGCTCGGCAGTCGTCTGTGGTACCGGCCTCTACCACCGGCCGGGCGTGTCCGGAAGCCCAACGCCGGAATCGGCGGCGCGGATCCGCCTCCGGCGAGACCGCTAGCGCGAGAGCCTCCGGCCGATGACGATCCCGGCCGCCAGCGCCGCCGCGACGCGGGCCATGGGCGTGGCCGCGCCGCCCTCCGCCGCCGCCGCCTCGAGCGCCGCGCGAAGGTCCGCGGCCGCGTCCCCCTGCGGGGGGCGCCGGGCCGAGGACCGCGCGGCGAGGCGGAACGCCCCGGCAAGGACGAGCGCCACCGCCCCCGCGATCAGCGCCGCCTGCCACGCGGGCATGTGCAGCGCGAGCCAGAGCGAGAAGGCGAGAAGCCCGAAGGCGAAGGCGATCACGAGCGCCACGATGGCGAAAAGGCCCAGCACGGCCCGCGCCCGGACGCGCCGCATCTCGGCCGCGCCGGCGGCCAGGGCGAGCGCCACGATCTCGGTCAGCATCGCACGCCCCTTCTCAGCGGCGCGCGAGGAGGCCGATGACCACCCCAGCGACAAGCGCGATCACGGCCGACTGGACAGGTTTCTCGTCGATGTGGCGCTCGAGACGGGCGGCGAGGTCCTCGGCCCGGTGCC
>DAINOF010000153.1:0-7079 GCA_036735505.1 Paracoccaceae bacterium
GCTGGATCACCTCCTCGCGCCGTTCGTGTTCGAAATCGACGTCGATGTCGGGGGGTTCGTTGCGGGCTTCCGAGACGAAGCGTTCGAAGACCATCGTGCCGATCTCGGGCGAGACCGAGGTGACGCCGAGGCAGTAGCACACGACCGAGTTCGCGGCCGAGCCGCGGCCCTGGCAGAGGATGCCGCGGGAGCGGGCGAAGTGCACCACGTCGTGGACGGTGAGGAAGTAGGGCTCGTAGCGGAGTTTCCCGATCAGGGTGAGTTCGTGGTCCATCAGCGCCCGGACGCGGTCGGGGGCGCCGGAGGGGTAGCGCCATTTGAGCCCCTCGTGGGCGAGGCGGCGGAGGCGCTGGGACGCCGTCTCGCCGGGGGCGACCTCGGAGGGGTATTCGTAGCGCAGTTCGTCCAGCGAGAAGGTGCAGCGTGCGGCGACCTCTCCGGCGCGGTGGACGGCGTCCGCATGGGGGCCGAGGAGGGCGCGCATCTCTGCCTCGGACCGGAGGCGGCGTTCGGCATTGGCGAGCGCCGCGCGGCCGAGGTCGTCGACGCGGCGCCCCGTCCGGATGGCGGTCAGGACGTCCGTCAGGCGGCGGCGGCGGCCGTGGTGCATGAGGGGGGAGGCGGAGGCGACGGGGGGGAGGCCGAGGTCCTCGCCTAGCCGGGCGAGGCGGTCGAAGCGGGGGCGGTCCTGTCCGTCGTAGCGTGGCGCGAGGAGGAGGTGGCAGGCGTGGGGGAAGCGGCGCGACAGCCGTTCCGCCTGTGACGCCCACTCGCCCGCGCCGCGGCCCGGCCTTGGTCCTTGTGGTGGGTGGAGAAGGAGCTCCATCCCCTCGCCCCACTCGATCAGGTCATCGAGGGTGAGGTCGCAGGTGCCCTTCGCGGCCCGGAGGCGGCCGGTGGAGATGAGCCGGCAGAGGCGCCCCCAGGCGGCGCGGTCGCGGGGGAGCGCGGTGACGGTGAAGCCGCAGCGAAGGACGATGCGGGCGGCGGGGATCAGGCGGGGGGCGGTGCGGATCGAGGCCGAGGGCGCGGGGCGGTCGGGGACGGTTTCGAAGCGCGCCACGGGGTCCTTCCGGCGCTGCGAGCTGCCGGGGTAGTCGTCGAAGGGGCGGTGGGGGGTCCAGCCTGCGGGCGGGGCCGGGTCCTGGGGGAGCTGCGGGCCGATGGGGCCGTCCGCCTCGGCCTCGGCGCGGAGCCGGACCTGGCGCGCGATCTCGCGCGCATGGGCATGGGCGCGGACGATGCCGGCGACCGAGTTCTCGTCGGCGATGGCGATGGCGGGAAGGCCGAGGAGGGCGGCACGCTCCATGTACTCCTCGGGGTGCGAGCCCCCGGTGAGGAAGGTGAAGTTCGAGGTGGCATCGAGTTCGGCGAACATGGGAGGGGCATCATATTCCCGTTTTGTTCTCATGTGGAGTCCCGGCGGGCCGGGCTCACGCGGGCGTGCGGAGCTTGACCATCAGGTAGCGGTTCTGGGCGCGGAAAGCCTCGGAGCTGCGGCCCTCGCCCTTCAGGCGCTCCATCAGGCGGTGGCGGCGGCGGTCGCCCACGACCGCCCTCAGGAGCTTGCCGAGCGCCCAGCGGGCAGCGGGGCGCTTCTGCGTCAGCTCTTCGTCGACGCGCGTCATCGCATGGCCGAAGACGCGGAAGAGGCCGGCCTCGAGATCGATCGAGGGGGCGACGGCGGCGGTGATGTCCTCGTCGTGGAGCGTCTCGAGGCCGAGGCTTGCCACCATGTCACGGAAGCCCGCGACCGGGTGGCCGCCGCCCACCAGCCGCAGCTTGCCGCCGCCGATGTGGCCGGGCGCGCGGAAGCAGTCGGCGATCAGGACATGTCCGCCGGGGCGGAGGAGCGCGCAGGCCCTCGCGAGCGAGACCTCGAGCGGGATGTATTGGAAGCTTTCCGAGAAGAGGCAGAGGTCGAAGGCGCCCTCGGGCTCGGTCTCCTCGAACCGGGCGAGGTGCACGGCCGCGCCGGGGGCATTGGCGCGGCAGCGCGCGGCGAGGAGGGGGGAGGGGACCACGATCTCGACCGCGTGGCCGAGGGCCAGGAGCTTCTTTGCCGTCTCGCCTGCGCCGCCGCCCACATCGAGGATGCGCAGAGGGCCGGGCGGCAGGAGGGCGAAGAGCCGGTCGGTGTAGGCGGCCTGGGCCGCGCCGAGGTTGGCGGCCGAGACCTCGAGCCCCTCCCAGAAGCCGTAATGGAGATTCTCGGCCCCCGTCAGCCACTTGACGAAACCCAGGCCGACGTCGAGGCCGATGGCCTGCGTATCGAGAGCGTCCCTTCCCATGGGCGGGGATGTAGCCGGGGGCGGCGCGCTCTGCAATCGTCAGACGCGGGGGGCCGGTGCGAGGCGCGGGGCGAGCTCGGCCAGGACCTCGGCATAGACCGCGCGCTTGAAGGGGACGATGCGGGCGAGGAGGTCGTCCGGGGCAAGCCAGGTCCAGCGGGAGAACTCGGGATGGGCCGTGGCGATGTCGATGTCGGCGTCGGCGCCGTGGAAGCGAAGGAGGAACCACTTCTGCTCCTGCCCCCGGAAGCGGCCTTTCCAGGCCTTGCCGAGGAGCTCGGGGGGCAGGTCGTAGCGGACCCAGCCCGCGGTCTCGGCCTCGACCGTCACGAGGTCGGGGGGCACGCCGGTTTCCTCGTGGAGTTCGCGGAGCGCGGCCGCGCGCGGGGTCTCGCCCGGGTCGATCCCGCCCTGCGGCATCTGCCAGGCGCCGGGTGTGTCGATGCGCTCGCCCGCGAAGACGCGGCCCGTGCGGTCGGCGAGAAGGACGCCGACGCAGGGGCGGTAGGGGAGGGTGGCAGGGTCGATCATGGCGCGATGAGTAGGGGCTTCGCGCCCGGTTGGGAAGAGCGGGGCGTGATGTGTCGCTCTCTCCCCTTGGCAGCTCATGATCGCGAGCATCGAGGTTGACGAGACGAACGGCGACGGGACCATCTACTTCGATATCCTGACTCCCGGCAGCAGCGGGGAGCGATCTGGAACGGCAGCATGGAAAGCGAGGGGATCGCCGAAATCACGCTGCCGGAGGATGGGACCTGCATCATTCGCACCTGCCCCGCGGGCAGCGATGCCGACACCGACAGGACGGTCGGATACAAGCTGCACGTGGCGATCCAGCAGGCTGCCGCCGGTCGCGGTCAGGCGTGCCGTATCGTGAGGAAGGATGCGGCGCGGACTTCGCAGGGCAGGGCGGGAAGCGTCACGGTGCAAGGCGCTTCGAGATCGTCTGCTCGGTCCGGCGATACTCTGCAAAGCCCAGCCGGGCATAGAACGCGAGGCCGCCTGCGTTCTCGCGCCGGATCGTCGCGTCGATGAAGCGGACGCCTGCGAGCCTCGCCGCAGACAGCGTCTGTCCGAAGAGCGCGCCGCCGATGCCCCTGCCGTGCTGGCCGTGCCGGACGTAGGTCGAGATGATGGCCCAGTCCGGCGGCAGCCGGTCGTCGCCCGGCCAGGCGGGATCGGACCGTTCGAGCGCCTGGAAGCCCACGACGCAGTCGGCCTCGGAGGCGACGAGGCACGAGATCGCGCGGGGCGGTGCGATGAACGTGCCGAGCATCCGGTCCCGGTCGAAGGGGCGCGTGTGCGCCGTCGTGCCGCCGATCAGGATGATCTCGTTGAGAAGGCCAAGCATGTCCTCGGCGTCGCGGTCGCGGGCGGCGCGGATGGTCAGGGTGGCGGTCACGCGGGTCTCCGGCGGTGGTCTTGCGGGAGCCCCTTCTAAGCCTCCCGGGGTCATCCGCAAAGGGGCATGTCGACGCTTTCGCGAGACGGCGGCCGTCGGGCCGGAGGGAGGTGCGGAGGCGGCTGTGCCGCCTCCGCGACTTCATCAGCCTTCCGGCGGCAGGATGACGGCGTCGATCACGTGGATCACGCCGTTGTCGGCCGCGATGTCGGCGGTGACGACGTTGGCGCCGTTCACCGTGACGCCACCGTCGGTCATGATCGTGACGGGCGCGCCCTGAACGGTCGCGGCTTCCATGCCGTTCGAGAGGTCACCCGACATCACCGCGCCGGGGACGACATGGTAGGTGAGGATCGCGACGAGCGTATCGCGGTTCTCGGGAAGCAGCAGGCTTTCGACGGTGCCCGCGGGCAGCGCGGCGAAGGCTTCGTCGGTCGGCGCGAAGACGGTGAACGGGCCCGGGCCCTTGAGGGTTTCGACGAGACCGGCGGCCTCGACGGCCGCGACCAGCGTGGTGAACGAGCCGGCGGAGACGGCGGTGTCGACGATGTCGGCCGCGAAGGCGGTGCCGCCAAGAGTCGTCGAGGCAGCGAGCGCGAAAAGCGTCGTGCGGAACATGTGAGATCCTCCGATATGTTCAGATGCTCGTGAGTGGCATCAACAAGCCTACGCAGAGGATGCGGCGCCGGATCCGCGGGGGTTTCCGCCGATGCCGCTTGACGTATGGGTGTGCGCGGCTAAGCCCGCCGGCCTCTCCGTTTCCAGTCACAAATGTTTGATTCCGCGTGAGGTTTGGGCCTCCGTTCGTCGCAGAACCTTCACATCCCGCGCACGGGCGCGTGAGCATCGCGACTTTCGCTTGGCCTGCGCCATATCCTCGGCCAAGCTCACGCGTGAACAGGGAGGCGCGGAATGGCCGGACGCTACAGGAGCAGGCTCAAGTGGTCGGACGTGACGCCGGAGGCGGTCTGGATGAACCGCCGCCAGCTTCTCGCGGGCGCGGGTGCCGCGGGATTGGCTGCGGCCGCGGGTCCGGCGCGGGCCCAGGAGCTCGAGCCCAACACATGGGACGAGATCACGAGCTACAACAACTACTACGAGTTCGGCACCGACAAGGGCGACCCCAAGCGGTATGGGCAAGGGCTGACGACTGCGCCCTGGTCCATCGTCGTCGACGGCCTGGTGGAGCGGCCGGGGACCTATGACCTTGCCGATCTCCTGCAGGGGCAGGCGATCGAGGAGCGGATCTACCGCTTTCGCTGCGTCGAGGCCTGGTCGATGGTGATCCCGTGGAACGGGTTCGAGCTGGCGGACCTGTTGGCGCGCGTGGGCGTGCAGCCCTCGGCGCGCTACGTGGCCTTCGAGACGGTGATGCGCCCCGAGGAGATGCCGGGCCTCAGGTTCCCGGTGCTCGACTGGCCCTATCGCGAGGGGCTGCGGCTCGACGAGGCGATGCATCCGCTCACGATCATGGCCACCGGCATCTACGGGCGGGACATCCCCAACCAGAACGGCGCGCCGATCCGGCTGGTGGTGCCGTGGAAGTACGGCTTCAAGTCGATCAAGTCGATCGTGCGGATCACGCTGACCGAAGAGCAGCCCTACGCCAGCTGGAACGCGTCTCAGCCGACCGAGTACGGGTTCTATTCCAACGTGAACCCCGAGGTCGACCATCCGCGCTGGAGCCAGGCGACCGAGCGGCGGGTGGGCGGCGGGCTGTTCGCGCCGCGCGAACCCACGCTGATGTTCAACGGCTACGCCGAGGAGGTCGCCGGCCTCTATGCCGGGATGGACCTCGGGCAGTTCTTCTGAATGCGGCCGCGGTCGGCCGCCTGCGCACGATGAGCGGCGTCGCGGCCGCGGCGAACGGTGCGCTTCGCAAGCTGCCGGTCTGGCCGGTCTACCTTGTCGGCGCGCTGCCGCCGGTCTGGTTCCTCTATCTCGGCCTTACCGGCGGGCTGGGGGTCGAGCCGATCAAGGAGCTCGAGCATCGGCTGGGCGAACTTGGCCTTCAGGCGCTGATCCTGGCGCTTGCCGTCACGCCGCTGCGACGCTTCACGGGCGTGTCGCTTCTGAGGTTCCGGCGCGCGATCGGGCTTGTCGCCTTCTACTATGTCGCCTGTCACCTTCTGGTCTGGCTCGTGCTCGACATCCGCGACCCTGCGCGGATCTGGGCCGACATCGTCAAGCGCCCCTACATCACGATCGGCATGGTCGGATTCGTCCTGCTGATTCCGCTGGCGCTGACCTCGAACGACTGGTCGGTGCGGCGGCTGGGCGCGGCGGCGTGGCGGCGGGTTCACTGGCTCGCCTACCCGGCGACGGTGCTGGGCGCGGTGCATTTCGTGATGCTGGCGAAGGGCTGGCAGATCGAGCCCATGCTGTACCTGGGGGCGATCCTCGCGCTGCTCGCGGCGCGGATTCGCACGGCGCGGCGAGTCGCGCGGGCCTGACGGGCGAGTCGCGCTGCCCGGTTGCGGATTCCCCGTGCAGGGCAGGGCCCGAGTCTGTGGAAACCCTTGTGGACAAGGCCGGATCCGGCCCGAGTCGGGCCGCCAGGGGCCCGGTCCAAGTGCCCGCCTGGGCGTGCCGCTTGCGGTCTACGAACGGTCAACCCCATGATATTGAGGGACAAAGCGGGACCTCCAAAAAAATGTCATGTTCCGGGAAAAAACCTCTTGCGGACCCCGGCCGCTCTCCGTAAATACCCCTTCACCGAACGGCGGCGACGCCAGACGGGAACAAAAACAGAGACGACAGAGGCGGGGCGCGCCGAAGAAGATAGGGCGCACTCAGTCTGTTTTGTCTCTACGCTCTTTGAAATCGCTGGTAACTGAAGAGATATGTGGGCGGTTTGGTCCGTTTCGATGGATCGACGACTGCATATCAACCTTCCTAGGCTTCGGCCGATGATGGAAGTGTCAGCTTCACTGTTTGACGGACTTCGTTCCCTTGGAACGATGTACATCAGACAGATGACTATCCCGGTCTTAGCCGGCCGGGATGATGTGCAGAGGTTCGAACGTCAAGGATAGCCGGGCAACCGGCTTTCAACTTGAGAGTTTGATCCTGGCTCAGAACGAACGCTGGCGGCAGGCTTAACACATGCAAGTCGAGCGAGTCCTTCGGGGCTAGCGGCGGACGGGTGAGTAACGCGTGGGAACGTGCCCTTCTCTACGGAATAGTCCCGGGAAACTGGGTTTAATACCGTATACGCCCTTCGGGGGAAAGATTTATCGGAGAAGGATCGGCCCGCGTTGGATTAGGTAGTTGGTGGGGTAATGGCCTACCAAGCCGACGATCCATAGCTGGTTTGAGAGGATGATCAGCCACACTGGGACTGAGACACGGCCCAGACTCCTACGGGAGGCAGCAGTGGGGAATCT
>DAINOF010000154.1:0-7068 GCA_036735505.1 Paracoccaceae bacterium
TCGACTTCATCCAGAAGTTCATCTTTCCGGGGGGCATGCTGCCCGCACCCAAGGTGCTTCGCGCCGAGGTCGAGAAGGCGGGGCTCGCCGTGGCGCGGTCGATCGAGTTCGGGCCGAGCTACAGCCAGACGCTGCGGCGCTGGCACGACGTCTTCAACGGGCGTTGGGACGAAATAGCGTTGCTCGGATTCGACAACCGTTTCAGAAGAATGTGGAATTACTACCTCACGTCTTGCGCGGCGGCCTTCGAGAGCCGAAACTGCGACGTGACCCAGATGACCGTGCAGAGACCTGCGTGAAATGCCCACTGCGTCCAGACTTGTCGGAGCGATCCTGTTCTGCTTCCTCGCGTGGTTCGCCTCGGACCTCGTGCGCCCGCTGTTCCCCGAAGGCACGCAGGACGGGCTGTTCGCGCCGCTGAACGCGGTCGTCGGCGCCGTCATGGGATGGACGATCATGGGCGCCCGGGCAGGGCAGTCGATGCGGACGTCGCTGGGCTATGGGCTGACCACGGCGGCGATCACGGTGTTCTGGTGCCTCTTGATCTGGTCGGGCTACCTGATGATCGAGGCCTCGATGAAGCTGCGCTACAGCGGGCCCGGGCAGGCGCTGCAGAGCATGGGCATGATGATGGTCGACTATGCGCGCCTGATGGCCACGCCCACGATCGTGGGAAGCCTCGTCGTCGGCTCGCTTTTCTTCGGCTGGCTGACCGAACAGGTGGCGCGGCGCTATCCATGACCCCCGGGCCGGCGCTGTTCTTCTACGGCACGCTTCGCCACCGTCCGCTTCTCGACCTCGTGCTGGGGCCCGCCGGGGCCGCGCGCGTCTCGATGACGCCCGCACGCCTCCACGACCACGCGGCGCGCTGGATCGAGGGCGAGTGCTATCCGATGATCCTGCGCGAGCCGGGCGCGCGCGCCGAGGGGGTTCTGGCCGAGGGGTTCTGGCCCGAGGATCTTGACCGCCTCGCGTTCTTCGAGGGCGGTCCACTCTATTCGGTCGAGCCAGTCGAGGTGGAGACGGAGCGGGGACCGGCGGCTGCGGGTGCGTTCTTCCCCGCCGAGAACGGCTGGACGGCCTGTGGGCCTTTCGACCTTGCCCTCTGGGAGGCGCGCTGGGGCGCGATCACGCTGCACGCGGCGGCGGAATGCATGGCGGGCTATGGCCGCTTCTCGGGGGGCGAGATGGCCGCGCGCTATCCGCGCCACCGCGCGCGGGCCTGGTCGCGGCTTCTGGCCGGGGATGCGCGCGCGCCGGCCGAGGTGCGGGCCGGGCCGGGGCGCGAGGCCGTCGAGGCGCGGCATGTGCGGCGCAGGCATGACGGCTTCTTCGCCCTCGACGAGCTTCGGCTGAGCCACCCGTCCTTCGCGGGCGGGCGGATCGAGGCGGTGCGCGAGGTCTTCATCGGCACTGATGCGGCACTCGTTCTGCCCTACGACCCTGCGACCGGCCGGGTGGTGCTGCTCGAGCAGTTCCGCGCCGGGCCCTGGCGGCGCGGCGACGCCTGGCCCTGGACCTTCGAGCCGGTGGCGGGGCTCGTCGATCCGGGCGAAAGCCCCGAGGACTGCGCGCGGCGCGAGGCGGAGGAAGAGGCGGGGCTCAAGCTGCGCCGGCTCGTCCCGGTGCCGGGCGGCTATGCCTCGCCCGGGGCCACGACCGAGTTCTTCCACATGTTCGTGGGACTCTGCGACCTTCAGGAGACGCACATGGGTCCGGGCGGCCTCGACGCCGAGGGCGAGGACATCCGCACCCATGTCCTGACGCTCGACGCCGCACTCAGGCTTTGCGAGACGGGCGAGGCGACGGTGGTCCCGCTGACGACACTGCTGCTCTGGACGGCGCTCAACCGCGCGCGGCTGGCCGAGCTTGCTTGAGTTCGTGCGGCCCCCCTTCTAGAGAGGGGAGGGGCGCCGGAGGACAGGGCATGACGATCAGGGCCGATCTTGCCGACAGCATCGGGAACACGCCGCTCATCCGGCTGACGGGCCCGTCCGAGGCGACGGGCTGCGAGATCCTCGGCAAGGCCGAGTTCCTGAACCCCGGCCAGTCGGTCAAGGACCGCGCCGCGCTCTACATCATCCGCGACGCGGTGGCGCGGGGCGCGCTCAGGCCCGGGGGCACCATCGTCGAGGGGACGGCGGGCAACACCGGGATCGGGCTCGCGCTGGTGGGTGCCTCGATGGGGTTTCGGACGGTCATCGTCATCCCCGAGACACAGAGCCAGGAGAAGAAGGACATGCTGCGGCTTGCGGGCGCCGAGCTTGTCGAAGTGCCGGCGGTGCCCTATCGCAATCCCAACAATTACGTGCGCTATTCGGGGCGTCTGGCCGAGCGGCTTGCCCAAAGCGAACCGAACGGGGCGATCTGGGCCAACCAGTTCGACAACGTCGCGAACCGGCAGGCGCATGTCGAGACGACGGGACCCGAGGTCTGGGACCAGACCGGCGGAGCGGTCGACGGCTTTGTCTGCGCGGTGGGTTCGGGCGGGACCATCGCGGGGGTGGCGCTGGCGCTTCAGCCGAAGGAGGTGAAGATCGGGCTCGCCGATCCCGAGGGCGCGGCGCTTTACAGCTACTACACGAGCGGGGTCTTCGAGAGCCCGGGGTCGTCGATCACCGAAGGCATCGGGCAGGGGCGGATCACCGCCAACCTCGAGGGCTTCACCCCGGATTTCGCCTGTCGCATCCCCGATGCCGAGGCGCTGCCCATCGTCTTCGACCTGCTGGAGCACGAGGGGCTCTGCCTGGGCGGGTCGTCGGGCATCAACGTGGCGGGTGCGATGCGGATGGCGCGCGAGATGGGGCCGGGGCACACGATCGTGACGATCCTCTGCGACTACGGCACGCGCTACCAGTCGAAGCTCTACAACCCCGACTTCCTGCGGTCCAAGGGCCTGCCGGTGCCCGCCTGGATGGAGCGGGCGCCGCGCGCGCTGCCGCTCGTCTTCGACGAATGAGGCGGCTGGCGGGCGCCCTGCTGCTCGTCCTCGCGCTGGCCGGCGGGGCGTTCGCGCAGAGCCTGCCGCAACTCGACTTCGCCGCCTTCGAAGCCGTGGCGACGAGGGCCGAGGCGCTGGTGGTCGCGTCCGACACCCCGGACGCGGATCTCGAGGCGGTGCGGGCCGAACTCGTCGGCTGGAGGAGCCTCTTCCTCGCGGCCGAAAGCGCCAACCAGGCGACGGTGGACCGGCTGCAGGGGCAGCTTGACGCGCTCGGGCCGCCGCCCGATGCCGCCGCCGGCCAGGGCGAGCCCGAGGAGATCGCCGAGAGGCGCGCCGAGCTGAACCTGCTTCTCGGCGCGGCGCAGGTGCCGCGGGTCAACGCGGCCGAGGCGTTCAACCGGTCAAACGGGCTCGTCGCGCAGATCGACGCCATCGTGCGGTCCCGCCAGAACGAGGCGCTGCTCGAGCGCGCGCCCTCGCCGCTGCGGCCCCTGGCCCTGCCCGAGGCGGCGGCGTCGCTGGCAGGTGCGGGGCGCGCGATCGGCGCCGAGGTCCGCGCGCGGCTTGCCGATGCCGACCGGCGCGAGGCGACCGAGCAGACGGCGATCGCCTGGGTCACGCTTCTGATCCTGGGCGCGCTCCTTCTGCTGCGGGGGCGGGTCTGGATGCGGGGACTCGGGAACGCCGCGCACCGGCGGCAGGCGCGGGCGTCGCTGGTCTTCGTCCTGTCGCTCGGGCAGCTGCTTCTGCCGGTGGTGGGCGCCATCCTTCTGATCGTCGCCGTCATCGCCTCGGGGCTGGCGGGCGAGCGGACCACGCGCCTTGCCGCCGGTCTCGCGAGCCTTCTCGCCACGACCTTCGCCGCGCTCTGGCTCGCCGGGCGGCTCTTCCCGCCGGGCGAGGCGCCCGCGCTGATGGGCCTCGAGGCGGCAGAGGGCGCGCGGGCCCGGCGGATCGCGGTGGGGATCGGCATCGTGCTGGGCCTCGGCACGATCCTGCAGGAGGTCTCGCACTTCGCCGAGATCGACCAGGGCACGCGGGCGGTCCTGTTCCTGCCCTATTTCGCCGCCTTCGCCGTGCTTTACTGGCGGCTCGCGCGGGTGCTCCGTGCGGCCGCGCCCTCGGCCGAGGCGGCCGAGAGCCTGTTCCTGCACCGCCTGACCGGGATGGCGGCCGTCGCGCTTCGCGTGGTTGCGGTGGCGGGCCCTGTTCTCGCGCTTGCGGGCTATGTCAACGCGGCCGAGGCACTGATGCGGCCGACGGCGCTGACGCTGGGGCTGATCGCGCTGTTCCTTGCGCTGCAGGTGCCGATCCGCGATCTCTATGCCATCGCCACGCGGACGCCGGTCGACGAGGCGGGCCGGGCGCTGTTCCCGGTCCTGATCAACTTCGCGCTCGCCGTGGCGGCCGTTCCGGTCCTGGCGCTGGTCTGGGGCGCGCGCCCGTCCGAGCTGTCGGAGTTCTACGCCCGCTTCACCGAGGGCTTCACGCTCGGCGGCGCGCGGATCACGCCCGGCGACGTCCTGACCGTCGTTCTCGTCTTCGCCTTCGCGCTGCTCGTGACGCGGCTTCTGCAGGCGGCACTCAAGTCCTCGGTCCTGCCGCGGACCCGGATGGACGCGGGCGCGCAGAACGCCATCGCCTCGGGCGTGGGCTATGTGGGCATCGCGGTGGCGGGCGTGCTGGCCATCACCGCGGGGGGCATCGACCTGACGGCCCTCGCCTTCGTCATCTCGGCCCTGTCGATCGGCATCGGCTTCGGCCTGCGCAACGTCATCGAGAACTTCGTCGCGGGGCTCATCCTGCTGATCGAGCGGCCGATCGGCGAGGGCGACTGGATCGAGGTCGGCGGCAACATGGGGATCGTCAAGCAGATCTCGGTGCGCTCGACCGTGATCGAAACCTTCGACCGCCAGCAGCTCATCGTGCCGAACGGCGATTTCATCACCGGCACCGTCACCAACTGGACCCGCGGCAGCCAGGTGGGCCGCGCGGTGGTGACGGTGGGCGTCGGCTATGGCTCGGACACGCGGAAGGTGCAGCAGATCCTGCTCGAGATCGCGAAGGCGCAGGCGGGCGTGATGGCCTTCCCCGAGCCGGGCGTCGACTTCATGGGCTTCGGCGCCGACAGCCTCGAGTTCCGCGTCCGCGCCATGTTGTTCGACGTCACCACGCTTCTCGCGGTGAAGACCGAGATGCACCACCGGATCGCCGAGCGGTTCCGCGAGGAGGGCATCGAGATTCCCTTCGCGCAGCGCGACATCTGGCTGAGGAACCCCGAGGCGCTGGCCCCGGTGAAGGCCGTGCCGGTGGACGCGATCGCGACGGGCGTCGTGCCGAAGCCGGCACGAAGCAGGCGGCGCGCGCCGCTGCGCCCCGAGCCCGACGGGATCGAGGCCGCCGCCGAGCAGGACGGAGAGCAGACATGACCGAACAGCTGTACCGCAGCGCGCCCTACACCAAGGAGGCCCAGGCCACCGTCGTCGCGCTGACCCCCGAAGGCGGGCTCGTCCTCGACCGGACGCTGTTCTATCCCACGGGCGGCGGCCAGCCGGGCGACGCGGGCGTGGTGCGCTGGAGCGGCGGCGAGATCGCCATCGCGACGACGGTGAAGGGCGAGGGAGAGGCCATCGTGCTGATCCCCGGCGAGGCGGCCGCGATGCCGCCCGAGGGCGCGCCGGTGGTGCAGGCGCTCGACTGGGGCCGGCGGCACCGGCACATGCGGGTCCATACCGCGCTGCACCTCCTGTCGGTGGTCATCCCTCTGCCCGTCACCGGCGGGTCGATCGCGCCCGACAAGGGGCGGCTCGACTTCGACATGCCCGAGAGCCCGCACGGCAAGGAGGCGCTCGAGGCCGCGCTGAACGACCTTGTCGAGGCCGACCTGCCGGTGGTCGAGGACTGGATCACCGACGAGGGGCTGCGGGCCAACCCGTCGCTCGTCAAGACCATGTCGGTGCAGCCGCCGACGGGGCAGGGACGGGTCCGGCTGATCCGGATCGGGACCGGGGCCGAGCAGGTCGACCTCCAGCCCTGCGGCGGCACCCATGTGGCGCGCACCGGCGAGATCGGGCGGCTGAGGCTCGGCAAGATCGAGAAGAAGGGCGCCCGCAACCGGCGGGTCTATCTCCATCTCGACGAGTGATCAGCCCATGAGGCCGAGGCGCGCGCGCATGCGGCGCGACTGGCGGCAGAGCGCGTCGTTGCCGCCGCCACGATAGAAGGCGAGCGCGATCGCCGCACCATGGAGCGCCCAGCCCTGCGCCCGAAGCGGGTCCGCCGCGCCGAGGTCGAGCGCCGCGCGGAAGATGTCGCGCGCCGCCGGATCGACCCAGGTCCAGGCGGCGGCATGGTCCGCCGCGGGGTCTCCCA
Organism: Paracoccaceae bacterium; assembly: GCA_036735505.1. Classification (GTDB taxonomy): domain Bacteria; phylum Pseudomonadota; class Alphaproteobacteria; order Rhodobacterales; family Rhodobacteraceae; genus DAINOF01. The sequence continues at coordinate 6,317 of DAINOF010000154.1, forward strand.
CCGCCGCGAGCCCCCAGTCGATCACGCCTGCAAGCGCGCCGGCGCGCGCGATCAGGTTGTCTGCCTTGAGGTCGCCGTGAAGCCAGACCTGCGCCGCGGGACCCGGGGCGGCGGCGGCGGCCTCCCAGAGCGCCCGGGCGGCGCGCGCGTCGATCTCGTCGGCGAGAGACGCGATGGCCTGACGAGGCGCGCGGCGCCGAGGTCGTCTCGCATCTGGCCGGAGCGCCCCCGCGCTGTGGCCGCAGACAGATTGCGCGACCCCAGCCCGAGCATGCCGCGGGAAGAGGCGGCTCCGCAACCCGCCGCGCGGGCTCTTGCGGCCTTCGTGCCGCGCCGCTAGGAAGCGAAAGTTGGAGCGGTGGCCGAGTGGTCGAAGGCGCACGCCTGGAAAGTGTGTAGGCGGGAAACCGTCTCGAGGGTTCGAATCCCTCCCGCTCCGCCATATGCCATTGATTTTATTGATTAAATCTTGGGTCTTGACGGGCTACCCCACAAAGAGCCCCACATGCCAAAAATGCTTGGTTGGCCCTGCCTCAGCCGAAGTCTCGTGGCTTGTTCCTATGTCACAGCACCCGCTCTTCGCGTTCTATTGGTTGGCGGAAACCGTAGGCCGTGCGAAGCTCAAAGCCGGAAGGCGTGGCATTCTCCTGAAGCAGAGGCGACATGAACTGGAAGGACTGCGTTGACCTGCTCGTACGTGTTCCATCCCGGATGATCACATAGACCCTCGCCGGTCTGCCCTGTTCATGGCA
>DAINOF010000155.1:0-7064 GCA_036735505.1 Paracoccaceae bacterium
CACCGGACGGACGCTTCGCCGCGCCGAGGGCGGCGTCCTTCTGGCAGCCTATGTCGCCTATGCACGGTGGCTCTGGCCCTGAGGCTCAGAGGCGCGAGTCGCGGATGCGCAGCTCGCGGGCGCGGGTGAGGATGGCGTCCTCGATCGCGCGCACCGTCTCGGTGCTCGCCGGGCCCGACCGGCCCACGAGCGCCACGTTGAGCGAGCGGGCGTCGAGCGCGGGATCGCGCACGAAGACGGTGGCGCGATAGGCCTGGCCGCCGCCCGGGGGCGCGCCGAAGCCGTAGACGATGACGCCGGTGAAGGGGTCGGCCGACTGGATCGGCATGAAGTCGAGGATGTCGAGCGCGGCGTTCCAGATATAGCGGTTCACCGACACGGTGACGTTGGGGGCGTCGCCGTCGGACAGCAGGCTGAGGATGGAGGTCTGCTCGACGTCGGGATCCTGGCCAAGCAGGTAGGCCTGCTGCTCGCGGATCGCATCTTCCGCGGTCAGTTGATTGCCGGAACAGCCGGCGAGCAGGGCGAACGAGGCGGCAAGAAGCGCGAGCCGGGAAGAATGTCGGATGATCATGCCTGCCTCCCGCAAGTTCCGGAGCGCATAGGTATCGGCTCGCCCCGGCCGCCTCAAGACCTTTCGGCCAGGCGCGCGCCGAGGGGACGAGGGACCGATCCGGCGACTGTGGCATCGGTGCACCATGAACCGGACCTTGTTCCCGGGCGCGGGTGGGTCTCCTTGAAACGAACCGGAAAGTGGGCGCATTACGATGTCGTACTCAGGCGGGATTCGTCTGAGATGCACCTTTGAAACACGAGGGAAACGAAATGAAAAATCTTCTTCTTGCTTCGACCGCGCTTGTCGCTTCGGCGAGCGTCGCGGCGGCGGACGTGACCGTCGGCGGAAGCGGACGGATGGGTGTCATCGATAAGCTCGACCTCGCCACGGACGCTGCCGATGATCTCGGCTTCACCAGCCGGATCCGGATCGCCTTCACCGGCTCCGGCGAAACCGATGGCGGCCTGGCGTTCGGCGGCTCGATCCGCGCCGACAACGCTGGCGGCGGCAACTCCGGCACCGCCGGTTCGGTCTTCATCTCCGGCGACTTCGGCAGGCTCACCATGGGTGACGTGTCCGGCGCCCCGGAAGCGGCGGTCGGCGACGTCTCGGGCGTCGGTCTGACGGGCCTCGGCGACGTGAACGAATCGATCTACCTCTCGAACGCCAACCGTCCGGCGATGCGCTACGACTACTCGTTCGGCGACTTCGGCGTGCACATCTCGGCCGACAACCCGACCGGGTCGAATGAAACCTACGGCGTCGCGCTGAGCGGTTCCTTCGGCGGCTTCGACTTCGGCCTCGGATACGAATCGGTCGGCTACGATGCGGAAACCGATCTCGAGGTCTGGGGCGGTGACGACCCGTCCGCCGTGATCACCCTTCCGGCCGGCACCGACGCCAGCCACATCATCGGCGGTGTCAGCGCGACCTTCGGCGGCTTCACCGGCCAGCTGAACTACGGCCAGGCCGAAATCGACCTGCCCGCGGGCAGTGTCGACTTCGAGCAGGCGCAGGTTTCGGTTGACTACGCCTTCGGCGCGACGACCGTGACGGCGTTCTACGCGACGCTCGACTTCTCGGGCGCGGTTGCCGCTGACGGCGAAGCCTGGGGTATCGGCGCGGCCTACGACCTCGGCGGTGGCGCGACTCTCGAAGGCGGCTACGTTGACGCCGAATTCGCCGGTGTCGACGACGACGCGTTCGACTTCGGTATCTCGTTCAGCTTCTGATCCTTACGGGGATCGAGCGAGGAAAGAGCGGGCCCTGACCCGCTCTTTTCATTTCCGGGACAGACACGAGGGCAGGGAGAACATCCAGATGAAGGAACGCTTCGGCGCGCTGGCCTTGCTCGCCGCCCTCGCCGCCTGCGGCGACACGCCGGTCGAGAGGACGACCTCAGGCGCGGGGATCGGCGCGGGCACGGCGCTCGTGCTGGGCGCGAGTGCGCCCTGGGGCCTCGCCCTCGGGGCTGGCGCGGGCTACTTCTCGCGCTAGGGCATGTCGCGGGCCGGGTGACCCTCGGGGTTCCCTGTCATGGGGGGTTCGGGGACCCTGCCGGGGTCGTCGGCGACATGGACGCCTCCGCCCAGGCCGCCGTGTCTGGTCCGTCAGAAGCTCTGCCCAACGTAGAAGTAGGCATAGCTCTTCCCGTTGTCGTTCAGGGCCAGACCGAGCGAACCATCGAGATCGAAGTCCCTGGACACCCGACAGCGAAGGCCGACTGGGCATGCAGCCTGAACAGGAGTTCGGCACGAACCCCTGCAAGTTCGGGATGATCGGATCGACCGACTCGCACACCGCGCTCGCAACCGCGGAGGAGGTCAACTTCTGGGGCAAGGTCACCCCGATGCAGCCGAGCCCCGAGCGCCGAGGCCATGAAGCGGCGCGCGGTCCGCGCCACGACCGGCCCGCGCATCGGCGTGCGGTTCTTCGGCGGATACGACTTCGAGCCGGCCGATGCGGCGTTGCGCGATCCAGCCGTCCTCGGATTCCTGTAGCCGATCTTCGGCTGGGACCATGTCGTCGCCATGGTGGCGGTCGGCCTGTGGGGGGCGTTCCTCGGCCGGCCGGCGATCTGGATCCTGCGGGTCGTGCCCTCCGGTTTCGCGGGTCATCTGCTGTCGCCGATCCTGACGGATGCGGCTTCCCTTCCGGGCGCGGCTGTGGCTTCTGTGGCCCGTCCGCCAGAGGTACCGCGCCCCATGTCGCTTGACGAGATCCGTGACCGCATCGCCGCCGCCGAGCGCCTGGCCGGTCGCGCGCCGGGCTCGGTGCGGCTCATCGCCGTGTCGAAGGTCCAGCCGCAGGACCGGGTCGAAGCGGTGCTCGAGGCGGGCCACCGGCTTTACGGCGAGAACCGGGTGCAGGAGGCGGCGGGCAAGTGGCCCGCGTTCCGCGCGCGCTTCCCCGGCGTCGAGGTGCATCTGATCGGGCCCCTGCAGAGCAACAAGGCGCGGCAGGCGATGGAGCTGTTCGAGGCGATCCACTCGGTCGACCGTGCGAAGCTGACCCAGACCATCGCCCGCCTCGCCGACGAGACCGGGCGCTGCCCGGACCTCTTCGTGCAGGTGAACACCGGCGCCGAGCCGCAGAAGGCGGGCGTCCTGCCCGACGCGGCCGACGCGGCGGTGGCCGAGTGCCGGGCGCTGTCGCTGCCCGTGGCCGGGCTCATGTGCATCCCCCCGGAGGAAGAGCCACCCGAGCCGCATTTCAAGATGCTCGCCGGGATCGCGGCGCGCAACGGCCTGACGGGGCTCTCGATGGGGATGAGCGCCGACTTCGAGGCCGCCATCGCACGTGGCGCGACCCATGTCCGCGTGGGCTCGGCCATCTTCGGCGCGCGGGCGGGCGGCTGACGGAACGAAGCGGCGGCGGGTCCCGTTGGTGCGCAAAGCACAGGAGATCCGCATGACCAGAACCGTTCTCATCGCCGCAAGCCTGATCCTTCTCGCCGCCTGCGGCGACACCGCCTTCGAGCGCGGCGTGACCGGAGCCGCCGCGGGCGCGGGCACCGCGCTCGTGCTCGACGGCGACGTGGGAACCGGCGCCGTGCTGGGCGGCGGCGCGGGCGTCGCCTCGACGCTGATCGACTAGGTCAGCCGCGGCGCCGGAAGGTCCGGTCCCACCAGTACCAGAACCGCCCGCGGGCGACGTCGTCCATCCGCTCGAGACTGTCGAGCGCGTCGGAGGCGCCCTGGATCGCCGCGTTGACCCGCCGCTCCTTGAAGCGGCGGAAGGCGGTCCAGAACCAGATCGCGAGACCGGCGAGCACGGCGAGGATCACGATGTTGACCCAAGGGACGATGCGCACGTCGGGGCCTGCGACGGGCCGGATCGAGATGGCGTTGGGGAAGATCGAGAAGACCTCGTTGCGCCAGCCGTAATGGGTGATCACCGCCCAGCGCGGCGCCTCGGCGCTCGAGACGAGGTCGGCCGCGCGGGTCTGCAGGTTCGCGGTGTCGAACTTGAAGTAGGGCGGCCAGCCCCAGCCGGTGTCCTGGTTGCGGTAGACGCGCGGCCGGCCCCTGGGCGTCACCGCCTGGATGAACTGCACGTCGCGCGAGACGATGGCGGCGTCGGACCCGGTCGTGTTCTTCCAGAACAGGCGGGTGAAGCCGAGATCGCTGAAATCCTGGCGTTCGGTATAGATGCCGGCCACCCGCACGATGTCGCGCTGCGGCAGCGTGTAGTGCAGGAAGGCGGCGACGATCAGCAGAAGGAGGATGCGGATCGTCCACTTGAAGGTGGTCATGGGTGGCCCCCGGCGCGGTTCTGCGCCTTGTCTACCCGATCTTCCAGCCGGATGACACGGGCCTCCTGCCGCGCCTCGGCCGCTTCGCGCAGCTTGGCGAGCCGCGCCTCGGACCGCTGGCCGAGCGCGATGCCGGTCAGCAGCAGCACCGGAAGCCAGACGAGGACCGAGGAGAGCCCGAGGCGCAGGAAATGCAGCAGAGCGGCGCCGGGGCGGCGCGACAGGTCCGCGCCCTGAAGCGCATAGAGCACCGCGAAGACCGCGCCGCCCGCGAGGATCAGGATCAGCGCCGAGGCGAGAAGGTTGAGCGCCAGCGCGCTGAGCCTCGGCCCGTGCAGCCGGTAGAGCGCCGCCGGCACCGCCGCGCCCGCGCCGGCCAGAAGCAGGAGGGGCAGGATCGTGCCGAGGGTCCAGTCGAGGCTCATGGGGGCCATATGGGGCGCGCGGGCGGGATTGAAAGCTGCCCCCGGCTCGTGTCTGGTGCGGGATGACGGGGCGGAGGGGCAGAATGCGGCTTCAGGGGAAGACGGCGATCGTGACGGGCGGGGGTTCGGGCTTCGGGGCGGGGATCCTGCGCGCCTTCGCGGCCGAGGGCGCGGCGGTGATGGTGGCGGATGTGAACGCCGAGGCCGCCCGCGCCGTGGCCGAGGAGACGGGCGGCACGGCATGGGAGACCGACGTGGCGCGCGATGCCAGCGTGGCGGCGATGGCGGCCGAGGCGCTGCGGCTCTGGGGCCGGGTCGACATCCTCGTGAACAACGCCGGCATCACCCATCTGCCCCAACCGATGGAGGAGGTGAGCGAGGCGGAGTTCGACCGGGTTCTGGCAGTGAACGCGAAGTCGGTGTTCCTGACCGCCCGGCATCTGGTGCCCGCGATGAAGGCGGCGGGGCGGGGCGCGATCCTGAACGTGGCCTCGACTGCAGGGCTCTCGCCCCGGCCCCGGCTCAACTGGTACAATGCGTCCAAGGGCTGGATGATCACCGCGACGAAGACCATGGCGGTGGAGCTTGCGCCCTTCGGGATCCGCGTGAACGCGCTGGCCCCCGTGGCGGGCGAGACGCCGCTTCTGAAGTCGTTCATGGGCGAGGACACCCCCGAGATGCGCGCGAGGTTCCTCGCCACCATCCCGCTCGGGCGTTTCTCGACGCCTGGCGACATGGGGAACGCGGCGCTTTATCTGTGTTCGGATGAGGCCTCGATGGTGACGGGGGCGGTGCTCGAGGTCGACGGCGGGCGCTGCATCTGAGGGCGGCCGGGGGCTCTGCCCCCGGACCCCCGGAGTATTTGCACCAAGATGAAGGAGCGCGACGCATGCGCCTGATGACGCCGGGGGCGCGCAACCTGATCACCGATGTGCCGGGGGTGCTGGTGGGCAATGCCTCGGATGCGGTGGTGAAGACCGGCGTCACGGTGGTGACGGCGGAACGGCCGCTCGTCGCCTCGGCGCATGTCATGGGCGGCGCGCCGGGGACGCGCGAGACGGACCTTCTGGCGCCCGAGAACATGGTCGAGGCGGTGGACGCGCTGGTCCTGTCGGGCGGGTCGGTCCATGGGCTCGACGCCGCCTCGGGCGTGGTGGCCGGGCTGCGGGCGGAGGGGCGGGGGTTTCTCGCGGCCGGCGTCCGGGTGCCGATCGTGCCGGGCGCGATCCTCTTCGACCTCGCGAACGGGGGCGCGAAGGACTGGGCCGAGAGCCCCTATCCCGCGCTCGGCCGGGCGGCCCTCGCGGCGGCGGCGGAGGCGTTTGGCCTCGGCACCGAGGGCGCCGGCACCGGGGCGCGCGCCGCCTGGCTCAAGGGCGGGCTGGGCTCGGCCTCGGCCGTTCTCGAGAGCGGCGTGACGGTGGGGGCGCTTGCAGCCGTGAACCCGGTGGGGAGCGTCGTGGACCCCGCTGGCCGGTTCTGGGCGGCGCCCTTCGAGATCGGGGCGGAGTTCGGCGGAATGGGCGCGCCCGAGGGCGGCGCGGTGGCGGAGTTCCCGGTCAGCCGGCTCGATCCGGGCACGCACACGACGCTCGCGGTCGTGGCCACCGATGCCGCGCTGTCGAAGGCCGCGCTGAGGCGGATGGCGATGGCCGCCCAGGACGGGATCGCGCGGGCGGTGCTGCCCTCGCACCTGCCCGTCGACGGCGACATCGTCTTCGCCGTCTCGACCGGCGCGCGGCCGCTGGCGGATCCGGTGCGCGATGCCGCGCGGATCGGGCATGCGGCGGCGGTCTGCCTGAGCCGGGCCATCGCGCGCGCCGTCTGGCTCGCCCGGGGCGCGCCCGGCGATGTCTCGCCCACATGGCGGGATCGCTTCGGGCGCTGACGGCTTTCTGTCCGGCGGCCCCGCGCGTATAGAGGGGCGACTCCGGACGGGAACCCATGACAGGGAGGACATCATGCTCGACACCACCACCGATCTGCGCGCGCTTCTGAAGGACCCCGAGCTTCTGGCGACCAGGGCCTATCTGGCCGGCGACTGGGTCGATGCCGCCGACGGCGCGACGTTCGAGGTGACGAACCCTGCCCGCGGCGACGTCATCGCGCAGGTGGCCTCGCTGGGCCGGGCCGAGGCGGCCGAGGCCATCGCCAGGGCGGCGGTCGCCCAGAAAGCCTGGGCCGCGCGCACCGCGAAGGACCGGGCGGGCGTCCTGCGGCGCTGGTTCGAGCTGATGATGACGCACCAGGAGGACCTCGCCACGATCCTGACGGCCGAGCAGGGCAAGCCGCTGTCCGAGGCGCGGGGCGAGATCGCCTATGGCGCGTC
>DAINOF010000156.1:0-7047 GCA_036735505.1 Paracoccaceae bacterium
GCACATGCAGGTTGATCTCGTGCCCCATGAACTCGACCGTCATGATCTCGCCGGTCAGCGCGTCGGGCGTGCCGGCGGCGCAGACGGCGAGATGCTGGGGCCGGATACCGAGGATCACGGGGCCTTCTCGGACGGAAAGCCGGGGCCCCAGCCCCTCGGCCACCGTGATCGTCTGGCCGTCGAGCGTGAGCGCAGGGGTTCCGCCGGGCCGGGTCAGCACCGCGGGGACGAGGTTCATCTCGGGCATGCCGATGAAGCCCGCGACGAAGGCGTTGGCGGGCCGTTCGTAGAGCGTGGTGGGGTCGGCCACCTGCATGATGCGGCCCTCCTTCATCACGCAGATGCGGTCGCCCATGGTCATCGCCTCGACCTGGTCGTGGGTGACGTAGACGACGGTGGCCGGGCGGCCCTCGGTCTTCAGGCGCTTGTGCAGGTCGGTGATGCGCACCCGCATCGCCGCGCGCAGCTTCGCGTCGAGGTTCGACAGCGGTTCGTCGAACAGGAACACCTCGGGGCTCTTGATGAGCGCGCGGCCAAGCGCCACCCGCTGCGCCTGTCCGCCCGACAGCTGCTTGGGCAGGCGGTCGAGCAGTTCCTCGATCTCGAGCAGGCCCGAGACGCGGGCGGTCGCGGCCTCGATGCGCGCCTTGGGCTCGCCCCGCAGCTTGAGCCCGAAGGACAGGTTCTTCGTCACCTTCATGTGCGGGTAGAGCGCGTAGTTCTGGAAGACCATCGCGATGCCGCGCTTGCCGGGGACCAGTTCGTTGACCACCCGGTCGCCGATCCGGATCTCGCCCCCGGTGATGGTCTCGAGCCCCGCGATCATGCGCAGGGTGGTGGACTTGGCGCAGCCCGAGGGGCCGACCAGCACCATGAACTCGCCCTCGGCGACATTGAGGTCGATCCCGTGGACGGCCTTGAAGCCGCCGCCATAGACCTTTTCGACGGAACGAAGTTGAAGCTCGGCCATCAGCCTTTCACACCTCCCGTGGAGATGCCCTTGATGAAGTATTTCTGGGCGAGGAAGAACACGACCAGCGAGGGCGTCAGCGCCAGCACGGTCATGGCGAGGATCTCGTTCCAGTTGAACGCCTCGGTCGTGTCGATCGCGAGCCGCAGCGCGAGGCTGACGGGGTAGTTCTCGATCGACGAGATGTAGATCAGCGGGCCGAGGAAGTCGTTCATCGTCCACATGAACTGGAACAGGCAGACCGAGATCAGCGCGGGCGCCAGCATCGGCACGACGACGTAGATCAGGACCTGGAAGGTGTTGGCGCCGTCCACCCGCGCCGCCTCCTCGACGTCGCGCGGCAGCGAGCGCATGAACTGGATCAGCATGAAGACGAAGAACGCCTCCCACGCGAGGAACTGCGGCACGAAGAGCGGCAGGTAGGTGTCGAGCCAGCCGAGTTCCCGGAACAGCAGGTACTGCGGGATGCGGGTGACCACGTCGGGCAGGAGCAGGGTCGCGATCAGGATGGCGAAGAGGATCTTCTTGCCGGGAAAGTCGAACCGCGCGAAGCCGTAGGCCACCAGCGTCGAGGAGATCGCGGTGCCGATCACCTTGGGGATCACGATCCACAGGGAGTTCAGGAAGAAATGCCCGAAGGTGTAGGGCGTCGAGGTCTCCCACCCGTCGATATAGCCCTGGACCGTCGGGTTCGACGGCCAGAACCAGGCGCTCGAGAACATCTCCTGGTTGGTCTTGAAGGACGCCCCGATCAGCCAGATCAGCGGATAGAGCATCACGAGCCCCACCGCGCAGAGGAAGGCGTAGCGGATGCCCGCCCCGATCTTCTCGCGGCGCTGGCGGCGGCGGTCGAGGTCGGACAGGGCGCTGTCCGCGTCCCGGGCGAAACTTGCGGGCTGCACGAGGGTCATGGCTCAGTCCCTCCTGTCGCCGGCGTAGTAGACCCACTTCTTCGACGACCAGAAGGCGATCAGGGTCAGCGCCATGATGATCAGGAACAGGACCCAGGCGATGGCCGAGGCGTAGCCCATCTCGAAGCTTCGGAAGGCCTTGTCGTAGATGTAGAGCGGCAGGAGGTAGGTCGACCGCAGCGGCCCGCCCTGGGTGATGATGAAGGGGCCGTTGAACTCCTGGAACGCCTGCACGGTCTGCATGATCAGGTTGAAGAAGATCACCGGCGTCAGCAGCGGCAGGGTGATGTGGCGGAAGATCTGCCACTTGCCCGCCCCGTCGATGGACGCCGCCTCGTAAAGCGTGTTGTCGATCGCCTGGAGGGCGGCGAGGAAGATCACCATGGCCGACCCGAACTGCCAGCAGCGCAGGAGCGTGATGGTGAAAAGCGCGTTGTTAGGGTCGCCGAACCAGTTCACAGGCTCGCCGCCGAGCCCCGTGATGATCATGTTCACGAGGCCCGTGTCGGCGAAGATGTAACGCCACAGGACCGCGATGGCGACCGACCCGCCGAGGATCGAGGGCACGTAGAAGGCGGTGCGGAAGAGGTTGATCGCCCGAAGCCGGTAGTTGAGGATCACCGCCACGAAGAGCGCGAAGGCGAGCTTCAGCGGGACCGTCATGAAGACGTAGAGCAGCGTCACCGACAGCGAGCGTTCGAAGATGCGGTCGCGCGTGAGGAGACGCTCGTAGTTCTCCAGCCCGACCCAGTTCGGCGTGTCGAGCAGGTTGTAGTCGGTGAAGCTGAGATAGAGCGACGCGCCGAAGGGAAAGGCCGTGAACAGCACGAGCCCCAGGATGTAGGGCATGACATAGGCGAGCCCGGTGTATCTGCTGGTGCCCCCCATCACGCGGCCTCCGCCATCAGCGTCGCCGGCAGCCAGCGTGCCGTTGCGCGCAGCATTTCGGCGAACATCGCCCGCGCCTCGTCATCGGGCAGGGGCCGGACCAGCGGGTCCGACGCGAACAGCGGGAACAGCGCGCCGTGGTCGTCCGCGACCACCGCGTCGACAAGCGCCGTCTGCCGCGCCGTGTGGTCGGCGATCACGCTCGCCAGCGGGTCCGGGATCCGGCCGGCGGGAAGCGGCACGATGCCGTCCGGGCCGAAGCGCGCGTTGGTCTCGACCAAGGCGCCGTCGGGGAGGTTCCCGATCTGGCCCCGGTTGGGCAGGTTGACGTTCGACACATGAGGCCCGCCCCCCATCAGCGCCGCGAACTGGTCGAGCATCGCCTCGTCCGAGCGCTTGGCGAGGGGCGCGACCTGGCCGCCGATCATCGCCTCGACCCGCGCGAGCCGCGCGGCCCGGTCGCGGACGCGGTACTCGACCGGGGTCAGGGCAAAGCCCCAGCCCGCCGCGTCGTCGAGATAGTCCTGCGCGGGCAGGAACTCGGCCAGGTGCCGGTCGCCCGCCGCGGGCGGCAGGCCGAAGCGGCGGAACAGGTCGAACTTGACCCGCGAGCGCGACGAGAAATAGCGCGCATGCTCGTCGTCGCTGTCCGGGACGGTCTCGTGCCAGCCGCGCTCGGCATGGGCATCGGCGAAGGCCGCCCAGTCGTCCATCATGTCCTGCCCGTCAAGCCGGATGCCCGTGACGAAGGTGAAGTGGTTCACCCCGATCACGTCGACCTCGACATCGCGGAAGCCGTGGCGCGCCTCGCCCACGCGCTGGTTGGCGATCCAGGCGACCTGGCGGCGGAGCTTGGTCACCTCGTGGCATTCGCCCCAGGCCCGGATGCCGGGATGCGCGCGGAACAGCGCATCGGTCAGCACGCTCATCGGGTTCGTGAGGTTGCAGACGAAGGCATCGGGCGCATGGGTGCGGATCGCGTGCCCGATCTCGAGCAGCATCGGGATCGCGCGCAGCGCGCGGACGAAGCCGCCCGGACCGACCGTATCGCCCACCGCCTGCGGGATGCCGTAGCGCGCGGGGATGGCGATGTCGGCGGCCATGTCCTGAAAGCTGCCGGGCAGGATCGAGACGACGACCACGTCGGCCCCTTCGAGCGCCGCGCCGATGTCGCGCACCGCGCGCCATGTGGCCGGGCGGCCCGCCGCCACCTCGGCGAATCGCGCGCCGAGTCGCGCGTTGCGCTCGGCCGCGGCAAGGTCGGGGTCGTAAAGCCGCACCTCGGCCGCCAGCCGGGTGTCGGCGGCGAGATCGGCCATCAGCACCGGTGCCCAGTTGAGCGAGCCACCGCCCACATAGGCGATCTTCAGAGGAAGAAGTTCATGTTCGCTTTGCGTCATCTTTTCACCGCATCCGGTCGATTGGCCACGTCCCGGCGCAGTCATGCCGGTCTGGATGCGTGCCTCCCTTCGTACTTCTCGGGCTTTTCCCGGTGTTCTTGACCTTCCTGACAGGGTATGTTGCCGGGGCGCGTCAGAAAATGAACTGTTGCAGATAAAAAGATGGACGTTTCCGAACATGCTTCCGTCTCCAGGTTGCCGATCCAGGCTCTGGGCCTCAGGCTTGCGCGCCCGCCGATTCAGATGACGCACGGCGCCGCCTGGAAGATCGACAAGGTCAATCCGGTGCATGACCTCGTGATCTGCCTGTCCGGCGGCGGGCGCTACCGGATCGAGGGCAACGAGTTCGTCCTCTCGCCCGGCGAGGCGATGCTGATCCCGGCCTACACGCGGTTCCGCGGCCAGCACAGTGGCGAGGATAGGACCTACACGGGCGTCGCGCAGCACTTCTCTCTCGACCTCTTCGGGCGGGACGACGTGCTCGGCCAGATGCGGCTGAGGCGCCGGGTGCGCCTGTCGCACTGGTCCGTCCTCGGACCGCTCGTCGCGCACTACCGCGCGAGCCCCTCGGGCGCGATGGCGACCCTGATGCAGCACCACCAGTTCATGGTGATCCTGCTCATGTTCCTGGAAGACGCCTTCCTCGGCTGGCGCGAGGCCGCGCCCGACGCGGCGCAGAGCCAGGACCTCCTGTCGATGCAGATCATGTTCGTGGCCTCGCGGCTGGCCGCCGACCCGGTGGGGTCAGGCGTGGAAGAGGCGATGCAGTCGGTCAGCTTCAACCGCGACTATTTCCGCCGCGCCTTCAGCGACCGGATCGGGATGACGCCGCAGAAGTACCGCGAGCTGAAGCGGATGGAGTTCGCGGTGAACCGGCTGGGCCAGGGGCATTCGGTCAAGCGGGTGGCGGCCGAACTCGGCTATTCCGACCCCTATTTCTTCAGCCGGATGTTCAAGCGCTATATCGGGTCGAGCCCGTCGAGCTACCGGCTGCGGCGGGGCGGCATCGACCCCGAGCCGCCGGAACCCGTGCGCGACGGGGCCTAGCGGTTCCGGCCCATCATGTCGTCATAGGTCGCGAGCGGCACGAGCGTGCCGGCGGCGCGGGCGAGATCGGGATCGAGCGTGACGAAGGCATCGGCCTGCAGTTTCGTCAGGGCGATGTATTCGGCGGTGAACGTGTCCTCCCACCCGAGCCGTTCCGCGAAGGTCCAGGCGAAGGACTGCAGCACTCGGTCGCCGAGCAGGCGGATGTTCAGCGCCCGCATGTGGTCGAGCTGCGCCCGGGCCTCGTCGCGGTCGATCTCGCCCCGGCGCGCTGCGGCGTAGAGATGCGCCACGGCCTGCGAGCGCAGGAGGGTGGGCGCGACGAGCTTCGCGCCCCCGGGCGGCACCGCACGGTCGCGGAAGAGCCGCAGGGCCGCGTCGAGGGCGATCACGTAGCGCATGGGCGCGGGTCCTCTGGAATCAATCAGTTTCCACCATCTCACGCGGCCGGGCGCCTGTCTTCCATGAGGGCGTCCGCAGGGGCCGGTGGCGGCGCAACGCGAGGCGCGGTTCAGGCCGCAAGGTCGGCGGCATCGGCCTTCCCCGCTGCGCGGGCGCTGGGGTGGTCGGCGCAGCGTGCCACCCATGCCCGGGTTGCCGGATCGTCGGGCGTCATGTCCTGAAACCACGCGAAGGGAGAATGGAGCAGCAGGTCCACCACGCTGAAGCCGCTTTCCAGAAGCCACGGCCGCCCGTCGGACAGGGCAGCCGACAGTCGCGCCGCGACCTCCTTCGGCCCCCTCAGGCCGGCGGTGAGATAGTCGTGCGAGATGCCGGCGGCCGCGCAGATCAGCACCGGCTCGACCACGCCGCCATACCATGCCAGCCAGGACAGGAACGGGCCCCGCTCGGGATGACCCACGGGGCATGTCGCCGGGGCATGGGGGAAGAGGTCCGAGAGATAGGTCAGGATCGCGGGCCTTTCCCACACCATCCGGCCATCGTGCATCAGCACGGGCACCTTGCCCTCGGGATGGGGGTTCGCAGGGTCGCGTCCGCCGCTGCCGTCCGCGCGCGGGATCGAGACGAGGCACGTCTCGACCCGGTCGCCCACGCCCATGGCATGGATGGCGGCGCGGACGACCGTCGAGCGGGTGTACGGCGCGTGGAAGAAGGTGAGCATGTGGGCCTCCGGTCCGGGTTGCGGTCAGGCCATCCTGACCCCAAGCTCCTGACAGAACCCGTCAGCAGTCATGTCCCGCAGCATCCGCCTGATCCGCCTTCTCCAGTCGCTCCGGACGCTGCCCGCCCCGGTGACGGCGGACCGTCTCGCGCAGGACACCGGCGTCTCGCCCCGCACCGTCTACCGCGACATCGACACGCTGCGGGCGTCGGGCGCGCGAATCGACGGCGCGGCGGGCTATGGCTACACGCTCGAGGAGGACCCGGCGCTTCCGCCCCAGAGCTTCACGCGGCTCGAGATCGAGGCGGTGGCGATGGGTCTTGGCGAGGTCATGCAGTCGGGCGACGCCGACCTCGCCCATGCGGCGCGCGAGGCGCTGGCCAAGATCGTCGCGCGCCTGCCCGAGCGCCAGCAGCGCGAGGCGATGCATGCCGCGCTCCACATCTACCGGCAGGAGCGGCGCGAGGTGCCCGGCGCGGCCGCCCGCCTCCTGCGCGAGGCCTGCTGGGACGAAGTCGCGGTGGACATGACCTATGCCGACGAGGCGGGGAACAGGACCAACCGGCGCGTCCTGCCCCTGCTGGTCGGGTACCTCGACCGGGTTCTGGTGCTGACCGCATGGTGCACCCTGCGCGCCGGCTTCCGCCAGTTCCGGCTCGACCGGATCGAGACGATCCGGGCGACCGAGGAAAGCTTCCGCCCGCGCCG
>DAINOF010000157.1:0-7002 GCA_036735505.1 Paracoccaceae bacterium
TTGCGCGACCCGTGTCGAAGAGGGCCGGCGCGGCCGCCGCCGCGCCCGTCTCCACCCGGTCGTCGTCGAGCAGGACGAGGCTCTGGTGGATCGTGTCGATCGAGACGAAGTCGCCGCCGATCAGGATGAGGTCGTAGCCGAAGCCCGCGGTGACGAGCGAGGTCGCGTTCACCACGATGTTGGCGCCAAGGATCCACGCCGAGTTGGCCGAGAGGATCTCCATCGCGAAGGCGTCGTTGTCGAGAAGCTCGATGACCTGGTCGATATGGTTCGACACGAAGAGATCGCCGGCGACGATTTCGACCGAAAGCCGGGCGGGCGGGGCGCCGGCCTCTGCGCCGGGCACGATCCATTTGGCGGCCTTCGCCTTGGTCTCGACCTCGACGATCTGGTAGACCTCCGTCGCGCCCGCCGCGCCGATCTCGATCCCCTCGTCGCGGTTCGAGACGAGCGCCACCTGGCTGACCACGTCGAGCTGGATCCAGCTCCCGCCCACAGCGATCAGCGGCGCGTCGATGGTGGACAGCGCGATCTGCGCCTCGTTCACGAGAAGGTTGCCGCCCGCCACGATCTCGTGGCCCTCGGGCGCGTCGGGGTTCGGACGGTAGGCCTCGGGAAGCTCCCACTCCTCGAGCCCGTCTGCCGCGGCCTCGTCCCGATGATGGGCGGGAAGGAGGTCCTGCCAGTCCGGCACCTCCTCGACGGCCTCGCCGTTCACGATCCTCTGCGCCGTCGCAGGCCCGAGGGCGGTGAAGACCTCCGCGCCCGCGGGGGCGGCCGGCACGAAGGCCTGCATCGCCGCGTGAAGCGCCAGCGCGTCGCCCGGCGTGGGGATCCCGGCAGCGCCCGGCCCGGCGGGGGCGTGCAGCGCGGCGGCGGTGCCGGCCCAGGCGGCAAGGTCGGCCGCGTGAAGCGCCCCGTCCCGGAAGTGGCCTGCGCCCAGCGTGTCGTTGTCGTGCAGCCGCGCGACCTGGACGGTCACGGTCAGGATCGAGCCCGGGGCGTCCGCGAGCAGAAACGGCTGGGGCTGGGGAGGGAGAGGGAGGGGAAGCGTCTCCGGCTCCGCGATCTCGCCGCCCGATGCGGCAAGCGGCACCGTCGCCGCGTCCTCTGCGCCCGCGGTGCCGTGCCACGGCGGCACGTCGAGGCGCGTCTCTTCCCGGGCCTCCGGGAACCGGGGCTCCTTCGGGCCGCCGTCGCCCTTGCGGAGGTCGTGGTCGGTGTCGACCGCCGGCGCCACGGGCTCGACCGGGGTAAGGTCCGCCTCGCGGCGCTCTGCCGTGAAGGCCTCGTAGGCGTCGCGGAGGCGGTCCTGTTCGACCTTCAGCGCGAAGAGACCGAGGAAATGCGAGATCGTCTCGGTGGTGCGGTCAATCAGCATTCTTGTGCTCCCGCTGCACGTCACGCAAACCTGAACCGGAAAACAGGCGGGGCCCGAAGGCCCCGCCCCGCGTTCTGCGCCTGCGTCAGGTGTCGTCGTCGCCCACGTAGGACGAGGACATGTTGCCGCCGACCATGGTCATGTCGACGGTGTTGCCCAGCACGTTGGCGCCCATCACGATGGTCTGGTTGAACGCGTTCGTGTCCACCACCGCCGCCGCCGAGGCGTAGGACTCGCCGGTGACGTAGCCGTCGTCGCCGTTGTTCGAGCCCCACATGCCGGCGTCGCCGCCCATGCCGCCGTCGCCCGTGTAGGCGCCCGTGGCGTCGCCGCCCGCGACCGCGCCGCCGGTGGCCGCGCCGCCCGTGGCCATGCCCTGGGAATAGCCGCTGGTGCCGCCCATGGCCGAGCCGTAGCCGCCCGCGCCGCCCATGCCGCTGTCGGTCATGGTGTCCGCCGCGCCCGACCCGGCCGAACTCGCGTCGTCGTCGGTGCCCGAGGACCCACCGTAGCCGGCGATGGCCTCGGCCATGCTGTCCGCCGACCCGTCGGTGTCGCTGTCGGAGAACAGGTCGTTGTAGCCGCCGTCGCCCGAAGAGCTCGCCGTGTCGGCGGTCCCGGTTCCGGTGCCCGTGGCCTCCGAGGCGGTGTCGATCGGGCCGCCGTCGCCGGCCGTCCCGTCCGCGGCGGAGTTCGCCTCGCTCGAGTTATCGGCGTTGCCGCCTGCGGTGTTCGTGCCGCCCGCGCCGCCTGTCGACCCGGTGTCCTGCATGCTGTCGGCCGAGGGCGACGCGTCGCCGCTCGTCTGCGTCACGTTCGGCCCGTCGCCGGTCGACTGGTCGCCCGTGCCCTCGATGTCCTGCGTCGCGTCCGAGGTGCCGCCGGTGCCGTCGCCGCCGGCCGAGTCGCCGCCGTCGCCGCCGGTGCTGCCGCCGGTCGAGGCTTCGACCGTATCGCCGTCATCCTCGCCCGGCTCGCCTCCGACCTCTTCGAACAGCGCCGCGATGGCTGCTTCGACGAGGCCAGAGAACCCGCCGTCGCCGCCGTCGCCGCCCTCGCCCTCGGCATCGGACTCGTTGTTGCCGAGGCCCAGGCCGAGCGCGCCGTTGCTGCCGCCGGTGTTGTCGTCGGTTTCGGTGTTCGTCGCGCCGAGCGCCCCGTTGAGACCAAGACCGATCGCGCCCGAAGCGCCGCCGTCGGCGCCGTCGCTGTCGTTGTCGGTATCGGCATCACCGTCCGAATCTGCATCGCTGTCCGAGTCGCTGTCGCCGCCTTCCGACTCGCCTTCCGAGTCGGAGCCCGCGAGGCCAAGGCCCACGCCGACGCCGATCGCGTCCGAGTTGCCGCTGTCGCCGCCGTCGCCTTCGACATCGCCTTCGTTGTCGGTCTCGTTGTCGGCTTCCGACCTGGCATCGCTGGTGCCGCCTTCACCGCCTTCGCTGTCGCTCTCGGTGCTGGCGCCCGAAAAGCCGAGACCCACGCCGATGCCGTTCGCATCGCCGGTCGCGCCGCCGGTTCCGCCCGTGGCATCGGCCTCGGAATCGCCCGTCTCGCCGCCATAGGCATCGCCCTTGCCGCCCTCGGCGTCGGCGCTGCCGCCGTTACCAGCCCATGCCATGCCGCCCTGGCCGGAATCGCCGCCGCCCGCGCCGGCCGCGATCCCTTCCGCAGCGGTGGCAGTGCCTCCGAAGGCGCTGCCGTTCTGGTTGAAGTCGGCGTCGTTCGAAACGGTGGCATTGTGCAGCACGTCGTCGTCGTTGAGCGTCGCGGTCAGGAAATTCAGCGACAGGAGATCGTTGCCCTCGCCCGCAAGCGCGCCGGACAGGTCGATATCGTCGCCCGGATCGTAGGCAAGGTCACCACCCGCGGTGATGACGTCGTTCATCGACGCCCCTTCCATCAGGTCGACGTCCACGACGTCATCGTCCGACCACGGCATCTCTCCGTCGCCGATCGAGATGTCGATGTCGTTGGCCATCTGGTTCGAGTTGTCGTTGGCGCTGTTGCCGCTGTCGGCGACCGACTGCGTCTGGTCCTGATCCTGCGCCTGGTCCTGATCCTGCGCCTGGTCCTGGTCCTGGTCCTGGGTCTGATCCTGGTCCTGGTCGTTCGAATCCACGACGTTCACGTCCTGGACCTGGTCCTGGGTCTGCTCCTGGGCGTTCAGGTCGGCGTGGATTTCGGCCTCGTCGATATCGACGTCGAAGGTCGTGTTGATCTCGTCGATGTTGACTTCCTCGAAGTCGGCGACGGTGACGTTCTGGTGTCCGTTCCGCTTGCTCATCTGGAAACTCCGTTCGAGATGCGGCCGGCCGGATCGCCAGTCATCTCCAAGGCGATTGCGCGGCTGACCGATGGTTGCTGGGATTGCAGGGTCGATGCGTTCGTCGCGGACCCCCCGCGTGGTCCTTTCCCGTCCCTGGGCGACACCCCCCTTCCGTTTCTGCACACACCCGGCGGTCCATCCGGCACGTCATCGCCGCTGCATCCGCTCTTTCGTTGGAGCCACAGGGTTGCGCCGGAGCGGCCCCGCTGCCAATTCACCGGATGGGCAGGGACCCGGGCTGCCTTATAAAGTGTTTTACTTTCAGAGGCTTATATGCGGTCTGAGGAAACCGGCTGCCTTGACCTGATCGATTGATGTGCCTGCGTCGAAGGGTCCGAACCCCGATCCGTTCGCCATGACTAGACCCATCGATGAGGCGCCGCGGTGCGCGCGTGGGTGGACTCATCCGTTGAGACAGGCGCAACAATCTGCTAGAAAACCGATCAACAGGGGACATTTCTTGTGCGGGAGGTGAGGTAGCCGGATTGCCGGTTACCTGAGTTGGGTGCGTTAAAAGGGGGGGTGGATCGTGCGAGTTCGCCATGGTGATTACGGGCGCGGACCCGACCTGTCGCACGTATCGATCCTGGTGCTGGGCCCGGGTCCGTTCTGGACGCGGCGCACCTGCAGCCTGATCGAGGCTGAATTCGACACGGCCTGCCTGCGCCTCGACCAGGTCGAGAACCTGTCGGATCTGGCGCCCGACCTTCCCGGCTTGCGTCTCGTGATCGTCGACCAGCAGCACGCCGAGGATCTTCTTCGCTGCCCGGCCCGCTATTTCGGCGTCGCCCCGGACGCCCGGGTCGGCTTCGGCTACCGGCAGGCCGCGGTGGCGCAGGAGGTCTACCGCGGCTTCGACGACCGGCTAGGCCCCTTGGGCTATATCCCGATGAACGTCCCCTACGAGGTCTGGCTGTCCGCGATCCGGCTTCTCCTGCACGGCGAACACTTCCTGCCCTCGGACCTCCGGGCGCTGATCGAGGGCGATCCCGCCGGCGACGACGGGCCGCAGGACCAGACCGATCGGGCGGGGCTGCCGGACATCCGTCTCGACGCCCTGACCGAGCGGGAACGCGAGGTCCTGCACCTCGCCTCGACGGGGGACAGCAACAAGCTGATCTCTCGCAAGCTTGCCATCTCCGAACACACGGTGAAGCTTCACATGCACCACGTCTACGCCAAGCTCGGCGTGTCGAACCGGACGGCGGCGGCGTCGCTCCTGCGGGCGGTCGGCCGGCCCTCGCCATGACGGCCGCCGCGCCCGCGCCGCTGTTCGAGCGGTTCCTGCTCCTCACCGGGCAGATGAACTACATGTGGACGAACACCGAAAGCCTGCTCATCCACCTGATCGCGGGTCTGAGCCGGACCGACAAGGACACCGCGGTCATCATCTTCCTGACGCTGAACACGACGCGGGCGCGGATCGACCTTGTCGACCGGCTGGCAAAGATGCCCGGACGCGATCCGGCCGAGCGGGACGAGATACTTGGCTGCACACGGGCGTTGGCCCGGTTCTCGGGCGTGCGGAACCGCTTCAATCACTGCATCTACTCCTTCGACGCGGAAGGCAGCCCGCAGACCATCCTGATGCGGATCGCGGACCGGAAGACAGGGATCGAGGTCGGGCGGACCGAGCCCATCGACGCGGGCGAGCTCGCGCGGGTCGAAGAGACGCTGGCTGACCTTGCATCGCTGAACCGCCGGATCTGGGCCGCGGTCGCGCGCTACGGATATCCGGCGTGACCGGAAACGGCCGCGGCAGGACGCCTGCCGCGGCGCGCCGCCTCAGGACGCGGCGGCGACGGCGCGCCGCGCCATGACCTTGACGAGATGCGCGCGGTAGGCGGCATCGCCGTGGATGTCCGACAGGAGCCCCTCGGCCGAAACCGCGACCCCCTCGACGGCCTCGGGTGCAAACTCCGCCGCGAGCGCCGCCTCGAGGCCCGCGTGCCGGAACACGCCGTTCTCGCCCGCGCCGGTCACCGCCACCCGCACGCCCGAGGCCGTGTCGGCGACATAGACCCCCACCATCGCATAGCGCGACGCGGGGTTCGGGAACTTGGCGTAGCCACCGCGCCTGGGGGGCGCGAACCTGACGCCCGTGACGATCTCGCCCTCTTCGAGCGCCGTCGCGAACATGCCGTCGAAGAAGTCGTCGGCCGCGATCTCGCGCGAGTTCGTCACCACGGTCGCGTTCAGCGCCAGAACGGCCGAAGGGTAGTCGGCCGCCGGGTCGTTGTTGGCGATCGACCCGCCGATGGTGCCCATGTGGCGCACCGCCGGATCGCCGATGCCGGCCGCAAGGCAGGCGAGCGAGGGGATGTGGCGCAGGACATCGGCGTTGCCCGCGACCTCGGCATGGGTCGTGGCCGCACCGATCACGAGGTGCCCCCCCTCGACGCGGACGCCGCGCATCCCCGGGATCTTCCGGACATCGACGAGGTCCGAGGGCGCCGCGAGGTGCTGCTTCATCGTGGGGAGCAGGGTCTGCCCCCCCGACAGGATCTTCGGCTCGTCGGCACCGGCGAGCAGGTTCAGCGCGTCGTCGAGCGAGGCGGGGCGGTGGTAATGGACGTCATACATGGGTCTTCCTTCCTCACTCGGCCGCAAGAGGCGCGCGGGTGGCGCTGATCGCCGCCCAGACGCGGGAGGGCGTCGCGGGCATCTGCAGGTCGTTGGAGCCGATGGCGTCGGTGATCGCGTTGATCACGGCCGGCGGGGCGCCGATGGCGCCCGCCTCGCCGCAGCCCTTGATGCCAAGCGGGTTGTTCGGGCAGACGGTCGTGTTGTGCTCGATCGTGTAGAACGGCACGTCGTCGGCGCGCGGCATCGCGTAGTCCATGTAGGACCCGGTGATGAGCTGTCCGGTGTCGTCATAGACCACCTGTTCGAGCATCGCCTGCCCGATCCCCTGCGCCACGCCGCCGTGGACCTGGCCCTCGACGATGTTGGGGTTGATGATGGTGCCGAAATCGTCGGCCGCGGTGAACTGGACGATCTTCGTCACGCCCGTCTCGGGGTCCACCTCGACCTCGGCGATGTAGCAGCCCGCCGGGAAGGTGAAGTTGACGGGATCGTAGAAGGCGCCTTCCTTCAGCCCCGGTTCCATGCCCGCGGGCAGGTTGTGCGCCGTATAGGCGGCAAGGCCCACCTCGTGCCAGGCCATCTTGCGGTCGGTGCCCGCGATCTTCACCTCGCCGCCCTCGATGACGATGTCGTCCTCGGAGGCTTCCAGAACATGGGCCGCGATCTTCTTCACCTTGGCCTCGACCTTGTCCATCGCCTTGACGATGGC
>DAINOF010000158.1:0-6986 GCA_036735505.1 Paracoccaceae bacterium
GCGACTGGGCGGCCAAGGGCACGGCGCTTCTGGGCGTGAAGGCGGTCATCGCCGAGAGCTTCGAGCGCATCCACCGCTCGAACCTCGTGGGCATGGGCGTCATCCCCTTCGAGTTCACCGGAGGAATGACCCGCAAGTCGCTGGGGCTGAAGGGCGACGAGACAGTCTCGATCCACGGGCTCGAAGGCGTGACGCCGCTCGCGGTGGTGCCGTGCACGATCACCTACGGGGACGGCACGACGAAGACCATCGACCTCAGGTGCCGGATCGATACCGCGGTCGAGATCGACTACATCGAGAACGGCGGCGTGTTGCACTACGTGCTGCGGAGTCTCGCCGCCGCCTGACGAAACCGATTGTTTACGGATCGGGGCCTCCGGCTGCGGGGCCCCGATTGTCGTGGCGCTTGACGCATGGCGGGGAACGCTCCACCGTTGGAGTACCTTGACCTTACCGGGGTACGCGTAATCATGACGTTTCGTTCGATTGTTCTAGGTGTCGGCATTGCCGTCGCCGCCACGGCGCCGGCTTCGGCGGCGACATTCAACATCGCGTTCCTCGATACGGACGGCACGTCCGTCGGGTCGGGAACGTTCACCGCTGAAGCCAAGAATCTCGCGGCGGCCACGGCGTTCTCGGCGACAATTCAAGGCACGACCTACTCGTCCCTCATCAGTGCATTCGGCTTGTTCCTATCCACGGACTTTCCGAATCCGGGTGACCTTGCCGTGTTCGGGTTCGCCTTCAAGCCCGGAGAGACGCCCGCGACAAACTCGGGCGTGCTCCAAATGAATGCCTTTGGTCAAGGCTCGGCCCCCTCTTTGCTGGTCACCCAATGGACTATCACGACCTGCAACGAGTTTGCGTGCGGTGGGGGGGACGCCCTCGGAAGCTACGCCATCACGGTCGCCGCCGATCCCGAACCACCCGTCGTCCCCCTCCCCGCCTCGGCCGCGCTCCTGCCGCTCGGGCTCGTCGCGCTCGGCGCGCTCCGCCGCCGCAAGACCGGCTGAGCCCCGACCACACCGCTCCCGAAGCCCCGGCCCCGCGGCCGGGGTTTCCTCTTTCCCGCACCTTACATGTTTGTGACTGCACCCGCACCAATCCACCGCGCCCTGCGCGACTGGACGCCGGACCCGGCGCAGTCCCCCGCGAAACCTCCGATTCCCTCGCCAACTCCGCGAGAATCCGCCAGAACCCGGTCACACGGTCGGGGGGCCGTTACGAGTGAGACAGGTTGACGAGTTGGCGGTCTCCGGGCGCG
The DNA here is from genome assembly GCA_036735505.1 of Paracoccaceae bacterium. Classification (GTDB taxonomy): domain Bacteria; phylum Pseudomonadota; class Alphaproteobacteria; order Rhodobacterales; family Rhodobacteraceae; genus DAINOF01. Next base: position 1,265 of record DAINOF010000158.1, read on the forward strand.
GGTGAAGCGTTCCCGCGTCCGGAGAGGGGCACCAGACCGATATCCGTCCCCTCACTTCATCCGGGTCGCTCCGGGCGTTCGCGCCTCGTGAGCGGGGCCCGTCGGGTACCGCCGCCGGCCTTCGGGCCGGTGACTTGGGGGTGCGGTCCCGGCGGGTTCCCGGCGTGAGGTCAGCGCGCGGCCTCGATCGCCGGGCGGATCTGGTTTTCCAGCGACATCGAGGTGATGGGACCGGCAAGCCGGTGCAGGACCGTTCCGTTCCCGTCGATCACATAGGTCTCGGGCACGCCGTAGACGCCCCAGTCGATGGCCGTGCGTCCCGAGGCGTCGGCCCCCATCGCCGCATAGGGGTTCCCGAGCTCCGCAAGGAAGGCCAGCGCCTTCTCGGGGTCGTCCTTGTAGTTGATCCCGTAGACGGGCAGGCCTTCCGCCGCCAGCGCCATCAGGTGCGGATGCTCGACCCGGCAGGGCGCGCACCAGCTCGCCCAGTAGTTCACGATCTTGACGCCCGGCGCGCGCAGCGCCGCGTCGTCGAAGGGCGCGCCCGGTCCGAGCGCGGTCAGCACGACGGGTGGCGTCTCGCGCCCGATCCGGACGGACGGCAGCCCATCGGGATCATCGCGCTGCATGCCGAGGTAGAACATCGCCGCCAGCCCCGCGAAGATCAGGGGCGGCAGGATCATGAGGGGCGACACCCTAGCCATTGCGGTGCCGCGCCTCGGCCTCGTCGAGCTCGCGCCGCACCCGCCGCGCCCGCGCCACGCTCAGGCCCAAGATCCCGGCCAGAAGTGCCAGCGACACGCCATAGGCGGCGAGAACCTCGACCGCGTATTTCCCTAGATCCGGCGTCATGCCATGCGCTCCCGCAAGCCGATGGCGTGAAGCCGCCGCAGCCGGATCTCGGTCGCGGTCCGGTAGAACACGAGCGCCACGAAGAGCAGCACGAAGCCCGCGATGCAGACCAGAAGCGGAAACCAGAACACGTCCGCGATGTTCTCCTCGGCGTCGAGCGACAGCGTGGCACCCTGGTGCAGCCCCTGGTTCCAGAAGTTCGCCGCATAGCGCGACAGGATCGCGAACACCGACCCCACGAGGCAGAGGACGGCGGTGAGGTCGGCCGCGGTATCGGGATCCTCGATCGCGGCCCAGAGCGCCATGTAGCCGAGGTAGAACAGGAACAGGATCAGGAACGAGGTGAGCCGCGGGTCCCAGGCCCACCAGGTCCCCCACATCGGCTGGCCCCAGATTGCGCCGGTGAACAGCGCGATGAGCGTGAAGGTTACGCCTACCGGCGCCGCGGCCTTGGCGGCGAGCGCGCTCACATGGTGGCGCCGGATCAGCCAGATCAGCGAGGCCACCAGCATCATCACCCAGGCGTTGATCGCCATCATGGCCGAGGGCACGTGCAGGTAGATGATCTTGACGGTCGATCCCTGCCGGAAATCGTCGGGCGTGAAGAAGAAGCCCCAGACGAGGCCCACGCCAAGGCACAGGCCAGCCAGCCCGAAGAGCCAGGGGCTCAGCCGCTGGCTGACGCCGATGAACCGGCGCGGATTGGCGAATTCCCACAACGACGTCATGGCGGTCATTTAACCTCGTGTTCCCGGCGTCTCAAGACACATGGCCGTCACCCCCTCAGCGCAGATTGACGCGGAGCGCGGCGGCGGCTGCGAAGGGCAAGAGCGCCACCGACCCCGCCGTGATGCCTGCAAGCATCAGGACCGGCGTCCCGGCCTCCAGCCCCTCGACCGCGCGGCGCACCGCATCGGCCCCGAAGATCAGCGTCGGCACGTAGAGCGGCAGGACGAGGATCGACAGAAGGAGCCCCCCGCGCCGGAGCCCCACCGTCAGCGCCGCGCCGAAGGCGCCGATCATCGACAGGGCCGGCGTGCCGAGCGCGAGCGTCAGCACCACCATGCCATAGCCCGGCCCCGGCGGCAGGTTCAGGAGCACGCCGAAGGCAGGCGCCGCCAGCGTCAACGGCAGGCCCGTCGTCACCCAGTGCGCCAGCGCCTTCACCGCCACGACCCCTTCCAGAGGCACCGGCGCTGTGGCGAGAAGGTCGAGCGAGCCGTCCTCCCAATCGAGCGCGAAGATCCGGTCGAGCGACAAAAGCGAGGCCAGAAGCGCCCCCACCCAGAGGATGCCGCCCGCGATCGCCGACAGCGTGGTCTCCTGCGGTCCAACCCCGAAGGGAACGAGCGTGACCACGATCAGGAAGAAGGCGAGCGCGAGGCCGAAGCCGCCGCCGGCCCGGATCGCGAGCCGCAGGTCGCGGGCGAGGAGCGCGATCACGCGAAGGCCTCGTCGAAGGCGCCGCGCGCGCCCGCGGTGGCGCGGAAGCCCGCGACGTCGATCACCCGCGCCTCGAACCCGAGGTCGATGTGGGTGGCGATGAGCGCAAGGCCGCCCCCTGCCAGATGCGCCCGGACCGCATCCGCGAAGAGCGCCACGCTGCCTGCGTCGAGCGACACGGTCGGCTCGTCCAGAAGCCAGACCTTCCGGCCTGTCACGAGCAGCCGCGCGAGCCCGAGCCGCCGCTTCTGCCCCGCGCTCAGCGCCCCCGCGGGCCGGCGGGCGAGGTCGTCGAGGCGGAAGCGCGCCATCGCCTCGGCCACGCCGCGCGTCCCGTAGACCGCCGCCCAGAAGCCCAGGTTCTCGGCCACGCTCAACGTGGGCTTCAGCCCGTCGGCATGGGCGGCATAGGCGACCTCCTCGGGCGGAATCGACACCGTCCCCGCCAGGGGCGGCTGGAGCCCCGCGAGCGTCCTGAGGAGCGTGGTCTTGCCCGACCCGTTCGGACCCCGCAAGAGCGCCGCCTCGCCCGCCGCCAGACGGAACGACACGCCCGCGAGCACCGGCACCCCGCCCCGCGCGACCGTCAGATCGGACACCGTCAGCTCCACGCGCCGCCTCCCCGTACCGGGGACTGATCGCGCATGGGTGCACGGAAGTCCACCGAGGCAAACAGGAAGTCCGCCTCCGGCGGGAGTATTTTTCCCAAGATGAAGCCTAGACGGGAAGGAGCGCGAGGCCCACGCGGCGCCCTTCGGAGAGAAGCACGTTGTAGGTCCGGCAGGCGGCGGGCGAGGCCATGGCCTCGACGCCGGGGCCGGCCGCCTCGAGCGCCGCGCGGAAGGCCCCGGGCACATGGGCGATCTCGGCCCCCGTGCCGACGAAGAGCACGTCGATCCCGGAGGCGGCGGCGAGGAGGAGCCCCGTGTCGTCGTAGCCGCCCCAGGCCGCGATGCCCGAAGGCAGGACGGCGACGGGGCCGTGGTGCACGGCGCCGCCGATGCGGAAGAAGCCCGGGCCGTAGCCCTCGACGGGGCGCGCGTCGGTGTAGCGGATCTCGTTCAGTCTCATGGGTCCAGTCTAGCCGAAAAGCGGCAGGCCCGCCACACCGGCCGCCCCGATCACCGCATAGGCCACCGCCCGGTAGAGCCCGGCGCGGCGCGGGTCGAACAGCGCCCGCCCTGCCCGGGTGCCCGCCGCGTAAGGAAGGAACAGCACCGCGCCGAGCCAGAGCGCCTCTGGCGCAAGAAGCCCCTGCGCCCACATCTGCGGCAGGAAGCTGAGCGAGGTGACGGTCAGGAACACGGTCAGGTTGCCGCGGGTGACCGCGACCGGCTGCTCGGTGCCGAGGTTGAACAGGATCACCGGCGGCCCGTTGAGCCCCGTGGCCCCGCCCAGCATCCCCGACAGCGCCGCGACCGCGCCCCGCGCGCCCCAGCCCGCGGCCCGCAGGCGCCAGCCCGCCACCAGGGCCGCGAGCGTGAGCAGCACGATCAGCGAGACCGCGGTCCGGATCGCCGGGCCCGGAAGCGCGCCCAAGGCCCAGACGCCCAGGGGCGTGAAGACAACGGCGATCCCGATCATGACCGCCACCCTGCGCCGGTCGGCCACGCGCCAGGCGCCGGGCACCACCGTGACGAAGGAGGCCGCGGCCGACATCGAGAAGGCCGCGACCGCGACCGGGGCGGGCAGGAGAGCGGTGGCGACCGGCATGAAGATCAGCGCCGAGCCGAAGCCCGCGAAGCCATAGACGGTGCCCGCCACGAAGGCCGTGAGACCGAGCCAGACGAGCCCCGGCGCCGACAGCGCCAGGGCCAGCCCCTCAGGCATCGGCCTTCCCGAACCGGGTGCCCGCGCCCGCGTCGGGCTTGGACCAGTCGCGCTTGGTGCCGAGGAACAGGACGATGTTCTTGGCCACGAAGACCGAGGAATAGGTGCCCACGACGATGCCCCAGGCGATGGCGAAGACGAAGCTGCGGATCACGTCGCCGCCGAGGACCAGAAGCGCGATCAGCGCGACGAGCGTGGTGCCGGAGGTCATGATCGTCCGGCTCAGCGTCTCGTTGACGGAAAGGTTCATCACCTCGCGCAGCGGCATCTTCTTGTACTTGATCAGGTTCTCGCGCAGCCGGTCGAAGATCACGACCGTGTCGTTGATCGAGTAGCCGACGATGGTCAGAAGCGCCGCGATGGTGGCGAGGTCGAAGCGGATCTGGAACAGGGCGAAGATGCCGATGGTCAGGAGCACGTCATGGACGAGCGCCACGACCGCGCCCACCGAGAATTGCCATTCGAAGCGAAGCCAGATGTAGAACAGGATCGCCACGAGCGAGGCGGTGACGGCGAGGATCGCCGTCCAGATCAGCTCGCCCGAGACCTTGGGACCGACGCTCTCGACAAGGGGGAAGGTCATTTCCGGGTCGAGCGCGCGGAGCGCCGCCTCGACCTCGAGGATCACCTCGGGCGTGATCGCCTCTTCGCCCTCCTGCGCCTGGATGCGGATCTGCGCCACGTGCTGGTCGGCGGCGAAGGTCGGGTCGAAGACCTGGCTCACCGCCACGTCGCCGAGGTCAAGCGCCTGCAGCGCCCCGCGATAGGCGCCGACATCCACGGGAACGGAGGATTCGGTGCGGATCGTCGTGCCGCCGAGGAAGTCGATGCCGAAGTTGAGCCCCATGCCGAGCCAGAGCGCGATGGACAGCACCATGGCCACGACCGAGGCGCCGAAGGTCAGGCGCTGGTACTTGAAGAAGTCCCAGCTGGTGTTGTCGGGGACGAGTTTCAGGCGCATGGGCTCAGACCTCGATCGTTCGGGGGCGCCGCCGCTCGAACCAGAGCACGACGATGAGGCGCGTCACGAAGACGGCCGTGAAGACGGAGGTGAGGATGCCGATCCCGAGCGTGACGGCGAAGCCCCGGACCGGGCCCGAGCCCAGCGTGAAGAGGATCGCCGCGACGATGAAGGTCGTGATGTTGGCGTCGAGGATCGCCGACAGCGCCTTGTCGTAGCCGAGCTCGATCGCACGCGCCGGCCCCCGCGCAGTCTTCAGCTCCTCCCGGATGCGCTCGAACACCAGCACGTTGGCGTCGACCGCCATGCCGATGGTCAGGACGATGCCCGCGATGCCGGGCAGCGTGAGCGTCGCCCCGATGACCGACAGGATGCCGAAGATCAGGAACACGTTGAGCGCGAGTGCCACCGCCGCGAAGACCCCGAACAGGCCATAGGACAGCACCATGAAGACGAGCACGGCCGTGAGCGCCACGACCGACGCGATCCGCCCCGCCTCGATGCTGTCCTGCCCGAGTTCGGGACCGATCGTGCGCTCCTCGAGGAATGTCAGCTCCGCCGGCAGCGCGCCCGCGCGCAAGAGGACGGCGAGCTGGGTCGATTCCTCGACCGTGAAGCGGCCCGTGATGATGCCCG
>DAINOF010000159.1:0-6952 GCA_036735505.1 Paracoccaceae bacterium
AGGAGGAACAGGATCAGCATCACCAGGAGGAACACCGCGATCTCGTTGTCGAAGGCGCGCAGGAACTGCTGGATGTGGTGTTCACCCCCGAAGGAGATCAGCACGAGGTTGAGAAGCTGCGAGCCGATGAGGATGGTGAAGACCATCGAGGTGATCTTGGCGGTCTCGCGCACCACGGGCCCGAGGATGCCGGCGCGCAGCAGCACCCAGCAGCTGTAGAGGAGCCCGAACATCGCCACGTGGTAGGAGGCGTAGGCGGTGACGATGGCGATCCAGTCGCCGCCCGAGATCCCCGTCCGCGCGGTGCGCAGGTCGAAGTTGATCCCGAGGATGATCATGATGACGATGGCGAAGCTGGCCCAGAGGATGTACTTGCCGGTCCGGTTCTCGTCCTTGAGCCGGCGGTAGGCGGCGAGCATGATCGCGCCCGCCGCGCCGAGGGCGGCCGCCGGGGTCGGGTTGGTGATCCCGCCGAGGATCGAGCCCAGAACGGCGACGATCAGGATGAGCGGCGGGAAGACCACGCGGATGAGGTCGTTCGTGGCGAGCCGCGCCGCCGCCGCGCGCGTGCCGTAGAGGGCGAGCGCGAAGGGGATGGCGAGGATCGCGAAGGTCGCGGCGCCCGAGGTGAGCGGCGTGATGAAGGCCGCGTCGGCGGCGAAGGCGAGAAGGACGCCGCCTGCCCCCACGATCAGCGGCATCGGGTCGGCCGAGGGCGCCATGCCGCGTGCGACGGACATGAGGAGCGCCAGCATGACGAAGACCGTGGCCACGCCGCTGCCGATCGGGGCGGCATTCGCGAGGCGTTCGGCGCGGGCGGCGGTGACCTCTTCGGGCGACAGCTGGCGCGCCTCGGTCTGGCCGCCGGCGGCCACGATGGCGGCCGTCTGCGCGACCGAGGTGTCCCAGGCCTCCTGCCCGTGCAGCTCGATCATCGCGGCCTCGCAGGCGGGCGAGACGTTGGTGCGCAGCGCGGGCGCGTTGGCCGCCTGCAGGACGCCCGAGACCGAGAGGCTCTGCGAGCCCACGAGGCCCGCGCTGCCGGCGAGCGAGGCCGCGATCAGGATCGCGCCGGGGACGAGAAGGTACCAGGCGAGCGCCTCGTTGCGGGTGACGACCTCGCGCTGCATGGCGCCGTCGAACTGGACGGGCGGGGCCTTGGCGGGGTTGAGGAGCGCGAAGCCGAAGGCGTAGACGCCGTAGAGGAGCGCGAGGAAGATACCGGGCAGGAGCGCGGCCTGGAACAGCGTGCCGACCGAGACGACCGCCGGGCGGCCGAGATAGGTCAGCGCGTCGGTGCAGCCCGCGAGCTGGGCGCGGGCCTCCTGCGCGGTCGAGTAGATGTCGCCCGCGAGCGAGCCCAGAAGCACGATCACGATCGAGGGCGGGATGATCTGGCCGAGCGTGCCCGAGGCCGCGATGACCCCGGTCGCAAGTTCGGGCGAATAGCCCGCGCGCAGCATCGTGGGCAGCGCCAGAAGGCCCATCGTCACCACGGTCGCGCCGACGATGCCGGTCGAGGCGGCGAGGAAGGCGCCCACGACCACGATCGACACGGCGAGCCCGCCCGGCAGCGGCCCGAAGATGCGCGCCATGGTGGTCAGGAGATCCTCGGCGATGCGCGAGCGTTCGAGCGTGATGCCCATCATCACGAACATGAGGACGGCGAGCAGCGTCTCGATCGACTGGCCGGCGATCACGCGCTCGTTCATCCGGTTCACGATGAACGAGATCGTGCGGTTCAGCGCCTGTTCCCAGCCGCCGGGGAACAGCGCCTGCTCGACCCGCGGAAGCTCGGGGTATCGGAAGACGCTGATCGAATCCCGCACCACGCCTTCGGCGAGAAGGGCTGCATATTCCGCGCTGGTGGGATCGATGGCCTGGTGGATCAGGAGCCCGGCGGAATCGAGCGCCGCGATCACCGCGAAGGAGAGGATGCCGGCGCCGCCGATGGCGAAGGCGACGGGAAAGCCCGTCATGATCCCGGCGAAGAGAAACAGGAACACGATGATGATCCCGATCTCGATCCCGTCCAGTCCGAACAGCATGGTTCAGCGGTCTCCCTGTGCGAGGCGTTCGGGCGTGGCCATGTCGAGTGCGCCGGTGTCGACGACGTCGCGGTCGAGGAACCTGCCCGCGCTGCCCGCGCCTTCGCGCCATTCGAGGAAGGACCGGTAGAAGACCGCGCAGGCCTGCACGATCATCATGAAGCAGAAGACGAGGATCAGGACCTTGAAGAGGAAATAGGCGTTGAAGCCCGAGGGGCTGAAGCCGAAGGTTTCGACGTTCCAGCGCATCGCGCGGGCCTTCAGGAGCGTGCGCTCGAGGTTGTCGGTCGCGTTGACCGGGGGCGTGATGAGGTGCCGCCAGAGGAAGAACCAGGCGTAGAACCAGGTCAGCACCAGCGTGGGCAACATGAAGAGAAGCGCGCCCAGCATGTCCACGACCTTCTTGGTCCGGAAGCGGGCGCCCGCGTAGAACAGGTCGACGCGGACATGGCCGCCCTGCACGAAGGTCCAGGCGCAGCACATGCAGACGATGATCGCGTTCCAGAGCTTGAGGCTGTCCGACCACCAGCCGACCGTGTAGGTGACGTCCATCCCGAAGGGGCCTAACGAGATGTCGGCGGCGCGGAAGATCGACTGCAGGAAGATCACCATGACCTGCTGCAGCACCATGATGAGCCCCGTCCAGGCGGCGATGCGTCCGACCGTGTTGGCGAAGCCCTCGAGCCCGATCACGACGGCCCAGAGGAACCGGCGGTAGAAGAGGCCGACGAGGAAGATGCCGACGAAAAGGTTGAAGAACAGGAAGAACAACTCGACCGACGCGCCGTAGTAGACGATGCGCAGGACGTTCTCGGTGTTGGAGAAATCGGAGTAGGTGCCGATGTTCAGGAGCAGGACGACAGGCCCGGCGATGCCGGACCAGATGCCCTGAAGAAACCAGATGATCGCGTCCACGATGCCCCCCCGCTACGGGAACGGCGCGCCGGAGCGCGCCGTTCGGTGTCCAGGAGTTGTCCTGCCTCAGCCGCGGACGATCGACAGAACGCGCGAGCGCTGCCGCATGTAGGGCGAGTCCGACAGGGACAGCCAGCCGTTCGTCGCGTCCATCGAGGCCATGGCCGAGTCGAACACCGTGTCGTAGAGCGCATCGCCCCTGTAGCCGCCCAGCACCTGCGCCGCACCGTTCGCGAAGGCGTCCCACACGTCGTCGGGGAACTCGTGCGTCGCCACGCCCGCGCTCGTGAGGCGCTGGAGGGCCGGGCCGTTGTTCGCCGTGAAGAGCGCGTAGTTGTGCTGGTGCGCCTCGGCGCAGGCGATCTCGAGCGCCTTCTGGTGCGAGGGCGAGAGCGTGTTGAAGCGCTCGAGGTTGAAGCCCACGGACAGGGCCGCGCCCGGCTCGTGGAAGCCGGCGGGGTAGTAGTGCTTGCAGACCTCCTGCAGGCCCAGCCGCTCGTCCGACCACGGGCCGATCCACTCGGTCCCGTCGAGCGCGCCCGAGGACAGCGCCTGGTAGATCTCGCCGCCGGGCAGGTTCTGCACCGAGATGCCGATCTTCGACAGCGCCTCGCCGCCGAGGCCGGGCATGCGGAACTTGAGACCCTGCAGGTCGCCCGCGCCGGTGATCTCCTCGCGGAACCAGCCGCCGCCCTGGGCGCCGGTCTGGCCGGCGATGAAGGCGCGGATGTTGAAGACCTCGCCCAGTTCGTGGTGCTTGGCCATGCCGTCGCCGCCGTAGTACCAGGTCATGATCTCGGGCACCGTCATGCCGAAGGGCACCGCGGTGAAGAAGGCCCAGGCCGGCGACTGGCCGACCCAGTAGTAGTCCGCGCCGTGGTAGGCGTCGGCCTGGCCCGAGGCGGCGGCATCGAAGCTCTCGAAGGCGCCCACGAGTTCGCCCGCGGCCTTGGCGTCGATGGTGAGCGTGCCGTCGGTCAGGGCGGCGACGTTGTTGACGACGCGCTCGACCGAGTCCCACACGCCGGCGAGCCCGCGCGGCCAGGTGGTCACCATGGTCAGGACTTCGCGGCCCTGGCCGATCGCCGGAGCGGCGAGCGTGCTGGCGGCGACGGCGGTTCCGCCGAGCGTGGACGTCCGAAGGAAAGAACGACGGTTCATCAGGTCTATAACCTCCCGTTTGAACCCGGAACAATAGCCGGGTTTCTTTTGATGGCGCGGAACTTACACAGCCGCCCACGAGTTGGGAACCAGCTTTTTCACGTTTCACGAGGATTTTCAGGACCATCGCAACCTGCGAAACAAAGTTGCGCCGAGAGCCGGTTTTGTGTTTCCCGATGTCCCGGATGGCGCCCTTGAACGACGCTTCGGAACGCTTACTTCCCTCGGGCTCCGCAGTCCGGGATGCCTTGTCTTGACCTATGTCCTCTTCGCCCTCGGGCTGGCCGGGCTCTTTCTCGGCGGCAACTGGCTGGTGCAGGGGGCGAGCGCGGTGGCGCTCCGGTTCCGGGTGCCGCCGCTCGTCATCGGTCTGACCGTGGTGGGCTTCGGCACCTCGACACCTGAACTGCTCGTTTCCGTGCAGGCGGCGCTCGCGGGGGCGGCGGGCATCGCCATCGGCAACGTGCTGGGGTCGAACATCGCCAACATCCTGCTGATCCTGGGCGTCGCGGCGGTGATCGGGCCCCTGTCGGCGCAGATGAGTGCGCTGCGGCGCGACCTCACCTGGATGATGGCGGCGGCGCTCGCCACGATCCCGGCCTTCTGGAGCGGCATGGTCGGCCGCTGGGAGGGGGTCGCGCTGACGCTCGGCATCCTCGCCTACATCGGCCTCAGCCTCAGGCAGGCGGGAACCGAGCCCGCGCCCGAGGTGGACGTCGCGCCGCTCTGGAAGTCGTCGCTCCTCGTCCTTGCGGGGCTCGTCACGCTGCTGATCGGGGCGCGGTTTCTGATCGACAGCGCGACCGACATCGCCCGGACCTTCGGGATTTCGGAGGCGGTGATCGGGCTCACCATCGTCGCGGTCGGCACCTCGCTGCCCGAGCTCGCGACGAGCGTGATCGCGGCCTTCCGGGGCGAGCGCGAGATCGCGCTCGGCAACGTGGTGGGGTCGAACATCTTCAACATCCTTGCCATCCTCGGGATCACCGCGCTGATCGCGCCGATCCCGGTCGAGGCGCGATTCCTCGCGGTCGACGTGCCGGTGATGCTGGCGGTGTCGGTCCTGCTCGTGGCGGTGGTCTGGGGGCTCGGGGGCGTCAGCCGCGTCACAGGGGCGCTCTTCCTCGCCGCCTATGCCGGCTATACCGCCACCATGGCCCTGATGTGAGGCCGCCCGCTGAATTCGGGGCATCAGACGAAAGATTGCTTCGCGGCACCCCCTGCCCCGCGACAGAATGTTCGCGATTCGCGGTTGACGCCCCTCGGGCAGCTACCTAATGTCCCGCGCACGACGAAGGAGCCCCCGACGATGACCGACGTGGTCGTACTTGTAGGATCGAGGCGCATGGGCCGGTAACGGAAACCCTTCTGGTCCCCCATGCGCCCCCGACTGAACACCGGGGGCTTTTTTTATGCGCGAAAGGCGGAGAGCGAGATGACGAAGTCGATGACGGGCGCGAGGATGGTCGTTCAGGCGCTGAAGGACCAGGGCGTCGAGGTGGTGTTCGGCTATCCGGGCGGCGCGGTCCTTCCGATCTACGACGAGATCTTCCAGCAGAACGACATCCGCCACATCCTCGTGCGCCACGAACAGGGCGCGGTCCACGCGGCCGAGGGCTATGCGCGCTCGACCGGCAAGCCGGGCGTCGTGCTGGTGACCTCGGGGCCCGGGGCCACGAACGCGGTCACGGGGCTCGTGGACGCGCTGATGGATTCGATCCCGCTCGTCGTGCTGACGGGCCAGGTGCCGACCTTCATGATCGGCACCGACGCCTTCCAGGAGGCGGACACGGTCGGCATCACCCGGCCCTGCACCAAGATGAACTGGCTCGTGAAGGACACCGCGCGGCTCGCCGACACGATCCACCAGGCCTTCCATGTCGCGCGGAGCGGGCGGCCGGGGCCGGTGCTCGTCGACATCCCGAAGGACGTGCAGTTCGCGACGGCCGACTATGTGGCGCCGAAGGCCGCCAAGACGGGGCATTACCAGCCGAAGGTGAAGGGCGACCTCGACCAGATCACGCGGCTGGTCGAAATGATCGAGACCGCCGAGCGGCCGGTGTTCTATACCGGCGGGGGCGTGATCAACTCGGGCCCGGCGGCGAGCCAGCTCCTGCGCGAGCTCGTCGATGCCACGGGCTTCCCCGTCACCTCGACGCTCATGGGCCTCGGCGCCTATCCGGCGAGCGGAAAGAACTGGCTCGGCATGCTCGGGATGCACGGGCTCTACGAGGCCAACCTCGCCATGCACGGCTGCGACCTGATGATCAACGTGGGCGCGCGCTTCGACGACCGGATCACGGGGCGGATCGCGGATTTCTCGCCCGGGAGCCGGAAGGCGCATATCGACATCGACCCGTCGTCCATCAACAAGGTCATCCGGGTGGACGTGCCCATCGTGGGCGACGTGGGCCATGTGCTCGAGGATGTGCTCAAGGTCTGGAAGGCGCGCGGGCGCAAGGTGAACCGCGAGGGGCTGGCCAGATGGTGGACGAAGATCGGCGAGTGGCGGAAGGTGGACTGCCTGGCCTTCACGCAGGATCCGAACGCGAAGACCATCCGCCCGCAATACGCCGTCAAGCGGCTCGAGGAGCTGACGAAGCACCGGCGCGACCGCTTCATCTGCACCGAAGTGGGCCAGCACCAGATGTGGGCGGCGCAATACCTGGGTTTCGAGGCGCCGAACCAGTGGATGACGAGCGGGGGCCTGGGCACGATGGGCTACGGCTTTCCGGCGTCCATCGGCGTGCAGGTCGCGCATCCGGACGCGCTCGTCATCAACGTGGCGGGCGAGGCGTCGTGGCTGATGAACATGCAGGAGATGGGCA
>DAINOF010000160.1:0-6936 GCA_036735505.1 Paracoccaceae bacterium
CAGGATGACGAAGTCCTTGCGCGTCGTCTCGAGGACCTCCCACGTGCCGGTGAAGCCCGGGCGGAGGACGAAAGCGTCGCCCGTGCGAACAGTGCGCGGGGCCGCGCCGTCCTCGGTCAGGATGGAGACGCCTGACAGGATGCGGCAGTACTCCCACTCGTCGTAGGCGACGCGCCAGGCGCCAGGCGTCGCCTCCCAGATGCCGGCGTAGAGGCCGTCGCGCTCTTCAACGGTCCAGGTCCGGAACCGCGGTGCGCCCTTCAGGACGCGCGCGGGGTCGGGCGCGCCGTCCTCGGGCGCGATCCCGTCGGTCGAGAGCGCAAGAAAGCCGCTCACTGCGTCCAGCGCACGCCGGTCAGGTCGTTGGCCTGCGTGGGCGCGTTCGCCCAGAGCCCCTTGATCCCCGCCTTTGCGACCCCGGTCTTGGCGAGCTGGAAGAGGTAGGCGTTCACGTGGTCCTCGGCGATCATGGTCTGCGCCTGCCGCAGGAGGTCGGACCGGACCGCCGGGTCCGCGATGACGTCGAGTTCTGCCATCAGCTCCTGGAAGTCGGGGTTGTCGTACTGGAAGTAGTAGTCGGGCCGGGCGTAGATGTTGATGTCCATGGGCTCGGTGTGGCTCACGATCGTCAGGTCGAAGTCCTTGCCGCGGAACACCTGTTCCAGCCATTGCGCCCATTCGAGGTTCTCGATCTCGGTCTCGATGCCGACCTCGCGGAGCTGGGCCGCGATGATCTCGCCGCCGCGGCGGGCATAGGCCGGGGGCGGCAGCTTGAGCGACAGCGTGAGGCCCGATGCATGGCCCGCCTCGGCGAGGAGCGCGCGCGCCTTGTCCGGATCGTGCGGCGAGAGGCCGGTGAGGTCGACGTAGTCCGGGTTGTGCGGCGCGAAATGCGTCCCGATCGGCGTGCCGTAGCCGAACATGGCGCCGTCGATGATCTCCTGCCGGTCGATCGCATGGGCGATGGCCTGCCGGACGCGCGGGTCTGCAAGTGCGGGGACGCCATTGTTCATGGCGAGGATCGTCTCGCCCTCGGTCGAGCCCACGATCACCTCGAAGCGGGGATCGGCCTCGAACTGCGCGAGGTTCTCGGGTGCGGGAAACACCGGGAAGGCGTCGAGGTCGCCCGCCATCATCGCGGCGAAGGCCGCCGTGGGGTCCGAGATGAAGCGGAAGGTCACCCGCTCGAGCGAAGGCGCCGCACCCCAGTAGTCGGCGTTCCGCTCGAGCTCCACCCGGTCACCCTGCACCCAGCGCGCGAAGCGGAAGGGGCCGGTGCCCACGGGGGTCGTCGCGTTGGTCTCGGCCGTCCCGGGCGCCACGATCACCGCATCGCCCCAAGCCATGTTCGTCAGGAACGCGCCCGAGGGCGCCGACAGGGTGACCCGGACGGTCAGGGGATCCACCACCGTCACGTCCGCGATGCCGGCGAAAAGCGCCTTCTGGGCGTTGGTCGAGGTCTCGTCCCGCGCGCGGTCGAGCGAGAACTTCACGTCCTCGGCGGTCAAGTCCGTCCCGTCGTGGAACCGGACGCCCGCGCGCAGATGGAAGGTGTAGACGAGGCCGTCCTCGGAGATGTCCCAGCGTTCCGCGAGACCGGGCGAGATCGTGCCGTCGGGGTTGTAGCGGGTCAGCCCCTCGAAGACGTTGGCATAGACCACCTCGTCGATGGCGCCCGCGGCGCCGGCGGTCGGATCGAGGTTGGGCGGTTCGAGCTGCATCCCGAGCGTGATCGAGGACTGGGCCGAGGCGATGCCGGCCGCGAGCGACAGGGCCGCGGCGAGGGCGAGGCGCGAAAGCATGAGACGTCTCCCTGACGTATTGTTTTGCGGGAGGTTAGACGAAGCCTCGCCCGGTTGGCTACTGTGGAAATCTGCGGCCGCGCCGGGCCCCGGCGGCGCCCATACGCGAGCCATACGGCATCCATACGCTTTCCATACGCGCCTCAGGACTGCGCAAGAAGCTCGGCCAGCGTCATCGCCATGACCTTGGCCGCGTCGGCCATGTCGTCGATGCCCACCCATTCGTCAGGCTGGTGCGCGAGGTCGAGGATGCCCGGCCCATAGGCGATGCAGTTCCTGAGCCGCCCGATGCGGTCGATGTGCTTCTGGTCGTAAGTCCCGGGCGAGACGACATATTCCGGCGCGCGCGACAGGACGCGCCCGATCGCGGCGGCGACGGTCCGGACCACCGGCGCGTCGCGCTCGGTCATGGTCGGAACGACCTCGTGCAGGTCCCTGATCTCGAAGGCAAACTTCGGCCGCGTCTCGCGGATGCGCTCGAGCATGCCGCGGACCTCGGCCTTGACCTCGGCCAGATCCTCCTCGATCAGGAAGCGGCGGTCGATGACGATCCGGCAGCGGTCGGCGACGCAAGGTGAGGGGAAGCCCGTAAACCCCTCTTCAGGCTCGGGTTCCCCGCCGTGGATCGAGTTCACGTTGAGCGTCGACTGGCGCGCGCCTTCGGGCACCACGGGCATCTCCGTCCGCTTGCCCGCGAGCAGCGGATAGAGGCTCCGCTCCATCTCCTCGAGCACCGCGCCCATGTGCCGGATCGCGCTGTCGCCGAGAAACGGCATCGAGCCATGGGCGATGCGGCCGTGCGTTTCGATCTCGGCCCACCAGACGCCGCGGTGGCCAAGGCAGATGCGGTCCTTGTTGAGCGGTTCGGGGATGATGACATGCTGCACGCGGGTTGGCGAAAACCACCCCTTTTCAGCCAGATAGGCGACGCCGCCATAGCCGCCCGATTCCTCGTCGGCCGTGCCCGAGATCTCGACGGCTCCGGCGAAGTCCGGGCAGACGGCAAGGAAGGCCTCGGCCGCCACGATCGAGGCCGAAAGGCCCCCCTTCATGTCGCAGGTGCCCCGCCCGTAGACGCGGCCGTCCCTGACATCGCCCCCGAAGGGGTCCATCGTCCAGCCGTGCCCGGCCTCGACCACGTCGATATGCGAGTTGAAATGCACGGTCTCGCCCGGGCGGGCCCCCTCGCGCCGCGCGACGATGTTCCAGCGCGGCCAGCGGTCCGAATCGCCCGGCGCGCCGGTCGCCCGGACCATCTCGCAGGCGAAGCCCGAGGGCGCGAGCCGCGCCTCGAGAAGCTCGCAGATCGCGCGATAGTCGCGGCCGGGCGGGTTGACCGTGGGGATGCGGACGAGAGCCTGCGTCAGCGCCACGAGGTCGTCGCGGCGGGCGTCGACCTCGGCCGTGAGGCGGTCGTCGAAAGAGTGGGCAAGGTCCATGCGGATGAGCCTACGCGCGCGCCGCGCCTGCCGCAATCAGGCGCGCGCGGCGTCCTCGATCCGGGCGAGCGCGGCGAGCAGCGGGCCGAATTCGGCGACCGGCACCATGTTCGGCCCGTCCGAGGGCGCGCGGTCGGGATCCTCGTGCGTCTCGATGAACAGCGCGGCGACCCCCACGGCCACCGCCGCGCGGGCAAGCACCGGCACGAACTCGCGCTGGCCACCCGAGGTGGTCCCCCGCCCGCCCGGCTGCTGCACCGAATGCGTCGCGTCGTAAACCACCGGGTAACCCGTCTCGGCCATGATCGGAAGCGCGCGGAAATCGGAAACGAGCGTGTTGTAGCCGAAACTCGTCCCCCTCTCGGTCAGCAACACACGCTCGTTTCCGGTTGACGCCACCTTGGCGGCCACATTCGCCATGTCCCAGGGGGCGAGGAACTGCCCCTTCTTTATGTTGACCGCCGCCCCCGTCCGCCCCGCGGCGAGGAGAAGGTCGGTCTGCCGGCACAGGAAGGCCGGGATCTGGAGGACATCGGCCACCTCGGCCGCCGCGGCGCATTGGCCTGCGTCGTGCACGTCGGTCAGGACCGGGCAGCCGAAGCGCGCCTTGACCTTCTCGAGGATGCGCAGCCCCTCCTCCATGCCCACGCCCCGGGCCGTCTCGTGCGAGGACCGGTTCGCCTTGTCGTAGCTCGACTTGTAGATGAACTGCCGCCCCGCATCGGCGCAGGCCGCGGCGATCCGGTCGGCCATCGCCAGCGCGTGGTCGAGGCTCTCGATCTGGCAGGGCCCCGCGATGACGGCGAAGGGCCGCCCGTTCGCGATCTCCAGATCGCCGATGGTCACCGTCCGCTGGGTCATAGCACGCTCTCGATCCGGTCCACGTCGACGGGGTTGTTCAGCTCCCAGAACACCCGCCCCGCCGCCTCGACCTCGACGCAAAGGACCCGCGTGCCGTTCTCGAGAAAGCGCAGCTGCTCGAGCCCCTCGTGGCGTTCGAGCACCCCCTCCGCCCAACCCGCATAGGCGCGAAGCGCCGCCGGCCGGTAGGCATAGACGCCCACGTGATGGAAGACGGGGATCGGGTCGGGCACCTGACCTTCGGCCACGAAGGGAATGACTTCCTTGGAGAAATAAAGAGCCCGCCCGTCGCCCGCGAAGACCGCCGTCGTGCCGCCCACGCGCCCCGCCGCCCGGTCCTCGCGGAAGTGCGCCCAGGTCGTGGCGTCGCAGCGCAGGACCGGCGTCGCCATGTCGACGTTGTCGCGCCCGGCCATCGCCGCGACCAGCGCCTCGACGAACGCGGGCGGCGTGAGCGGCGCGTCGCCCTGAAGGTTCACCACCAGATCGACCTCGCCCAGCGACGGGAGCGCCGCCGCGCAGCGCTCGGTCCCGTTGCGGCAGGTGTCGGGCGTCAGGACGACCTCGCCGCCGAAGCCGCGCACGGCCCCGGCGATGCGGTCGTCGTCTGTCGCTACCACGACGCGCCCTGCCCCCCGGACCGCCCGCGCGGCCTCCCAGCTGCGCTGCACCAGCGTCTTCGCCCCGTCCGGCCCCCGCAGCACGACGAGCGGCTTGCCGGGATACCGGACCGAGGCGTAGCGGGCGGGGATCACGATGACGGTGCGCATGGGGGACTTCCTGCACTGCGGTCCGCGCCGGCGCAAGGGCGTCAGGCGGCCTCGCCCAACCGCGCCCGGCACGGGCCGAAGCGCGCGGCGAGCCCGAGGATCAGCCCCGACACGGCGGCGATCATCCCCGCGGCGCTGACCGAATTCGTGGCGCCGATCCAGAGCGGCCCGTAACCCGCGAGCACATAACCGAAAACCGCCGAGACGGCGGCGAAAAGGAGCGACCAGGCCACCTGCCGGCCGAGCCGGTCGGTCATCAGCCGCGCGGCCGCGGGCGGGCAGATGAACATGGCGATCACGATGATCGAGCCCACCGCGTCGAAGGCCGCGACGGCCGCCACGGCAGCCACGACGACCAGCGCCAGCGACAGCACAGTGACGGGGATCCCGAGCGATCGCGCGAAGCCCTCGTCGAAGGTCGACAGCGCGAGCGGCCGCCAGAGAAGGCCCACGAACAGCGCGGCGGCGATCGCCGCCCCGGCCATCCGGAACAGCTCGGGCGGCAGGCCGGCGAGGGCCCCGGCATCGAGAAGCGAGCCCCAGCCCGTCGCATCGAGCCAGACGAGCGATTCGAGGTTGCCGTAGAGCGCGTGCTCGACGTCGAGATGGACGCCGCTCGTGTCGGACTGTTCGAGCAGCAGGACCCCGCCCGCAAA
This sequence comes from Paracoccaceae bacterium, assembly GCA_036735505.1. Lineage (GTDB taxonomy): Bacteria > Pseudomonadota > Alphaproteobacteria > Rhodobacterales > Rhodobacteraceae > DAINOF01. Next base: position 5,529 of record DAINOF010000160.1, read on the forward strand.
CATCGCGGTGAAGATGACGCCCATCGCCGCCCCGGCCTCGATCCGGCCGAGCCGCCGGACGACTTCGATCAGCACCACCGCCACCACCGCCGCGGCGGCCGCGCCGGCCATCATCGGCCAGGTCGACAGCGTCCCCGTGACGAGGAAGGCCAGCACGATCCCGGGCAGGACGACATGGCTGATCGCGTCGCCGATCAGCGCCTGCCGTCGCAGCAGGAGGAAATTGCCGGGCAGCGCGCAGGCGATGGCGGCAAGCACGCCGATGACCATCGGCGGCAGGCTGAGGGCAACGAACTCGGCGCCACTCATGGCTGCACCCCGTCGGCGAGCCGCGCGTCGATCTCGGCCAGCTGGTCGCGGGTCAGCACCGCCTCGATGTCGCCGAGACCGTCGTGCAGCGCGGCCAGCGCCTCGTAGGCCGGCAGGCCGCGCAGCACGGCCCAGCGGCGCTCGTCGCGGAGCGCCCGCGCGGCGCGGACCCGCCCCGCCTCGGTCGCGACGCCGTCGGGGCGGGCAAGGCCCTCGGACACGAGCAGCCGCCGCGTCCAGTCCTCGTAGACCGGCTGGCCCTGCGCCAGCGCCAGAAGCCCCTGCCGCAGGTGGACCCGGCGGTGGGTGCGCCGGCGCCGCAGGACCGACGCGAGCGACCCGCGTGCGGGCGCGACGAGGAGCGAGACGAGGAACAGCGCGAAGGCGGTCAATACGATGATCGGCCCCGTGGGCAGGTCGGGCGCGGTTGCCGAGATCGCGGCGCCAAGGTAGCCCGACACCCCGCCCAATGCGCCGCCCAGAAGCACGACGACTCCGCTCCGCTCGCTCCAGAACCGCGCGGCGACGGGCGGGATGATGACGAGCGCGATGATCAGGATGAGACCCACGATCTTGAGTCCGACCACCGTGACGGCCATGACGAGGCCCATGGTGGCAAGGTCGATCCGCCGCGTGTCGATCCCGAGCGTGGCGGCGTGGCCCGGATCGAAGGCCACCATCGTCATCGGCCGGTGCAGGAGCAGCGCGAGCGCGAGCGCCAGCGCACCCCCCGCGGCGATGGTCACGGCGTCGCGGTAGAGCATCCCCGCGGTCGAGCCGAGCAGGAAGTCCTCGAGCCCCGCCTGCCGCCCGGCCCCCATGGTCTGAATCACCGTCAGAAGCACGATGCCGATCCCGAAGAAGACCGACAGGACGGCCCCGATCGCGGCGTCCTCGCCAAGCCGCGTGCGGGTGGTCAGCCACTGGACCGTGAGAAGGCCAAGCCCGGCGGTCGCTGCCGATCCGGCCAGAAGGCCCGGAAGGTTGCGCCCGTCGCCCCCCGCCGCGACCATGACGATGAAGGCGAGCCCGATGCCCGGCAGCGTCGCGTGGCTGATCGCGTCCGAGACAAGCGCGCGCTTGCGCAGGAACAGGAAGG
>DAINOF010000161.1:0-6909 GCA_036735505.1 Paracoccaceae bacterium
CGGCGACATCCCGGCCTGACCGGCCTTCGGTCCGACCGGTGCGGGCGCCTTCGGGCGCCCGTTTTGCTTCAGGCGCGGGCGAGGTGGTCCAGGACCCGGTCGGCGACAAGCTCGCTGACGCGCCGGTTCGATTCGACGGTGACGCCGGCGATGTGCGGCGTGAGGATCAGGTACGGCACGCTCGCGAAGACCGCCGCCGCTTCGGCCGTCAGCGGCTCGGTCTCGAAGACGTCGAGCGCCGCGCCGCCGAGGTGGCCTGCATTCAGCGCCGCCGCCACGGCGCCTTCATCTACTACGCCCCCCCGCGCCGCGTTCACAAGGATCGCGCCCGGCTTCATTCGGGCGATGCGGGGCGCGTCGATCAGGTGGCGCGTCCCGTCCGTGAGCGGGACATGCAGGCTCACCACGTCGGCGCTCGCCAGCAGCGTATCGAGGTCGAGCCGGCCGGCAGTCTGCCAGACGGGGTCGTCTTCGGCCACGAAAGGATCGAAGGCCGCGACCTCCATCCCGAGCGCCCGCGCCCGGGCCGCCGTTTCGCGCGCGATGGCACCGAACCCCACAAGTCCCAGGACCTTTCCCGCAAGCTCCCGCCCGGCGCAGGCCTCGCGAGGCCAGCGCCCGGCGAGCATCGCCTCGTTGGCGGCATAGGCCCCGCGAAGAAGCGCCATCGCGGTCCCGAGCACATATTCGGCAACCGAGAGCGTGTTCGCCCCCGTCGCCGGGTAGACCGTCACTCCCCTGACCTCGCAGGCCGCGACGTCGATATTGTCGAGCCCGACGCCGAGCCGACCGACGCAAGCGAGGTCCGGCGCGGCCTCGAGGAGCGCCCCCCGCACCTGCGTCCGGTTGCGCACGATCAGCGCCCGCACCCCCGGCATCATCGCCGCAATCGCGCCCTGCCTGTCGGCGAGGCCCGGGTCGTAAGTGACGGGATGGGCCGCGCGCAGCCGGTTCACCGCCGCCGCGTCCATGAATTCGGTGACAAGGATCATCAGACGCGGCGGAAGATGAACTGCGTGTGCTGGTCGTAGGTCCCGCCCGGCCGCAGGACCGGCTGGGGCCAGTCGGGATGGTGGATCGCGTCGGGCCAGACCTGCGGTTCGAGCGCGAGGCCGCAGAACGGCCCCATCTTCCGTCCGTCGAGCCCCGGTACCGGCACGTCGATCCGCGCCGCGTCGTAGACTTGGAGTCCCGGCTCCGTCGTGCGGATCACCATCTCGACACCCGAGGCCGCGCTCGACACCCAGGCGACGGGCCGGATCGGCCGCCGCGCGCGGGACAGGCAGAAGTTCGCGTCGATCGGCCCACCGGCATTCGCCTCGCCGATCGTCCGGCCCTGCCGGAAGTCGTAAGGATGGCCGTCGAGCGCCTGCACCGTGCCGATGGGCACGAAATCGTCGTCGGTGGGCAGGTAGTGGTCGGCCTCGATCCCCATCCGGTGATCCGTCACGCCGCCCGAATCGTCGAGGACGAAGTAGCTGTGATGGGCGAGGTTGCAGAGCGTGGGCGCGTCGGTCGTCGCCGTGTAGCGGATGTCGAGCACGCCCGCGGGAAGAAGCGAGAAGACCGCACGGATGGACAGGGTTCCGGGAAAGCCCATGTGGCCTGCCGGGTCTTCGATCCTCAGTTCGACCGAGCGGTCGGTGACCTCGCCGAGGCTCCAGAGCCGCTTGCCGATCCCCTGGCTTCCGCCGTGAAGGGTGTGGCGGCCGAGCGCATTGGGGTCGGTGCGGAAGGTCTGTCCGTCAAGCGCGAACGTTGCCCCCTTGATGCGGTTCGCGCAGCGGCCCGCCGTCGCGCCGAAATAGGGCGAATGGGCGAGGTAGGAGGGCAGGTCCTCGAACCCCAGCACCAGCGCGGGCGCGTGGCCCGCGAGACCGAGGTCCTGGAGGACGGCGCCCCAGGTGAGGATCGAGGCGGACAGCCCGCCGCCCGCGATGCGGATGCGGTGGACCTCGCGCCCGTCGGGCAAGGTTCCGAACAGCTCGGTCATGCGACCTCCAGCGCGATGGCCTGGCCGGTCCGGGCGGAGAGCTCGGCCGCCTCGCCCACCCGGACGGACCAGAGCCCGTCCTGAAGGGTGACCTCGGGCCCGCCCGTCCCGGTGCGGACGAGGTCGAGGAACTTGCGGTGCTGGAAGAAGGTCGAGCCGTGGTGGTCGCCCGCGCGCAGGATCGCCTCGTCCACATGGATGCGCGACTTCGAGACGCGCTTGGTCCTGCGGTCCGAGATGTGGAGTTCCGAATGCCGCTCCACGCCCCCCGGCGCGAAGCGGGCGGGGCCGGGCACGCAGGCGTCGATCCGCGCGGCGTCCCCGGTGACCGAGACGACCTCCTGCCAGTGCGAGCCTTCGGCGAACATGCACAGATCGAGCATGCCGCGCATCCCGTTGGCGAAGTCGACGATGACGAAGGCGTTGTCGAGGATGTCGGCGGTGCGGCCTTCGTAGCTCTCTCCCACGAAGTTCACGTCCATGCCGCCGCTCGCATAGACCCGCACCGGGTCGGACCCGGCCAGAAGCCGCATCAGGTCCCAGAAGTGGCAGCATTTCTCGACGAGCGTTCCGCCGGTGCGGGCGGCGAAGCGGTTCCAGTTCTCGGTCTTCTCGAGGAAGGGGAAGCGGTGCTCGCGGATCGCGATCATCCGCGGGGTCCCCGCCCGGCCGCGGGCGAGCTCCTTCCTCAGCCGCTCCACGGGCGGCATGTAGCGGTACTCCATCGCCACCCAGACCGGCGCCGTCCGGCCGTTCACGCGCGCGATCACGTCGCGGCAGTCGGCCGAGGTGGTGCAGAGCGGCTTTTCCACGAGGATCGGCTTGTTGCCGGGCAGAAGGTCGAGGAGCTGGCCGTGGTGACGGTCGTTCGGCGAGGCGACCACATAGGCGTCGCAGAGGTCGGCCGAAAGGAGGTCACGGTAGTCGGCGAAGACCCGCGCCCCGCCTCCCGCAGCGGTGAGCGCCGAGGCGCGCATCTGCTCGCTCGGGTCGGCGATGCCGGTGATCGCCGTGCCCTCGAGGAGGCGGATGTTGCGGATGTGCTCCTGCCCCATCATGCCCGAGCCGATGATCCCGTATCTGACCATGTCAGAGCTCCAGAAGAGGCAGGCCCATCGCCGCCGCCGTCTCGCGCAGAAGAGCGCGATGGTCGCCATATGCAAGGGCCATGTGATGTTCGAGCCCCGAGGCCATGAGGTTGCGCAGGGCGGCGGAGGTCCCGCCTTCGAAGCGGAGGACGCCGGAGGTGCCGGTGAAGGCCATGGGGCGCTTCAGCATCTCGCCCCCCGCGATCACCAGCTTCGTCTGCCCCTGCGCCCGGCTGATCCGCATCAGCGTCACGCGGCCGGGCTTCAAGGGGAATTCGAAGAGGAGCGGCATCTTCCGGTTCGTGTGGATCGTGGCGCGCGGCGGCACCCCGGGGTCGCGCATGGAAAGCGGCGCCTGCCCGCAGTGCCAGACGACGCCGGTGTCGTCGGCCTCGTCCATGTCGACGAGGTCTGTCAGGAAGACGGGCGCCTCCGCCACCTCGATCAGGACGAGCTGGGTGAGCGCGCCCATCACGTCGGCTTCGCAGGCGCAGGGGATGCGCGCCTCGCCCAGCATCGCGGCGGGGCCGCAGACCGCGCCGCCGTAGTCGGTGAAGGTCTCGGGCCAGCAGCGGATGGCAAATGCGTCGTAGCCGCCGCTCTCGCGCATCACGTCGAGCGCGCGGCGCAGGCGCAGCGAGCGGTCGAGCTGGTCCTGGTCCACCGCGTCGAGACCGGCGAGCGCCCCCGCCGCCTCGGCCCGGATCGCCGCGACGGCCTCCGGGTCGGCGGCCTTCGCGGTGCCGAAGAGCGTGTCGAGACCGAAGGCGTCGACCTCGACGCCCGCAAGCGCGCGCATCTCGTCCTCCGAATAGGCGCAGGTGTCGAAGCCCACCGGGTGCTCGCCGATGCGGGCGATGCGCTTGCCCCGGACACGGGCGGCGACGGCACGGCCCGCCTCCGTGGGCGCGCCAGCCGGTGCGGCAGCGAGCCGGCCCGCCGGGCGCTCGCCCGCGAGAAGTGCCTGCACCTCGGCAAGCGCGTCTTCGGCGGGCTCCCGGTAGAGCCAGCCGAAGGGGACATGGTTCAGGCCCAGCGCATGGGAGGCGAGGTTCAGCCCGCAGAAGGCGTTGAGCCGAAGCCGCCCGCCAAGGCGCGGCTCCGGGACCGCCCAGATCAGCAGGGGGACGTCGAAGGCACTTGCGGCGGCCACCGTCATCGAGGCGTCGGTGAAGGTGACCTGGAGGATCAGAAGACGGTCGATGCCGGCGTCGGTGAGACCGGCCAGCGCGGCCTTCGTCGCCTCGGCATCGAAGAGCAGCGTCCGGGGGCCGGCGACCCTGTATCCCGTACGGTCGAGAAGCGCCAGCATCGCGGCCAGACGCTCCTCGGCGAAGGGGACGTCGAAGGTCGGGCGGCCGAGGGGGAGGAGGCCGATGGTGAGCGGACGGGTCATGCGGTCTCCTTCAGGAAGGCTTCGGTTTCGGCCCGGGTCGGGCAGCCCTCGCGCCCCCAGGGCCGGCTGCACTTGAGCGCGGCGGCGGCATTGGCGAAACGGACGGCCTCGCCTTCGCCCGCGCCCTCGGCCAGACGCAGCGCGAAGGCGCCGTGCCAGATGTCGCCGGCGCCGAGCGTGTCGACGGCCTCGACGAAGGGGGCCGCGATGTGGGGCCCGCCGCGCACATGCACGCCTTCGGCCCCGTCGGTCACGCAGGCCCAGGCGGAGAGGTCGAGCGCAGCGAGCGCCTGTCCCGGCGCGCCCGGCGCGATCGAGGCGAGGCCCTGCCGGGAGAAGGCGACATGGGAGGCCACAGGCAGGAGCGAGGGGTCGATGGGCGCCTCGGCGTCGAGCACGCCGGGAATGCCGCGCCCGCGGGCGAGCGTGAGTGCGGCGAGGTTGCCCGGGGTCCAGCGGGTATCGGCCAGCACCGCGTCGAGTTGGGGTGCGTCGGGAATCAGGTCGGGGCGGTCGTCCAGCCCCTCGCCCCGGAAGCTCACGACCTGCCGCTCGCCGCCTGCATCGACATAAACCGAGGAGAAGGCCGACCGCGCGCCGCGCGTGAGGCGCACGAGCGAACAGTCCACGCCCTCGGCCTCCACGCCTGCGACGACCATCCGGCCGATCTGGTCGTCGCCCAGCCGCCCGGCAAGCCAGGCCTCGCCCCCGAGCCGCGCCACCGCCACGGCGGCGTTCGCCGCGCAGCCGCCGCCCACCATGCGGGCGTCCTGCGCGCGCAGCTTCTCGGGCCGCGTGGGGAGCTCGACGAGCCGGAAGACGAAGTCGACGACCGCACTACCCACGCAGAGGACACGCGCCATCAGCACCGCCCCCCGGCCGCTTCGGTCATCTCAAGGTCTCCTCCCCGGCGCGTCGGCGGATCGCCCGCGCGCTCTTGCCTGTGACCGTCCCCCGGAGACGGACCCCAAGTCAAGACCGGCCTATTCGCCCGGCGACGCCACCGATCCGGCAAGGATGCCGCCGTCGATCGAGAACTCGGCCCCCGTCATGTAGGGCGCTTCGTCGGAGGCGAGCAGGACCGCAAGCGCGGCGACCTCCTCGGGGCGGCCGAAGCGCCGCATCGGCGTCTCGGCGACCATGGCGGCCTCGCGGTCCGCCCGGTCGGGGCCGCTGCCCAGCATCGGCTCCCACATTGGGGTCATCACGGCGGCGGGGTGGATCGAGTTGCACCGGAGGTTCAGGCCCTGACCGGCACAGTAGAGTGCCACGCTCTTGGTATGGTTTCGGATAGCGGCCTTGGAGGAGGCGTAGGCCGCCGCCATCGGAATGCCGACGAGGCCCGAGCGCGAGGAGATGTTGATGATCGACCCTGCCCCCTTCGCCCGCATCGCACGGATGGCGTAGCGGCAGCCAAGGAAGGTGCCGTCGAGGTTGACCGCGTGGACGGCGCGCCAGTCGGCGAGGCTGGCGTGTTCAGGGTCATGGGGTGGCGGGGCGCCGTCGAAGGGTCCTTCGAAGCCGGTGATCCCGGCGTTGTTCACCAGCACGTCAATGGCAGGAAACCGGGCGGCAATGTTTTCCCAGTCGGCTTCCGAGGCGACGTCGAGACGGGCGAAGGTTGCCCCGATGGCCTCGGCCGTGGCCCGGCCACGCGCGGCGTCGATGTCGGTGACGATCACACGGGCGGCCTCGTCCGAAAAGGCCCGGGCGATGGCCGCGCCGATGCCGCGCGCCGCGCCCGTCACGAGGGCGGTCTTTCCGTAGAGTCTGGTCATTGGGTGTCCTTGAGTGCAGATCGACGGGTAGCAGGGCGCCGTGTCATGACTCTCTGTCAGTTCACGGGGCGGGGCCGGATTACCGGTGACGCCTGTCCATCGTCATGCACTCCTCAATCGCGCCGTCGGTTTTTGCGCGCCCCGGGGGCCCGGTCAAGACATGCCGCCCGCTCAGTGCCCCTTGAGCAGCCGCTTCAACTGCTGGCCGTAGACGCTCTTGCCGTAGCGCTCGGCGGCGGAGCGCAGCGCATCGCGGTCGATCCAGCCCTTTTCGAAAGCGATCTCGTCGGGGCTGCCGATCTGGACGCCCTGCCGTTCCTCCAGCGTCCGCACGAAGTTGCCCGCGTCGAGAAGCGAGGCGTGGGTGCCGGTGTCGAGCCAGGCGTAGCCGCGGCCCATGAGTTCGACCGTCAGCAGCCCGTCGGCGAGGTAGGTCTCGAGCAGCGTGGTGATCTCGAGCTCGCCCCGGTCGGAGGGCTTCACGGTCTTCGCCCGCGCGGGCGCGGACCCGTCCATGAAGTAGAGCCCGGTGACGGCGTAGTCGGACGGCGGAACCTTCGGCTTCTCGACGATGCCGCGCACCCGGTCGCCGTCGAAATCCACGACGCCGTAGCGTTCGGGGTCGGCCACGCGGTAGCCGAAGACGGTGGCGCC
>DAINOF010000162.1:0-6712 GCA_036735505.1 Paracoccaceae bacterium
ACCGCCGCCGCGAAGGCCGCGACCGGCAGGACGAGCTTGATCACGTTGGGCAGCGTGAGCATCGACAGTTCGAGAAAGACGCGCGCCGATTCCCCGCTCGCGATGATCTGGTCGAACAGGCGCACCGCGCGGTTGATCCAGTAGACCAGCACGAGGACGAGCGCGTAGAGGCCGAAGGCCACCATGAGTTGCGACAGCATGTACCTGTCGAACCGCGACACGTTCTCTCCGCCCTGATCCCTGCCCGGGCGCGACCTTATCGGATCGGCGGGATGGGGAAAACTCCCTTCTGGCCACCGGCGGCGGCCGCCGCTAGGGTCCGGGCGGACCGCCGCCGCGCAGGGAGATACCCATGACCACGCCCGCCACGCTCGCCTTCGTCGAGACCGACCTCGACAGCCTTGCCGGAACGGAGGGGCGGATCGCGGTGATCGTGCCGGCTTCGGGCAGGCTCGACCAGGCGGGGCGCCGGATCAACCGGCTGACGCGCGGCGCGCTCGAGCGCTTTGCGGAGGGCGGGGACTTCGCGAAGATGAAGGAGGGCGAGGCGCGCGATCTCGCCTATCCCTCGGGCATGAAGGCCGAGGCGGTGCAGGTCGTCAAGCTCGACCGGAAGGCCGAGGCCGCGACGGCGCGGGCAGCGGGGGCCGCGATCGGCCGCGCCGCCGGGGGCAAGCCGGTCACGGTTCTGCCCGGGGCGGCGAAGGCGCTTTCCGAGATCGCGCTCGGCGCGCTCCTGCGCGGCTATGCCTTCAGCGATCACAAGACCGGCGAGGACGACCGCCCGAAGCCCGACGCGCGGATCACCTTCATGGTGGCCGACGTGGCGGCGGCCGAGGCCGAGGCGGCCGATGTCGCGGCCCGTGCGGCGGGCGTGTTCCTGACCCGCGATCTGGTGAACGAACCCGCGAACGTGCTCACCACCACGGCCTTCGCCGCGCGTCTGAAAGAGTTGCGCGACCTCGGCGTGACGGTCACGGTGCTGGAGGAGGCCGAACTCGAGGCGCTCGGCATGCGGACGCTGCTCGCGGTGGGGCAGGGGTCGGAGAGCCCGTCGAAGGTGGTGGTGATGGAATGGACCGGCGGCGGCGACGAAAGGCCGCTCGCGCTCGTCGGCAAGGGGGTGGTGTTCGACACCGGCGGCATCAGCATGAAGCCCGCCGCCGGGATGGAGGACATGACCATGGACATGGGCGGCGCGGGCGTCGTCGCGGGCGTGATGAAGACGCTGGCGCTGCGCAAGGCCGCGGCAAATGTCGTGGGGCTGGTCGGGCTGGTCGAGAACATGCCCGACGGCCGCGCACAGCGGCCGGGCGACGTGGTGCGCACGATGAAGGGCGACACGGTCGAGGTCATCAACACCGATGCCGAGGGGCGGCTCGTGCTGTGCGACGTGATGTGGTACGCGCAGCAGCGCTTCGAGCCGGTCGCGATGATCGACCTCGCCACGCTCACGGGCGCCATCATCATCGGGCTCGGCCACGACAACGCGGGCGTCTTCTCGAACGACGACGCGCTCTGCGACGCCTTCCTCGCCGCGGCCAGGGCCGAAGGCGAAGGCGCCTGGCGGATGCCGCTCGGTCCGTCCTACGACAAGATGCTGAAGAGCCGGATCGCGGACATGAAGAACGTGGGCGGCCGCGCCGCGGGGTCGATCACCGCGGCGCAGTTCCTGCGGCGGTTCGTGAAGCCGGACATGCCGTGGATCCATCTCGACATCGCGGGCGTCGCGAGCCGGACCGACGACACCACGCTCGCGCCCAAGGGCGCGACGGGCTGGGGCGTGCTCGCGCTCGACCGCCTGATCCGGGATCGCCACGAGGGGTGATGGGCGCGGTCTGGTTCTACCACCTGACCCGCGCGCCTCTCGAGGTGACGCTGCCGATGCTTCTGGCGAAGGCCCGCGCGGCCGGCTGGCGGGTCGCCGTGCGGGGGACGGACCCGGACCGGATGGCCTGGCTCGACGCGCGGCTGTGGCTTCTCGGGGAGGCGGAGTTCCTGCCGCACGGCCTGGCCGGAGGGGAGTTCGACGCCGACCAGCCGGTGCTTCTGACCACCGGCGCCGAGGTGCCGAACGGCGCGTCCTGCCTGATGGCGATCGACGGCGCCGGGGTCGCCCCCGAGGAAGCCGCCGCGATGCAGCGGGTCTGCATCCTGTTCGACGGCAACGATCCGGCTGCCGTCGCGGCGGCGCGGGCGCAATGGTCGGCGCTCACCGGCGCCGGCTGCGCGGCCGCCTACTGGTCGGAAGAGAGCGGGCGCTGGGAAAGGAAGGCCGGGACCGGGTAGCGTACCCCACGCGTCGCGCGGGCCGCGACCGTCGGAATTTGCGTATTTGGAGCAAGATGAAGCGAGACGGTCTTCATCTTGCTCCAAATACGCACGGGCGCGCGCCAGCGCGCCGCTTCAGCGTTCGAGCACGAGCCGGCCGTTGGCGATCTCGAGCCGTGAGAAGCGGTGCAGGTAGCTCATCCCGAGTAGCGAGGTCGACATCTCGCCCGCATTGACCGACGCCGACACGTTGCGGTCCGTCACGCCGCCGAGCGTGACTTCGGGAATGCGGACGCGGGCGGTGCGGACCTGACCGTTCGCCGTGCCCGCGATGCCGGTATAGGCGAGGCGGCCGGGATCGAGGCCGATCCGCGCCGCATCGGCCCGGGTCAGGACCATGTCCGTCGCGCCGGTGTCCACCACGACGTCCACGGGCACGCCACCCATGTCGAGCGTCAGGTAGTAGTGCCCGTCGAAGGCGCGGGGCACCTCAATGCGCGCGCCGTCCTGGAAGACCGCCTGACGCGGGGCCACGTCGTCGCGGACGTCCTGCCACAGGCCGTAGCCCGCGACGACGCCAAGGAAGATGAAGCCCCAGGCGAGCGCGGTCCGGACCGTCTGGCCGAGCGAGGCGCGGTTTTCGGCGATGAACCAGCCCACCACGGCGATGCCGAGGATCACGAGGTAGGCGAGGTGTCCTGTTTCGAGACTGGTCATGCAGGGAACATAGGGCGGGAGCGGAGGCGGGAAAAGGTCACGGCGGGGCGAGACCGAAGGCGCGGAGCCCGTCGAGCACGAATTGCACCGACAGCGCGGCCAGAAGCATGCCCAGAAGCCGCGTCACCACGGTGATGCCGGTGGCGCCGAGCGCGCGTTCGAGAAGGCCCGCGGCGAGGAAGAACAGGAAGGTGACGGCCATCACCACGGCCATGACGCCATGCACGGCGGCAATCCACGTCCAGTCGCCCGGGCGTTCGCCGGTCAGAAGGATCATCGTGGCGAGCGCGCCGGGACCGGCGATGAGCGGCGTGGCGAGCGGGAAGACCGACGGGTCGTCGGCATGCGTCGCCTGGTCCTCGCGGCGCCTGGTGCGGCGCTCGAACAGCATGTCGAGGGCGGTGAGGAACAGCAGGATCCCGCCGGCGATGCGGAAGGCGGGCATGGAGATGCCCACGATGCTGAGCAGCGCCTCGCCCAGGAGGCCGAAGAGCGTCAGCAGGCCGGTTCCGATCACGATGGCGCGGACCGCGACGGCCCGGCGATGACGGGCGTCCATGCCGGCCGTCAGCGCCACGAACAACGGCGCGAGGCCCACGGGATCGACGATCACGAAGAGCGTCACGAAGGCGGCGATGTAGGGCGCGAGGTCCATCCCGCGACAAGAGCCTGTCGCGGCCCGAAGGGCAAGCCGGTCAGGGCAGGCGCCGGAAGACCGAGGTCTGGAATCGTTGCGCGGCGCCGCCGGGGGTGTGGTGGACATGCCCCGAGGCGGAGACCGGGGCGAAGGCGCCGGGAGCGAGCCTGTCGAGTTCGGCGGTCAGGTCATGGGGCGCGTAGCGGACCACCGCAAGCCCCGAGCATGTCTCGGGCCCGTCCTGCGCGAAGGTCGAGATCACGGCATGGCCGCCCGGACGCAGGGCCGCGCAGAGCGTGCGGGCATAGGCGGCGCGGTCCGCCTCGTCGGTGAGGAAGTGCAGCACGGCGCGGTCGTGCCAGAGCATGTAGCGGCGCGGCGGGGTCCAGCGGGTGATGTCGGCCACGATCCAGTCGATGCGGTCGCCCCGGGGCCCGGCGCGGTCGCGGGCGATGCGGAGCGCGGTCCGCGACACATCGAGGACACCGACCGGGCCGAGACCGGCGGCGGCGAGGCGGGCCGCCAGATCGGAGGCGCCCCCGCCCACGTCGAGGATCGCGTCTCCCGGACCGACCAGTCCAGCGACCAGATCGAAGCTTTCGGACGCGCCGGGATCGAACCATGAGACCGCCTCGGCGCCGCGCGCGTCATAGGCGGCATTCCAGTGCCCTTGCCGCTCATCCATCGACCCAGCCCCTAAGTTATGCGTTATTCCGCATGTATTCAGGACAGCTCCGGTTTTCAAGGGTGCGCCGGGCCGGTCACGCCTCGGCCTTCTCCAGCCGTTCGGCCGCGGCCATCCAGAGCGCTTCGGCGCGGTCGAGCGCCTCCATCACTTCGGCGTATTTCCGTTGCCAGACCTCGGTCTCGCCGATCCGGTCGGTGTCGTACATGGCCGGGTCGGCGAGCTTGCCCGCCAGCTTGTCGCGCATCTCTTCGAGCTTGTGGAGCCGCGCCTCGCAGCTGCGCAGGTCCGAGCGCAGGGCATGCAGCGCTTCCTTCGAGGGGCGCCTGGGCTTCTCGGGGGCGGGCGGCTTCGGCTCGGGTTCGGACAGGAGCATCCGGCGGTAGGCGTCGAGATCGTCGTCATAGGGCGCGACGCGGCCGCCCTTCACGAGCCAGAGCCGGTCGGCCACCAGCGACAGCAGGTGCATGTCGTGGCTGACGAGGATCACCGCGCCGGAATAGGCGGTGAGCGCCTCGACCAGCGCCTCGCGGCTTTCCATGTCGAGATGGTTGGTCGGTTCGTCGAGGATCAGCAGATGCGGCGCGTCGTTCGTGGCGAGCAGGAGCGACAGGCGCGCCTTCTGCCCGCCCGAGAGCTTGGCGACGAGCGTCCCGGCCTGCTCGGCGCCGAGGCCGAAGCCGGCAAGGCGGGCGCGCAGGCGGGCCGGGGTCTCCATCGGTCGCAGGCGGCGGATGTGGTCGAGCGGGGTCTCGTCGGCGTGCAGCTCGTCGAGCTGGTGCTGGGCGAAATAGCCGATGCGGAGCTTCGAGGCGCGGGTGATGCGCCCGCCCATCGGGTCGAGCTTGCCCGCCAGGAGCTTGGAAAGGGTGGATTTTCCTTCGCCGTTCCGGCCGAGCAGCGCGATGCGGTCGTCCTGGTCGATGCGCAGGTCCATCTTCGCGAGCACCGGCGCGCCGCCGTAGCCGACCGAGACCTGCTCGAGGTTGACGATGGGGGGCGACAGCTCTTCGGGCTCGGGGAAGGAGAAGGCGCGCAGCGCGGCCTCCTGCGGGGCGGTGATGGGCGTGAGCCGTTCCAGCATCTTCAGCCGCGACTGCGCCTGCGTGGCCTTGGACGCCTTGGCACGGAACCGGTCCACGAAGCCCTGCAGATGCGCGCGGCGGGCCTCCTGCTTCTTCGCCTCGGCGGCCTGCACCGCGAGACGGGCCGCGCGGGTCGCCGCGAAGGTGTCGTAGGCGCCGGAATAGAGTGTGAGCTTGCGCTCCTCGAGATGCAGGATCGAGGATACCGCGCGGTTCAGGAGACCCCGGTCGTGCGAGATCACCAGCACGGTATGGGGATAGCGCGCGAGGTAGGCCTCCAACCAGAGCGCGCCTTCGAGATCGAGATAGTTCGTCGGCTCGTCGAGCAGCAGCAGGTCCGGCTGGGCAAAGAGCACGCCGGCGAGGGCCACGCGCATCCGCCAGCCGCCCGAGAAGTCCGAACAGGGCCGACGCTGTTCGGCATCGGTGAAGCCGAGGCCCTTGAGGATGGAGGCGGCGCGCGCCTCGGCGCTCCAGGCGTCGATATCGGCGAGCCGGGTCTGCACTTCGGCGATGCGGTGGGCGTCGGTCGCCGTCCCCGCCTCGGCCAGAAGGGTCGCGCGTTCGGTGTCGGCCGCGAGCACCGTGTCGAGCAGCGAGGTGGCCGAGGCCGGCACCTCCTGCGCCACACCGCCGATCCGGGCGCGGGCGGGCAGGCGGATGGCGCCGCCTTCGAGCGGCAGCTCGCCCCGGATCAGCCGGAACAGCGTGGTCTTGCCGGTGCCGTTGCGGCCGACGAGACCGACCTTGTGGCCGTCGGGGATCCGGGCCGAGGCGCCCTCGAACAGGGGCTGGCCCGCCATGGCGAAGCGGATATCGTCGATCACGAGCATGGGGGCGGTCTAGGCGGGGGCGCGGGGGAGGTCAATCGCGGGTTTCCAAGGGATTCGGGCCATGCTACGGGAGCCTCCGACAAGGCGCGGGGCACGGGGCTCCGGGCCGGACACATGGGGCAGGACATGGCCATCGAACGCACGCTTTCCATCATCAAGCCGGACGCGACCCGGCGGAACCTCACCGGCAAGATCAACGCCAAGTTCGAGGAGGCGGGCCTGCGGATCGTGGCGCAGAAGCGGGTGCATCTGACGAAGGCGCAGGCCGGCAGGTTCTACGAGGTGCACAAGGACCGGCCGTTCTATGACGAGCTGTGCGAGTTCATGGCGTCCGGGCCCGTGGTGGTGCAGGTGCTCGAGGGCGAGGACGCCATCGCGAAGAACCGCGAAGTGATGGGCGCCACGAACCCCGCCAATGCCGAGCCGGGCACGATCCGGGCGGAATTCGCGGAATCGGTGGGCGAGAACTCGGTCCACGGCTCGG
>DAINOF010000163.1:0-6593 GCA_036735505.1 Paracoccaceae bacterium
CGAAGGCCGCGCGCATCGCGACCTCGGTCTTGCCGAAGCCCACGTCGCCGCAGATGAGACGGTCCATGGGGATGCCGGCCGCGAGGTCCTCGAGCACGTCGTTGATCGCCTTCAGCTGGTCGTCCGTCTCCTCGTAGGGGAAGCGGGCGCTGAACGCGTCCCACATGCCGTCGGGCGGCTCCATCACGGGGGCCGACCGCAGCAGGCGCTCGGCGGCCACCCGGATCAACCGGTCCGCGATCTCGCGGATGCGCTCCTTCAGGCGCGCCTTCTTCGCCTGCCAGGCCCCCCCGCCCAGCCGGTCGAGCAGCCCCTCCTCGTGCCCGAAGCGGGTGAGAAGCTCGATGTTCTCGACGGGCAGGTACAGCCGGTCGCCGCCGGCATACTCGAGCAGCAGGCATTCATGCGCCGCGCCGAGCGCGGTCACGACCTCGAGCCCCATGTAGCGCCCGACGCCGTGGTCCACATGGACGACGAGATCGCCGGGCGACAGCGCCTGCGCCTCAGTCAGGAAGTTCTCGGCCCGCCGCTTCTTGCGCGGCGCGCGGATCAGCCGGTCGCCAAGGACATCCTGTTCCGAGACAACCGTCAGGCCCCGCCCCTCGAACCCGTGCTCGAGCCCCCAGACGGCGAGGAAGACGCCGCCCTTGCCATCGGGAACATCGCGCCAGTCGCGGATGGGGGTCGCGCCGCCGAGCCCCTCGTCCTCCATCAGCCCCTGCAGACGCTCGCGCGCGCCGTCCGAATAGGACGCGACGATCACCTGCCCCGCCTTCCGCCTTGCATCGACATGCGCGGCCAGCGCCCCGAAAAGGCTGAGCGATTCGTTCTGGCGCTCGACCGCGAACTCGCGCCCGATGCGCCCGCCCGCGTCGATGATGCCCGGACCCAGCGCCTGCGGGAGCGCCACGAGCTGCAGGACGCGCCGCGCCCCCAGCGCCGCCTCCCAAGCCCCGTCGTCAAGATAGAGAAGCCCCGGCGGGCAGGGCTTGTAGACCGAATCGACCCGGTTCTTGGCGCGCATCGCCTCGAGCCGGGCGTCGTACTGGTCCTCGATCCCCTCCCAGCGCGACAGCCGCGCCGGCGTGAGCTGGTCGTCGAGGAAGACGGGCGTCCCGGGAAGATAGTCGAACAGCGTCTCGAGCCGGTCGTGGAAGAACGGCAGCCAGTGCTCCATGCCCGAATGCTTGCGCCCCGCGCTCACCGCCTCGTAGAGCGGATCGTCGGTGCCGGCCGAGCCGAACTCGATGCGGTAGTTCTGCCGGAAACGCGTGATCGCGGCCTCGTCGAGGATGACCTCGGAGACCGGGGCGAGTTCGACCACCTCGAGCTTCTCGGTCGTCCGCTGCGTCGCCGGGTCGAAGCGGCGCGCGCCGTCCAGCACGTCGCCGAAAAGGTCGAGCCGGACGGGTCCGCCCTCGCCCGGCGGGTAGATGTCGACGATGCCGCCGCGCACGGCATAGTCGCCGGGTTCCGTGACGGTCGGCGCCTGGGTGAAGCCCATGCGGACGAGGAAGGTCCGAAGCGCGCCGTCGTCGATCCGGTGGCCCACGCGGGCGGTGAAGGCGGCCTCGCGCAGGATGTCGCGCGCCGGGATCCGCTGGGTCGCCGCCGACATCGTGGTGAGCAGCACGAAGCGCGGCGGCATGGCGTGCGTCAGGCCAGCAAGCGTCGCCATCCGCGCGGCCGAGATGTCGGGGTTGGGCGAGACCCTGTCGAAGGGCAGGCAGTCCCAGCCCGGGAAGGTGAAGACCGGCATTCCGGGCGCGAAGAAGGCCAGCGCCTCGCGCATCGCCGCCATCCGCTTGTCGTCGCGCGCGACATGGACCACGCGGCCGCCGGCCCGCTCGGCCTCGTCGAGGACGAGGCGGGCGTCGAAGCCTTCGGGCGCGCCGCCGACGGTGATCCGGGGTGTGGGAGACATTTCCGCTCAGGTAACGACCGCGCGGGTCTTGTCAAGGTTCCTCAGAACCCGCCGAAGGCGCCCAGCCGCAGGTTCTGCCACATCCCCCAGAAGGCGGTCGTGACAAGCGCGAGCATGCCCACGACCTGGGTCGTCACGCGATGCCGGGTCAGTCGCCGCTTGAGCGCCTCGCCGATTTCCTTCCGTTCGGCGATCCTGGCGGCGGTACGGAAGCTGAGCCCGGCCACGATGCCGAGCGGGAAGGCGACGAGGAACACGGCCTGCGCGAACTCGACCCCATAGACGAAGCCGAGCGTGGCGAGCGCCGACAGGAGCATCGAGCCGAAGACGACGAGCAAGGTGCCCGACACCTGCCGGATGTATTCGAGCCGGTTCACGTTGACCCGGACCAGCGTCTCGAAGTCGTCGTCGGCCTCGCCGCCCTGCCGCCGCGCGCGCTGGAGCATGTCGTACGGCACCCCCAGCACCCAGTGGCTGACGGTCGACCAGGTCACGGCGATGGAGATCCAGTACCAGAGGTTCGAGAACGACCTCATGTCGATCACCTCGAAGAGGGTCTGGTACCAGTCCACCCGCGTCCCCGCCTGCCCTGCGCCGTCGCATCCCGACCGGTCTTGAGGCGGCCGGCGTTCCGTGCGACCTCAGAAACAGGATTGCCCGAGGGAACGCAAGATGACGACAGGCCCTTTTCCTTCCACGCGTTTCCGCCGCCTGAGGCGGTCGGACGCGCTGCGCCGCCTCGCACGCGAGACCGAGCTTTCGGTGAACGACCTGATCTGGCCGGTCTTCGTGACCGAGGGACGCGACGCCGCCGTCCCGATCGCCTCGATGCCCGGCGTCGAGCGGCTGAGCATCGACCGCGTCGTGCGCGCGGCGGAAGAGGCCGCGCGGCTCGGCATCCCGGCGATCTGCCTCTTTCCCTACACCGACCCCGCGCTCAAGTCCGAGCTTTGCGAAGAGGCCTGGAACCCCGACAACCTGTCGAACCGCGCCGTCCGCGCGATCAAGGCGGCGGTGCCCGGGATCGCGGTGATGACCGACGTGGCGCTCGACCCCTACAACGCCAACGGCCACGACGGCATCGTGCGCGACGGCGAGATCCTGAACGACGAGACTGTCGAGGCGCTGGTCCGGATGGCGCTGGCGCAGGCCGAGGCCGGGGCCGACATCCTCGGGCCGTCCGACATGATGGACGGGCGGATCGGCGCAATGCGCGCAGGCCTCGAGACGGCCGGGTATTCGAACGTTTCGATCCTTAGCTATGCGGCGAAGTATGCCTCGGCCTTCTATGGTCCATTCCGCGACGCGGTCGGGGCGTCGGGCGCGCTCAAGGGCGACAAGAAGACCTACCAGATGGACCCGGGCAATTCCGACGAGGCGCTGCGGCTTGTCGAGCGCGACCTTCTCGAGGGCGCGGACATGGTGATGGTGAAGCCCGGGATGCCCTATCTCGACATCTGCCGGCGCGTGAAGGACGCCTTCGGCGCGCCGACCTACGCCTACCAGGTCTCGGGCGAATACGCGATGCTGATGGGTGCGGCCGAACGCGGCTGGCTCGACGGCGAGAAGGTGATGGTCGAAAGCCTGATGGCCTTCAAGCGGGCGGGCTGCGACGGCATCCTGACCTATTTCGCCCCCCGCGTGGCGCGGCTTCTGGCGGACTGAAGCCGGGCAGGTCCTGAGGGGACAAGATGTGGTGACACAGCCTGCGTCCTCGCGTATGCTTGGTAGCAAAGCGGCAGCACAGACCGCCCCCGAGGCACCAGGCAAGAAGAAGGCAGACCCATGCATCCGATCACCCGCCGTTCGCTCATCGCCAGCGCGCTCGCCGCGTCGGGCGTCGCCGCAGGCTGCGGCAACGGCCTTGGCAGCGGCGGCGCCGAGACCATCGACGCCCGCATCGCCGCGACGCTGAGCTTCATGGAGACGAACTTCCCCGGCACCCGAGACCTGCGCGCCAAGTCGCAGGGCATGCTGGTGATGCCGCTTCTGACCGAAGCGGGGCTTCTGACGGTCGGCGGCACCTTCGGGCGCGGCGGGCTCGTGATCGGCGACACGGTGGTCGACTACTATTCCGCCGCCAAGGCCGAGGTCGGCCCCCAGCTCGGCGCGCAGCAGTACAGCCACGTCCTGTTCTTCATGACGGCCGAGGCGCTGGCCGACTTCCGCACCTCGCCCGGCTGGGTCGCGGGTGCGGACCTGACCTACGCCTTCACGAACGACGCCCAGACCTTCACGACCGATACGACGACTGTCACGAGCCCCGTTGTCGCGGTGATCTTCGGCCAGACCGGGCTGATCGTGGGCGCCACGCTCGGCGGCACGAAGTACACGCGCATCATTCCCTGAGGCCCCGCCTCAGTGAAGCGTGAACTCGCCCGTCACGTTCCGCCACTCGCCCGGCGAGATCATCTTGCGGTGCGTGAAGCGCACGGAATGGAGCGGGCCCTCGATCTTCTCCTGCCAGAACTCGATGAACTGGAAGAGCCGCGGATGGTCGGGGGCGAGGTCGTAGTCCTGCCAGATGAAGCTGTTGAGGACGTGGCGGTAGTCGGGCATCCGGTAGTAGAGTTCCGCCGTGGTCAGCCCGTAGCCCTTCAGCATCAGTTCGGTTTCGGTCTCGGTTTCGCGCATGTGTACCCTTTCTCTTCCCCCCTCTGCGGAAATTGACGCACGAACAGATTTATTTTTCAACAAGAACAGGGTGTTGGCACTCTCTCCCGGCGGCTGCCGAACGGTCGCCGGATCACCGATTGCACCCCACATGCGGGGAGTGTTAAGGTTCGCAGGCCCAGATGTAGATCCGCCAAGACCAAGCAGGACGCCACGTGAGCGATACGCCGGAACAGACTGACAAGCCTGACGAAAACGGCACGCCGAAGAAGGCCGGGCCGACGATCTCTATCGCCGACGAGATGCGCACCTCCTACCTCGACTACGCGATGAGCGTGATCGTGAGCCGTGCCATCCCCGACCTGCGCGACGGCCTGAAACCTGTGCATCGGCGCATTCTTTATGCAATGCATGAAACCGGGAACACCCACGACAAGGCCTACCGCAAGTCCGCCCGCCCTGTCGGCGACGTGATGGGCAAGTACCATCCGCACGGCGACTCGGCCATCTACGACGCGCTCGTGCGGATGGCGCAGGACTTTTCCATGTCGCTGCCGCTTCTCGACGGGCAAGGCAACTTCGGGTCGATGGACGGCGACAACCCCGCCGCCATGCGCTACACCGAAGTGCGGATGGACAAGCCCGCGCAGGCCCTTCTCGCCGACATCGAGAAGGAGACGGTCGACTTCCAGCCCAACTACGACGGCAAGGACCTCGAGCCCACGGTCCTGCCCGCCCGCTTCCCCAACATGCTGGTGAACGGTGCGGGCGGCATCGCCGTCGGCATGGCCACGAACATACCGCCCCACAACCTGGGCGAGGTCGTGGACGCGACGCTTGCGCTCATCGCCGACCCGGACCTGACCTCGGAACAGCTGATGGACTATGTCCCCGGCCCGGACTTCCCGACGGGCGGCGTGATCCTGGGCCGGTCGGGCGCGCGCAAGGCCTATATCGAGGGGCGCGGCTCGGTCATCATCCGCGCCAGGGCGCGGGTCGAGGAGGTCCGCAAGGACCGCTTCGCCATCGTTCTCGACGAGATCCCCTACCAGGTGAACAAGGCCGCGATGATCGAGAAGATCGCGGATCTGGTCCGCGAGAAGAAGCTCGAAGGCATCAGCGGAGTCGCAGACGAAAGCGACCGGACGGGTGTGCGCGTGGTGATCGAGATCAAGCGCGATTCGACGCCCGAGGTCGTGCTGAACCAGCTCTGGCGCTTCACCGCGATGCAGACGACCTTCGGCTGCAACATGCTGGCGCTGAACCGAGGCCGGCCCGAGCAGCTGACGCTGCGCGATTTCCTCACGCATTTCATCGCCTTCCGCGAGGAAGTTGTCGCCCGCCGCACGGCCTTCGAGCTGCGCCGCGCGCGCGAGCGCAGCCACATCCTCTGCGGCCTCGCGGTCGCCGTGTCGAACGTGGACGAGGTGGTGGCGACCATCCGCGCCTCGGCCGACGCCGCCGAAGCGCGCATGAGGCTCATGGAACGGCGCTGGCCGGCCGGAGAGATCGCGCCCTTCATCCGGCTGATCGACGATCCGAGCCACACCATGAACGAGGACGGGACCTACAACCTGTCCGAGGTGCAGGCCCGCGCCATCCTCGACCTGCGCCTCCAGCGCCTCACCCAGCTGGGCGTCAAGGAGGTGACGGACGAACTTGAAGATCTGGCCAGCAAGATCAAGGATTACCTCGACATTCTCCGCTCGCGCGACCGGATCATGGAAATCATCGCGACCGAACTCGGCGAAGTGAAGGCGCAGTTCGCCGTCCCCCGCCGGACCGAGATCCTCGACTGGGCCGGCGACATGGAGGACGAGGACCTCATCGAGCGCGAGGACATGGTCGTCACCGTCACCCAGACGGGCTATGTCAAGCGCACGCCCCTGGGCGAATTCCGCGCGCAGAAGCGCGGCGGCAAGGGCCTGTCGGGGGGCGACCTCAAGGACGACGATGTGGTGACGACGCTGTTTGTCGCCAACACGCACACGCCCTTGTTGTTCTTCACCACCGACGGGATGGTCTACAAGCTCAAGACCTGGCGGCTGCCGCAGGG
>DAINOF010000164.1:0-6572 GCA_036735505.1 Paracoccaceae bacterium
TCTTCCTCGGTGAGGGGTGGGGTGGGGTGGGGTGGGGAAGTGGTGTTAACCGCTGCCATCCTGGCTCCGTCCGCTTGCCCGCCCTGTATGGACCCGAGTCGGTTAATTGCAGGTAAACGCCACAAGGATCTCCGGGGCCGGCCGGTCAGGCGGCCGATCCGCCCACCGTCAGCCCCCCGATCAGAAGCGTCGGCTGGCCCACGCCCACCGGCACCCACTGCCCGTTCTTGCCGCAATTGCCGATGCCGGGATCGAGCGCCATGTCGTTGCCCACCGCCCGCACCTGCCTGAGCGATGTCGGCCCGTCGCCGATCAGCGTCGCGCCCTTGACCGGCGCTCCGATCCGGCCGTCCTTTACCCGGTAGGCCTCGGTGCAGGAGAACACGAACTTCCCGCTCGTGATGTCGACCTGCCCGCCGCCAAAGCCGACGGCCCAGATCCCGTCCTTCACCTCGGACACGATCCCGTCCGGGTCGGCCTCGCCAGCGAGCATGTAGGTGTTGGTCATCCGCGGCATCGGCGTGTGGGCATGGCTTTCGCGCCGCCCGTTGCCGGTGGGCGCCACGCCCATCAGCCGGGCATTCTGGCGGTCCTGCATGTAGCCCACGAGGATCCCGTCCTCGATGAGCACCGTCTTGCCCGAGGGCGTGCCCTCGTCGTCGACGGTGATCGACCCGCGCCGGTCCGGGATCGTCCCGTCGTCGAGAACCGTGACCCCCGGCGCCGCGACCCGGGTGCCCAGAAGCCCCGCGAAGGCCGAGGTGCCGCGCCGGTTGAAGTCGCCCTCGAGCCCGTGGCCCACCGCCTCGTGCAACAGGATGCCGGGCCAGCCCGGCCCCAGCGCCACGTCCATCACGCCCGCGGGCGCCGGCACCGCCTCGAGGTTGACAAGCGCGATCCGAAGGGCCTCGCGCGCCGCCGCCTGCCAGCTGTCCGGCGCGAGAAGAAGCGACAGGCCGGTGCGCCCGCCGCCGCCCGCCATGCCGCTTTCCCGCCGGCCGCCCTGTTCGACGATGACCGAGACGTTGACGCGGGTCATCGGCCGGACGTCGGTCACGAGCCGCCCCTCGGGCCGCAGGATCGCGACCTCTTGAAGCGAGGCCGCGATCGTGGCCGAAACCTGCACGACGCGCGAATCGAGCCCGCGGGCGAAGGCGTCGATCTCGCGCAGCGTGTCGATCTTCACCGGGAATGCCGCGTCGGCCATCGGGTCGGCGTCGCCATAGAGCCGGCGGTTCGTGGGCTGCGGCGGATCGGCCAGCGTCCCGCCGCCGTCGCCCACGGCGAGTCGCGCGGTCTCGGCCGCGCGCTTCAGCGCGGCCTCCGATATGTCGGTCGAATGGGCATAGCCCGCCCGGTCGCCGCAGACCGCGCGAAGGCCGAATCCCTCCGAGGCGTCGTAACTCGCCGTCTTCACGCGGCCGTCGTCGAGGACAAGCGCCTCGGACCGCCGCCGTTCGAGGAACAGCTCGCCGTCGTCGGCCCCGGCCACGGCCGCGCGCAGGATGGCGAGCGCGCGCGCCTCGTCGAGCATCGTCTCGAAGGGACGGAAGGCAGAGGTGTCGGACATGGGCTTCCTTTCGCGCCGGCGGGTGCCGGTCTGGGGTGAGCGTCCCAATGACGCAACCGGGGCGGCTTGTTCGCGCCCCACTAATATGTTTTCTACCGGGCCGGAGACAATGGGATGCGGGCACGTCGCCCGAGGTCCCGGGCGCTATGGGGCGCCGGAGTGCGAACAGGACATGACGATGCGTTTGACCAGCTTTCCGAGCGGCCTTGCGGTCGCTGCAGCCGGAACCCTCGCGGCGGGCGCGGCCGCCGCGCAGATCGCGATCGAGACTCTCGAGATCAAGGGCGCCCCGGTGCCGGGCGGCACGGGCTTCCAGTTCGGCGCGACCGAACTCGCGCGCGACATCCACTGGCTGGACGGCCTCCTGAACGCGATCATCTTCGCGATCTCGCTCTTCGTGCTCGCCCTGATCGCGGTCGTGATCGTGCGCTTCAACCGCCGCGCCAATCCGACGCCCGCGCGCTTCACCCACAACCAGCCGATCGAGGTCGCCTGGACGGTGATCCCGATCATGATCCTCGTCTTCATCGGCGCCTTCTCGCTGCCCGTCCTCTTCAAGCAGCTCGAGATCCCCGAAGGCGACGTGACGATCAAGGTAACCGGCTACCAGTGGTACTGGGGCTACGAATACGTGGACGAGGGCGTCGATTTCGCGAGCTACATGCTCGCCGAGGACGAGCTTGCGGAATACGGCTATCCTGCGGACACCTACCTTCTGGCCACCGACACCGCGATGGTCGTGCCCACGGGCCGCAACATCGTCGTGCAGATCACCGGCGCCGACGTGATCCACAGCTGGTTCGTGCCTGCCTTCGGCGTCAAGCAGGACGCGATCCCGGGCCGCCTGACCGAAAAGTGGTTCCAGGTCGACGAGGGCAACGAGGGCATCTACTTCGGCCAGTGCACGGAACTCTGCGGGCAGGACCACGCTTACATGCCGATCACCGTGGTCGCGGTCACGCCCGAGGACTACGAGCGCTGGCTCGAAGGCGCGCGCGAGAGCATCGTCGCCCTGCCCCGCAGCTTCGACGTCGCCGCGGCCGAGTGATCCGCTGACCCTTCCCGCAAGGCTGGACAACGGCGCATGACGGACACCACGATCACCGACCACGGACGCGAAGCGGGCTTCGGCGACTACGTCGCCTTGCTCAAGCCGCGCGTCATGTCGCTCGTGGTGTTCACCGCGCTCGTCGGCCTCCTCGTCGCGCCGGTGCCGGTGCATCCGATGATCGGCTTCGCCGCGATCCTCTTCATCGCGGTGGGCGCCGGCGCCTCCGGCGCGCTCAACATGTGGTGGGACGCCGACATCGACGCCGTGATGCGGCGCACCCGCAAGCGCCCCGTGCCCTCGGGCCGGGTCACGGGGGACGAGGCGTTGGCGATCGGGCTTGCGCTCTCGGGCTTCTCGGTCGTGATGCTGGGGCTCGCCACCAACCTTGTGGCGGCAGGGCTTCTCGCCTTCACGATCTTCTTCTACGCCGTTGTCTACACCATGTGGCTCAAGCGCTGGACGCCGCAGAACATCGTGATTGGCGGCGCGGCCGGCGCCTTCCCGCCGGTGATCGGCTGGGCCGTCGCCACCGGGGGTGTCTCGGTGGAAAGCCTGCTGATGTTCGCGCTCATCTTCATGTGGACGCCGCCGCACTTCTGGGCGCTCGCGCTCTTCATGCGGTCGGACTATGACGACGCGGGCGTGCCGATGCTCACCGTCACCCACGGCCGCCGGGCCACGCGGAGGCACATCCTCGCCTACACGGCGCTTCTCGTGCCGGTCTCGATTGGCCTCGCCCTCACGCCGGTGGGCGGCCCCGTCACCCTGATCGTGGCGCTGGCGCTCAACGCCTGGTTCCTCAAGGGCGCAGTGGCCATCTGGCGCCGGGACGAGGCCGCGGCCGAGACCGACGGCTACCGGATCGAGAAGGACTTCTTCCGATTCTCGCTCTACTATCTCTTCCTGCATTTCGGGGCGCTCCTCGTCGACCGGACGCTCCTGTCCCTTGGAGGGATCTGATGGCCATCAAGGCGACCCACGAACTCCATGAGCGGCGGCTGTCGCGCAACCTGGGCGTCGCGCTGGCGCTTCTCGCCTTCGCCGCGGTCGTCTTCGGCGTGACCGTGGCCAAGATCCAGACCGGCGCCACGTTGCAGGGCTTCGACCACGTCGTGCGCCCCGAACTCGAGACAGGGGCGGGCGAATGATCCGGCTCGAGGGCACGTCGCGTACCGCAGCGCAGGCCACGGGCGTCGTGCTTCTGATGGGCTCGCTCGCCTGGGCCGCGGTCCCGTTCTACGACTGGTTCTGCCGCGTCACGGGCTTCGGCGGCACCACCGGCGTCTCCGAGGCCGGGCCGGGCACGATCCTCGACCGCACGATGGTCGTGCGCTTCGACGCCTCGCTGGAACGGGGCATGCCATGGACCTTCAAGCCGGTCGAGCGGACGATGACGGTCCGCCTGGGCGAGGTTGGCCTCGCCTTCTACGAGGCGCACAACCCCACCGACCGCCCGATCGCCGGCACGGCGAGCTACAACGTCGCCCCCTATTCCGCGGGCGGCTACTTCCAGAAGATCGACTGCTTCTGCTTCGAGATGCAGGTGCTCCAGCCGGGCGAGACCGTGCTGATGCCCGTCACATTCTACGTCGACCCCGAGATCCTGGACGACCGCGAAGCGGGCCTTCTCGAACGAATCACGCTGTCCTACACGTTCCACGTCACCGACCTCCCCGAAGAGCAGGCGAGCCTCGCCCCCGCTCTCGCATCCGACGTCAACTGAGCCCCGGAGAAGGGACCCATGGCCCACGCGAAGAACCACGACTACCACGTCCTTCCCCCCTCGATCTGGCCCTTCATCGGGGCGGTCGGCGCCTTCGTGATGCTCTTCGGGGCGGTCCTGTGGATGCACGGGTCCGGCCCCTGGATGTTCCTGATGGGCTTCGTGGCGGTGCTCTACGTCATGTTCGCCTGGTGGTCGGACGTGGTGCGCGAAAGCCGCGCGGGCGACCATACCCCGGTCGTCCGGATCGGGCTGCGCTACGGCTTCATCCTCTTCATCATGTCCGAGGTGATGTTCTTCGCGGCCTGGTTCTGGTCGTTCTTCAAGCACGCGCTCTACCCGATGAACGAATATGTCGGGTCGGAATACGTGCCGCCCGAGTTCTACCAGATCGACCCCTTCCACCTGCCGCTCATCAACACGCTCGTCCTCCTCCTGTCGGGCTTCGCGGTGACCTGGGCGCATCACGCGCTCGTTCACGAGGGCAATCGCAAGGACGTCGAATGGGGGCTGCTGATCGGGGTCCTCCTCGGCGTGGCGTTCACCTTCCTGCAGGCCTACGAGTACCGCTACCTCCTCGTCGAGCAGGACTGGACCTTCGGCGGCGACAAGTTCTTCTCGAACTTCTTCATGGCGACGGGCTTCCACGGCCTGCACGTCATCATCGGGACGATCTTCCTCTTCGTCTGCTACCTCCGCGTCCGCGCCGGCCACTTCACCGCCGAAAAGCACGTGGGCTTCGAGGCCGCCGCCTGGTACTGGCACTTCGTCGACGTGGTGTGGCTGTTCCTCTTCTTCGCGGTCTACATCTGGGGCCTCGCCTGATCCGGCCAGTCGTCCCGCGGGACTTGAGGGGCGCGGGGCAACCCGCGCCCCTTCGCATGAGGCATCCATGATCCGACGCATGATCTTCCCGCTCGTCCTCGGGATCGCCGGCACCGCCGTCCTGATCTCGCTCGGGGTCTGGCAGCTCCAGCGGCTCGACTGGAAGGAAGGCGTCATCGCCGAGATCGAGGCGCGCATCGGCGCGGCGCCGGTGGCGATCCCCGACGCGCCGGAACCCGACCGGGACCGCTACCTCCCCGTGATCGCCCGCGGCGACTTCACCGGGATCAACCTCCGCGTCCTCGTCTCGACACGGGACCAGGGCGCGGGTCATCGCATCATATCGATACTGGTCCTCGAGGACGGCCGCCGCGTCATGGTCGACGAAGGCTATGTCCGACGCGGCGGCGCGCTCCTTCCCGAGCGTGCCGAAGGCGTGACCGTCACGGGCAACCTCCATTGGCCGGACGAAGTCGACAGCTGGACACCCGAACCCGACATGTCCGAGGGCCTCTTCTTCGCCCGCGACGTGCCCATGATGGCGCATGCGCTCGGCACCGAGCCCGTGCTGATCGTCGCACGCAGCATCGAAGGCACCGCGCCCCGCGCGCAGGCCATGCCCGTCACCGCCGAGGGCATCCCGAACGACCATCTGGGCTATGCGATCCAGTGGTTCGGCCTCGCCGCGGTCTGGGCGGGGATGACAGGGTGGCTCCTGTGGCGTATCAGGCAGCGCACCGTCTGAGGGGACCCGTCCATGCGCTACGTCTCGACCCGGGGGCAGGCCCCCGTCCTCGGCTTCGGCGAGGCCATGCTGACCGGCCTCGCCCGCGACGGCGGCCTTTACGTGCCCGAGACGGTGCCCAGCCTGTCGCCCGCCGACATCGCGGCCTTCGCGGGCCTCCCCTACGAGGAGGCCGCCTTCCGCGTCATGCGCCCCTTCCTCGGCGACGCCTTCACCGACGACGAATTCCGCGCCGCCATCGCAGCCGCCTATGCGGGCCTTGGACACGCCGCCCGCGCGCCGCTTGTCCAGATCGGGCCGGGCCACTTCCTCCTCGAGCTCTTCCACGGCCCGACGCTCGCCTTCAAGGACTTCGCGATGCAGATCATCGGGCAGCTGTTCCAGCGGGCGCTCGCCCGCGACGGCCGCCGGATCACCATCGTGGGCGCGACCTCGGGCGATACCGGCTCGGCCGCGATCGAGGCCTTCCGCGGCCTCGCGAACGTCGACGTCTTCATCCTCTACCCTCACGGCCGCGTCTCCGAGGTCCAGCGCCGCCAGATGACGACGCCGACGGAGGCCAATGTCCACGCCTTCGCCCTCCACGGCGATTTCGACGACTGTCAGGCTGCCGTGAAGGACATGTTCAACGACTTCGCCTTCCGCGACGAGGTCGGCC
>DAINOF010000165.1:0-6567 GCA_036735505.1 Paracoccaceae bacterium
CGGCGAGCGACAGCGTGGGGATGCCCGCGAGGCCCGCGCCGACGGTGCAGCCCCCGGCGAGCACGCCGCCCACGCCCATGAGCACGGCGCCGCCTGCGTAGCGGCCGGTCTGGGCGGGGCTCTCGAAGCTCTGCCAGCGGAAGCGGCGGCCGGCGAGCGCCGAGAGGAGCGCGCCCACAAGCGTGCCGCCGACGAGGCCGGTGCCGAAGCCGGCCCCGATCGAGGTGGAGGCGATCGTCCAGAACAGCGTGTCGGCGAAGGGCGCGGTGAAGGACAGGCTTTCCAGCGCGATGGGGTCGAAGTCGTCGAAGAGGACGAAGCCGGTGCCGACCCAGGCGGCGGGGACGAGGAGGCCGAGGAGGAGGGCGAGCGCGAGGTGGAGCGGCCGCGCGCCCGAGCGGAGCGCCACGGCGGCCGCCGTCGCGGCCAGAAGCGCGGTCCAGAGAAGCGCGCCGCCGGGCAGCGCGGCGAGCGAGGCGGCCTCGCCCAGCGGCAGTGTGACCGAGCCGAGCGCGGTGCGGAGGGGGGCGAGCACGCCCTTCAGCGCGGCATGCGCGGTGATCGCGAAGACGAGGAGGACGAAGACCGCGCGCAGGTTGCCCGAGGCGGACAGCACCGTGAGGCGCGACGCGCAGCCGCGGGTCAGCACCATGCCCGCGCCGAAGAGGAGCCCGCCCGCGAGGATCGAGAGGACGGGAAGGTCGGGGGCGAGGAAGCGGTGGTCGGCGAAGGAGATGAGCCCCGCGGCGACCGCGGCCTGCGTGCCGATCAGCGCGGCCGCGAGCGCGGCAAGCCAGACGCCCGTGGCGGGACGACGCTCGGCCGCGTCGCCCACGAGCGCGCGGCGGAGGCAGAAGCGGGTGACCTCGGCGAGCGCGCCGAAGGCGAGGCCGAGGAGGCCGCCGAAGATCAGCGCCGCCTGCGGCGCTGTCAGGGTCTCGAAGCCGAGGGTTTCGAACATGGGACGCGCTCCTCATCCGGGATGATGTCCGATTTGACGGCGCCGCCGTCGCCGATCAAGTCCGTGTGAGGCGCGAGGGGCGCGGCGGGCGGGACGGAAGTTCCGGCCGGCGCGGCTGTGGCGGAACACGGGTCCGCGGACGGGGAAACCGGGCGAACGGACTGCCGGACGGGGGGCGTCCGGCGGCCGTCGAGTCCTTTTTCGGCCTCAGCGGCCGCGGATGCGGGGATCGAGCGCGTCGCGCAGGCCGTCGCCCATGTAGTTCACGCTGAGCACGGTGAGCGAGATGAGCACGCCGGGCCAGAGCACGCGCTCGGGGAACTGGCGCATCCGGTCGACGCTGTCGGCCAGAAGCTTGCCCCAGGTCGGGAAGTCGGGCGGGAAGCCGAAGCCGAGGAAGGACACCGCGCTTTCGGTGATGATCGCGGTGGCGATGCCGAGCGTGGCCGAGACCATGATCGGCGACATCACGTTCGGCAGGAGGTGGCGCAGGATGATCTTGAAGGGCGAGGTGCCGATCGAGCGGGCGGCGAGGATGAATTCGCGTTCCTTGAGCGCGAGCACGTCGCCGCGCACGATGCGGGCGGTCTGCATCCAGGAGGTGATGCCGATCAGCGTCACGATCAGGATGAAGATGCCGCCCTCGGGGCCGAACGAGGCCGAGAGCGGCTCGCGGAAGAGAAGCACCGCGACCAGCACGAGCGGCAGGAGCGGCAGCGACAGGAAGAGGTCGGTGAGCCGCATCAGGACCCCGTCGAGCGACCGCACGAAGCCCGCGATCACGCCGATGGCCGTGCCGAGGCCGAGCGAGAGGAGCATCGCGGCGAGGCCCACGGCGATCGAGACCTGCCCGCCGAACATCAGCCGGGCAAGATGGTCGCGCCCGAGCTGGTCGGCGCCGAGCGGGTGGGACCAGCTCACCTTGGCCGTGCCGTCCCAGAGCGCGGTGTAGATCGGCCGCAGGTCGCGCTTCTCGATGAAGTCGCGGCCGGTGGGCACTTCGGTGGCGTCGTGCCAGTAGAGGAACGGGCCGATGTAGACGAAGGCGAGGATCAGGGTGAAGACGGCGGCGCCCCAGAGCGCGCCGCGGTGCGACTTGAACTGGTACCAGACGTCCCACCACTGGCTTCGCGCCGGGCGGCCGGCGTTCGCGGCCTCGGCGACGCGGGGCTCGGCGGCGAGGGGGGCGAGGGGGGCCTCGGTCTGGTGCTCAGTCATAGCGGATCCTCGGGTCGAGCAGGCCGTAGGCGATGTCGGCCATGAGGTTGCAGAGCACGATGAGGATCGCGAAGATGAAGACGAGCGTCTGCACCATCGGCAGGTCGTTGGCGTAGATGGCGGTGATCAGGAGCTGGCCGATGCCGTTCACCTTGAACACGACTTCCGTGATGATCGCGCCGCCGAAGATCTGAGGGATTCCGATGGCGATGACGGTGACCACCGGGATCAGCGAGTTCCGCAGGACATGCACAAGCACCACGGTACGCTCGCCCAGCCCCTTGGCGCGGGCGGTGCGGACGTAGTCCTGGTTGAGATTGTCGAGCACCGAGGCACGCATGTATCGGCTGAGCTGCGACGTGATCTGGAGCGCCAGCACCATCACCGGCAGGAACATCTGCTGGAGCTGCTTCACGAAATTCTCCCACGAGTTGACCACGAGCGTCGTGTCGTAGATCGAGGGGAACCAGCCGAGCTGGATCGAGAAGATCATGATGACGAGCACGCCCGAGAAGAACGGCGGGATCGAGAAGCCGATCATGGTGACGAAGGTGCCGGTCTGGTCGAACCAGGAATACTGGCGGTAGGCCGAGTAGATGCCGATCGGCACTGCGATGGCGATGGCGACGAGGTAGGCCACGCCCACGACCCAGAGCGTCTGGGGCATGCGCTGGGCCACGATGTCCATGACGGGCGAGCGGGTCTGCCACGAGATGACGCGCTGCTGGCCCTCGGCGAAGGCGGTCCCGAAGGTGATGTCGAAGAGGTGGAGCGGCTCGACCACGAAGAACTGCCAGAGCCACTTGGCGAAGCGGATGTGCATGGCCTCGCCCAGACCCAGCGCCTCGCGCATGCGCTGCTTGACCTCGTCGGGCACGGTGAGCGGGACCTGCGCCATCGGATCGCCCGGCGCGAGGTCGAGCAGGAGGAAGATGACGAAGGAGATGAAGAGGAGCGTCGGGACCGCGAGGATCAGCCGGCGGGAGGTGTACTGGAGCATCGGCGCCTCGCGGAAGGGGGCGCGCAGCCCCGGGCGGGGCCGCGCGCGGGATCACGGCATCAGTCGATGCGGTACCAGTCGGCCACGTTCCAAAGCTCGCTGTCCCAGACGTTGAGCGTCACGCCGCCGAGCGAGTTCGAATGCGCCGACAGCCGGCCGCGGTGGACGAGCGGGATGAACCGGCCTTCCTCGATCACCATGTCGTTGAGCTTCTTGGCGATCTCGGCCCGCGCCTCGAGCCCCGCGGTGCGGGTCAGTTCGGCGTGGAGCGCGTCATAGGCTTCCGAGCAGAAGCGGCTGATGTTCGGGCCCTGCCACTGGGTCGCGGGCGAGGGGATCTTGGAGCAGGCCTCGTCGCCGAGGTAGCTTTGCGGATCGGTGCCGTTGAAGGTGTTGGCGTACATCTGCACGTCGGCATAGAACTTCTGGAACGTGTCCGGGCTGCCCGGATCGCCGCCGAAGAAGACCGAGGCGTCGACGTTGCGAAGCTCGGTCTCGATCCCGATCTCTTCCCACCACTGCTTGATCAGCGCCTGGAAGTCCTGGCGCACGGCGTTCGTGGAGGTCTGGTAGAGGATCGACAGTTTCTTGCCGTCCTTCTCGCGGATGCCGTCGCCGTCGGTGTCGACCCAGCCCGCGCCTTCGAGCAGCGCCTTGGCACCCTCGATGTCCTGCGTGTCGCAGGTGAAGGTGGTCGAGTTGAACGCCTCGGGCGCGGGCACGAGGTTGCAGGTCACGCGGCCGGCCTGGCCGTAGCCGATCTCGACGAGGAGCGGCCGGTCGACGGCCATCGACATGGCGCGGACCACGTCGATGTCCTGGAAGATCGGGTGCGGCTTGACGACCGAGCGGTCGTCGGGGCCGAGCGCCGGGTCGGGGTTGGTGTGGTTGATGACGATCCGCTCCATCAGCGGGCCGAAGCCGGCGATCGGCGTGCCCTTTCCGCCCGCTTCCATCTGGGCGATCACGTCGGGGGCGAGCTGGAGGTTCCAGGCGTAGTCGAACTCGCCCGTCTCCATCACCGCGCGGCCTGCCGCCGCCGCGTCGCCGCCGCCCTTGAAGGTCACGGTGGCGAAGGCGGGCTTGGCCGGGTCGCGGTAGTTCGGGTTCGCGGCCATGGTGATCACGTCGTTCGGCCGGAAGTCGGTCACCACGAAGGGGCCGGTGCCGATCGGGTTGAAGTTGGCCTCGGTGCATTCGGGCGCGCGTGCGCCGAGGCATTCGGCGAACTGCGCGGCCTGCAGGATCGGGCTCTCGCCGCCGACGAAGGGGCCGTAGGGGTTGGGCGTCGGGCCAGCGAAGGTCACGATCACGGTCAGGTCGTCGGGTGTGTCGACGCTGGTGATGCCGTCGAATTTCGCGGCCTGGGCGCAGCCGCCCTCGGGATGGGTGCAGTAGTCGTAGGTGAACTTGACGTCGGCCGAGGTGAAGGGCGTGCCGTCGGACCACAAAAGGCCCGGCGTGATCTTCCAGGTGATCGAGGTCAGATCCTCGCTCACGCCGCCGTTCTCGACCGTCGGCACTTCCTCGGCGAGCCAGGGCACCAGCGTCCCGGTTTCGTCGAAGCGCGCGAGCGGCTCGATGATCATCGAGGCGGATTCGATGTCCTTCGTGCCCGCGGAGAGGAACGGGTTCAGGATCGAGGGCGCCTGCCAGTAGAGGATCCGGACCTCGCCGTCCGAGCCCCGTTCAGCCATGGCTGCGGGGGCGAAGGCGATCGCCGCCGCCGCGCCCAGAAGCGCTGCTTTCGTTTTCATGTCGTTCTCCCAGTTGGTTTGGCTCGTGCCTCGTGCCCCGCGACGGGCGCGGGGGGACAGGTTTGTTCCCGTAGAGGTGTGGTGTCTATCACCGTGCTCCGGCATGTGATTTGGGTTCGTCCGCCCCCCATCCCGGTGCGGACCATGGAAGTGTCAACCCGTTTGCGGCGAAAAGGCAAGCGCGCCGTGCGGGCCGGTTGATCATTTCGCAGTCGTCCGATGAATTACCGGGCAGGCGTGCGGCGCTTCGGCGGCTGCGGGTTTGACAGGAGCCGGACGATCCTCCTAGCGTCGGGCGTTCGCGGCAGGAGGATGATGCGATGCTCGATACCCCCGTGACCCGGCCCGTCGCCCGGTTCGAGCGCCTGCGCGTCGAGTTCCAGACCAAGGACGGCACCGTCGTGGGCGTCGAGGACATCAGCTTCGAGATCGCGCCCGGAGAGACGGTCTGCGTCGTGGGCAAGTCGGTGTCGTCGCTGTCGCTGATGCGGCTTGTGGAATACGGCGGCGGGAAGATCGCGGGCGGGCGGCTTCTGTTCGACCGGGGGCAGGGCGCGGGGGAGATGGACCTCGCCACCGCCGACACCGCGCTCATGCAGACGATCCGCGGCAACGAGATCGGCATGATCTTCCAGGAGCCGATGACCTCGCTCAACCCGGTGTTCACGGTGGGCCGGCAGCTGACCGAGCATCTGCGTGTGCACCGCGGCCTCACCAGGGCCGAGGCGCGGGCCGAGGCGCTGGACCTGCTCAGGCAGGTGCGCATCCCCGAGCCCGAACGCCGGCTCGACCAGTATCCGCACGAGCTGTCGGGCGGCATGCGGCAGCGCGTCGTCATCGCCATCGCGCTCGCCTGCCGCCCGCGGCTTCTGATCGCGGACGAGCCCACGACCGCGCTCGACGTCACGATCCAGGCCGAGATCCTCGCGCTGATCGACCGGCTGAAGCGCGAGACCGGGACGGCGGTGCTGTTCATCACGCATGACATGAGCGTGGTGGCGCAGATGGCCGACCGCGTGGTGGTGATGTACCGCGGCCGCAAGGTCGAGGAGGGTCCGGTCACCGAGATCTTCGAGGCCCCGAAGCACGACTACACCAAGGCGCTGCTGGCCGCCGTGCCGAAGCTCGGCGAGATGACGGGCAAGGACGCGCCCGAGCCGATGCGGCTTCTGAATGCGCGGCCGAGGGTCGAGGGGCCGATCGAGATCCGCGAAGAGCGCGTCCTTCTCGACGTGCGCCACCTCGTCACCCGCTTTCCGGTGCGTGGCGGGCTTTTGCGCCGCAAGGTGGCGAACGTCCATGCGGTCGAGGACGTGTCCTTCAGCATCATGCTGGGCGAGACGCTGAGCCTTGTCGGCGAATCGGGCTGCGGCAAGTCCACCTGCGGGCGGTCGATCCTGCGGCTCGTCGAGCCCCTGTCGGGCGAGCTGATCCTCGACGGGCAGGACGTGATGGCCTTCGGCGCGCAGGACCTGCGGCGGGCGCGGCGCGACATGCAGATGGTCTTTCAGGACCCCTTCGCCTCGCTCAATCCGCAGATGCAGCTGCTCGACCAGGTGGCCGAGCCCTTGCGGAACTACAACCTCGCCTCGGGGACCGAGCTGACCGACCGGGTGGCGCAGCTGTTCGAC
>DAINOF010000166.1:0-6473 GCA_036735505.1 Paracoccaceae bacterium
ATCTTCGCGGTGAACCAGCAGGGGCTCGACGGGGCGATCTTCCAGATGATCAGCCACGGCTTCATCTCGGGCGCGCTGTTCCTCTGCGTGGGCGTGATCTACGACCGGATGCACACCCGCGACATCGACGCCTATGGCGGGCTCGTCACCCGGATGCCGGCCTATGCGCTCGTCTTCATGCTCTTCACGATGGCGAACGTGGGCCTGCCGGGGACGAGCGGGTTCGTGGGCGAGTTCCTGACGCTCATGGGGATGTTCCAGGCCAACACCTGGGTCGCGGCGGTGGCGGCGACGGGGGTGATCCTGTCGGCCGCCTATGCGCTCTGGCTCTACCGGCGCGTGGTGCTGGGCGATCTGATCAAGGAGAGCCTCAAGACCATCACCGACATGACGGGGCGCGAACGCGCGATCTTCGCGCCGCTGATCGTCATGACGCTCCTTCTGGGCGTCTATCCGAGCCTCGTCACCGATATCATCGGGCCCTCGGTGTCGGCGCTGATCCAGTCCTACGACATCGCGCTGGTCGAGGCAGACGCCCGCTTCGCCGCGCAGGGAGAGTGACCCCATGACCTCGGCCGATATCTCTGCCGTCCTGCCCGAGATCCTGCTGGCCGTCTTCGCGATGGCGGCGCTGATGTTCGGGGTCTACACGACGAAGGACAAGGTCGCGCCGCTTCTCGTCTGGGTGACCGCGGGCGTCTTCGCGCTGGTCGGGCTTCTGATCGGGCTGTCGGGCGCGGGCAGCGCGGTGGCCTTCGGCGGCATGTTCGTCGACGACGCGTTCGCCCGCTTCGCCAAGGTGCTGATCCTGTTCTCGGCCGCCGCCGTGCTTCTGATGAGCGAGGGCTACATGGCCCGGCGCGGCATCCTGCGCTTCGAATACCCGGTGCTCGTGACGCTGTCGGTCGTGGGCATGATGGTCATGGTCTCGGCCGGCGACCTCATCGCGCTCTACATGGGGCTCGAACTGCAGTCGCTCGCGCTTTACGTCATCGCCTCGATCCGGCGGGACAGCGCGAAGTCGACGGAAGCGGGGCTCAAGTACTTCATCCTCGGCGCGCTGTCCTCGGGGATGCTGCTCTACGGCGCGTCGCTGGTCTACGGCTATACCGGCACGACCTTGTTCTCGGGCATCCTGGGCGTTGTGGCAGCGGGAGAGATGTCGCTCGGGCTCCTGTTCGGGCTTGTCTTCCTCATCACGGGCTTCGCCTTCAAGGTCTCGGCGGTGCCGTTCCACATGTGGACGCCCGACGTCTACGAGGGCGCCCCGACGCCGGTGACGGCCTTCCTGTCGACCGCGCCCAAGGTCGCGGCGCTCGCGCTCTTCGCGCGGGTGATGTTCGACGCCTTCGGCGGCGCGGTGGCCGAGTGGCAGCAGATCGTGGCGCTCCTCTCGGTGCTGTCGATGTTCCTCGGCGGCGTCGCCGCGATCGGGCAGCGCAACGTCAAGCGGCTGATGGCCTATTCCTCGATCGCGCACATGGGCTTCGCGCTGATGGGCCTCGCCGCGGGCACGGCCTTCGGGGTGCAGGCGATGCTCGTCTACCTCGCGATCTACGTGGTGATGAGCGTGGGCACCTTCGCCTTCATCCTCTCGATGGAGAAGGACGGAGAGCCGGTGACCGACATCCAGAGCCTGCACAAGTTCGCCCGCCGCGACCCCACCCGGGCGATCGCGATGCTGGTGCTGCTGTTCAGCCTTGCCGGCGTGCCGCCGCTTCTGGGCTTCTTCGGCAAGTACTACGTCTTTCTCGCGGCCGTGCAGGGCGGGCTGACCTGGCTTGCGGTGCTGGGCGGGATCGCCTCGGTCATCGGGGCGTTCTACTACCTCCGGATCGTCTACTTCATGTATTTCGGCGAAGAGCGCGAGGGGCTGGACGCGGGCGCCGCGCCGGTGCTGTGGAGCATGGTCGTGGTCTCGGCGGCGATCATGGTGCTGGGCGTCGTGAACCTCTTCGGGATCGAGGCCTGGGCGGCGACCGCCGCGGCGACCCTTGTCGACTGACCTCTGGCCCGAGGGTTACGACCGGATCGTGCTCGACACGGTCGACAGCACGAATGCCGAGGCTGCGCGGCGCGCCCCGGACCTGATGCGGCCGACCTGGATCATGGCCCGGCGGCAGACCGCGGGCCGGGGGCGCCGCGGGCGGCCCTGGGCGATGCCCGAGGGCAACTTCGCCGCGACGCTGGCGCTGCGGCCGGGCGGCGCCCCCGCCTGGGCGGCGCTGCGGTCCTTCGTGGCGTCGAACGCGCTCTACGCCACGCTCGCCATGTATGTCCGCGACGCGGACCTTGCGCTCAAGTGGCCGAACGACGTGCTCCTTGGCGGCGGGAAGGTCGCAGGCATCCTGCTCGAGACCACCGGGCAGGGCGGGATGGTCGACTGGCTGTCGGTCGGGATCGGCGTGAACCTCGCCGCCACGCCCGAGATCGCCGGCGATCCGGCCTTCCCGCCCGTCTGCCTCGCCGACCATGGCGAGCGGGTCGAGCCCGAGGCGTTCCTGACCATGCTGGCGGGGCATTTCGCGACGCAGGAGGCGATCCTCGAGCGGCTGGGCTTCGATGCGGTGCGCGAGGACTGGCTTCAGCGGGCGGCGAAGCTCGGCGAGATCATCACGGCCCGGACGGCCAAGGAAGAGATCACGGGGCTCTTCGACACGGTCGATGAAGCTGGCAACCTCGTCCTCGTCACGTCGACCGGGCGGCGCGTCATCGCGGCGGCGGATGTCCATTTCTAGGAAGGGCGGCCCATGCTCCTCTGCATCGACTGCGGCAACACCAACACCGTCTTCTCGGTCTGGGACGGGGCGCGGTTCCTCGCGACCTTCCGCACCTCGACCGAGTGGCAGCGGACGGCGGACCAGTACTTCGTCTGGATGTCGACGCTGATGGCGCACAAGGGCATCCCGCTCGAGATCGACGAGGTCATCATCTCCTCGACCGTGCCGCGGGTGGTGTTCAACCTGCGCGTCCTGTCGGACCGCTACTTCGGCACGCGGCCGCTGGTGGTGGGCAAGCCCGAGTGCCTGCTGCCCACGCCGCCCCGGGTGGACCCCGGGACGCAGGTGGGCCCGGACCGGCTGGTGAACACGACGGGCGCCTACGACCGGCACGGGGGCGACCTGATCGTGGTGGATTTCGGCACCGCCACCACCTTCGACGTGACGGCGGTGGACGGCGCCTATGTGGGCGGCGCGATCGCGCCGGGGGTCAACCTGAGCCTCGAGGCGCTGCACCAGGCCGCGGCGGCCCTGCCGCATGTGGACGTGACGAAGCCCGCGAAGGTGATCGGGACGAACACGGTCGCCTGCATGCAATCGGGCGTGTTCTGGGGTTACATCGGGCTTGTGCGCGGCGTCTGCGAGCGGATCCGCGAGGAATACGGCAGACCCATGCGCATCATCGGAACGGGCGGCCTCGCGCCGTTGTTCTCGCAGGGCGATGTGTTATTTGACAGCGTCGAAGACGATCTCACGATGCACGGCCTGACCGTCATCCATCGGTACAACAAGGAAAACGGCAGCACATGAGCAGCGAACGGCTGATCTACCTTCCCCTCGGCGGCGCGGGGGAGATCGGGATGAACTGCTATGTCTACGGCTGGGGCAGGCCGGGGGCCGAGCGGCTTATCGTGCTCGACCTCGGGCTGACCTTCCCGGACATGGAGACCTCGCCCGGCGTCGATCTGATCATGCCGGACGTGGACTGGCTCGAGGCCTGCCGCGACCGGATCGAGGCGATCTTCATCACCCACGCGCACGAGGACCATGTGGGCGCGGTCGGCCATCTCTGGCCCAAGCTGAAGGCGCCGGTCTACGCCCGGCGCTTCACCGCCCATATCGCGCGGATGAAGATGGAGGAGCAGGGGCTCGACGCCTCGGTCGTCAAGACGGTGGAGCCCTGGCCCGAGCGGGTCGAGGCCGGACCGTTCCGGGTCGGCTTTGCGCCGATCTCGCATTCGATCCCCGAAAGCTCGATGATCGTGATGGACACGCCCGCGGGCCGCGTGGTCCATACGGCCGACTTCAAGGTGGACCGCACGCCGCTCGTGGGCGAGCCCTTCGACGATGCGCTCTACCGCGAGATCGCGGGCGAGGGGGTGCAGGCGCTGGTCTGCGACTCGACCAACGCCTTCGTGCAGACGCCGGGGCGGTCCGAGGCGACGCTCGGCCCCGAGATCGAGGCGCTGGTGCGCGGCGCGGGGGGCATGGTGGTGGCCACGACCTTCGCCTCGAACGTGGCGCGGGTGAGGACGCTGGCCGAGGCCGGGCGCGCCGCGGGCCGGTCTGTCTGCCTTCTCGGCCGGGCGATGCGGCGGATGATCCAGGCGGCGGTCGAGACCGGGGTGCTGACGGACTTCCCCTCGACGGTCAGCCCCGAGGATGCGGTCAGGATCCCCCGCGAGAACCTGATGCTGGTCGTCACGGGCAGCCAGGGCGAGCGGCGGGCGGCCTCGGCGCAGTTGTCGCGCGGCAAGTACCTCGGGCTCGAGATGAAGGAGGGGGACCTGTTCCTGTTCTCATCGAAGACGATCCCCGGCAACGAGAAGGGCGTGATCCGGATCATGAACGCCTTCTCGGAGCGGGGCGTGGACGTGATGGACGACCGGGGCGGCAAGTACCACGTCTCGGGCCATGCGAACCGGCCCGATCTCGAGCTGATGCACGAGATCATGAAGCCCCGCATCCTGATCCCGATGCATGGCGAGCACATGCACCTGCGCGAGCATGTGCGGATCGGCGCGTCGAAGGGGATCGCGGGCGCGCTGGCGGTGAACGGCACGATGCTCGACATCACGGGCGCGGTGCCGACGATCGCGGCCTACGAGGAGGCGGGGCGGACCTATCTCGACGGCGGCGTGCTGATCGGCGCGCTCGACGGGGTGGTGCGGGACCGGATCCGCATGGCGCTGAACGGGCACGTCACCGTGACGGTCATCGTCGACGAGGAGGACGAGCCGCTGGGCGATCCCTGGTGCGACACGATGGGGTTGCCGGCGAAGGGGCGCTCGAAGGCGCCGCTCGTCGAGGTGCTGGAGGCGGACCTGTCGCAGTTCCTCGGCCGGGCCGATGCGAAGACGATCCGCGACGAGGAGAAGCTCGACGAGGCGCTGCGGCGGGTCGTGCGGAATACGGCGCAGGACGAGTTGGGCAAGAAGCCCGAGGTGACCGTGGTGGTGAGCCGGCTCGGCTGAGGGAGGCCCGCGCCTGAGGCCCCGCGCCTGCGGCGCGGGCCCTGCGGACGCGCGCGGTGCGCGCGACGCTTTTCGTCTCGCCTGCGGCGCGTTCCGCGCCTTCGGGCTCGGGTGCCTCCGGCGGGTGGATTTGGGCCAAGATGAGGGGGAGGGGGCGTCAGCCCGCCATCCGCTCCTCGAAGCTCTTCTCGATGAAGGTGGGCAGGTGGTCGCCCATGCCGATCACGGTCTCTTCGCGGTCGCGCCCGCCGCGCCGCTCCCGGTCGCGCGGGCGGTCGCGGCCGCCCCGGTCGTCGCGCCGGTCGCGCGGCTCGCGCGGGGCCGGCGCCGGGGCAGGCTCGGGCGTGGGTGCGGCGACTTCGGCCGTCTCGCGCGGTTCCTCGCGGCGGGGCCGGCGGTCGCGGCGCGGGGCGCGCGCGGTCTCGTCCGGTGCCTCGGAGGCGGGCACGTCCTTCAGGGGGTTCTCGGCCTTGGGGATGGCCTTCGCGATCAGCGACTCGATGGCCTCGAGGTTCTTTTCGTCGCTCGACGCGCAGATCATGATCGCCTTGCCCGAGCGGCCCGCACGGCCGGTGCGGCCGATCCGGTGGACGTAGTCCTCGGCATGGCTCGGGACGTCGAAGTTGAAGACGTGGGACACGGCGGGGATGTCGAGCCCGCGGGCGGCGACGTCGGAGGCGATGAGGAAGCGGATGCGGCCTTCGCGGAAGCCGTCGAGCGTGCGGGTGCGGACCGACTGGTCGAGGTCGCCGTGGATCGGCGCGGCGTTGTAGCCGTGCTTCGTCAGCGACTTGGCCAGCACGTCGACCTCGGTCTTGCGGTTGCAGAAGACGATGGCGTTGGTGCAGGCCGCGCCTTCGGCGTCGATGAGGGCGCGCAGGATCGCGCGCTTTTCGCCGGCCATCGCGTCGCGGCGCGAGGCGCGGAAGTGCACGACCGACTGGGTGATGGTCTCGGAGGCCGTGGCCTGGCGGGCGACCTCGATCCGGGCGGGGCCGGAGAGGAAGGTGTTGGTGATCCGCTCGATCTCGGGCGCCATGGTGGCCGAGAAGAACAGCGTCTGGCGGGTGAAGGGGGTGAGCGAGAAGATCCGCTCGATGTCGGGGATGAAGCCCATGTCGAGCATCCGGTCGGCTTCGTCCACCACCATGATCTGCACGCCGGTGAGGAGGAGCTTGCCGCGCTCGAAATGGTCGAGAAGGCGGCCGGGCGTCGCGATCAGCACGTCCACGCCGCGGTCGATGAGCAGGTCCTGCTCCTTGAACGACACGCCGCCGAT
>DAINOF010000167.1:0-6455 GCA_036735505.1 Paracoccaceae bacterium
GAGGTGATCGGCTCGGTCCTCATGACCGACAGCGACGACACGGTCGAGATCGGCACGCTCACCTCGGGCAAGCTCCTCACGAACATCGCCGACGACATGTTCGCGGTCTTCGACGGGCGCGGCGGGGACGACACCGTCCACCTCGCCGGCTACAGCCTGGCCGACGTCCTCTGGCTCGCGGCGAGCGGCAATACGGCGGTCCTGAACCTCGCCACGGCCGGCGGCAAGGTGCTCGGCACCTTCGTGAACTTCGAGTTCTGGACGGTCGGCGACACCACCTACACGACCGCGGAACTCGCCGCCCTGGCGCCGGCGCCGATCCCGGTTCCGGCGGGCCTGCCGCTTCTCGGCGCAGGCCTTGGCGCGCTCTGGGTCCTGCGCCGCCGCAGGGCCTGAAAACCGGGCCGGGGCGCGCGTCCGCGCGCGTCCCGGCTCAGGCCTTGCGGGCGAAGAGCCCCGCGACCGGGGCGAGCACGCGGGCCGCGACGGGGATCAGCAAGAGACCGAGCGCGAGGCCGAGGATCCCGTCGATCAGCGCCTTCACCGCCCATTCCACCGCGCCCTCCGCCCGGCCCACCGCATGGGCCACGACCTCGGCCGCGTGGTGGATGATCTCCTCGGGCGCGTGCCAGCCCATCTCGGCCGCCCCGTGGACGACGATCGAGCCGCCGACCCAAAGCATCGCCGCCGTCCCGACGGTCGTCAGAAGCGTCATGAAGCGCGGCATCGCCCGCACGATCAGCGCGCCCGCCTGCCGCGTGACCGAAAGCCGGCCCGCGCGCGCCATGAAGAGCCCGACGTCGTCCGCCTTCACGATGAGCGCGACGCTGCCGTAGACCATGGCGGTGATCCCGACCGCGACGACCACGAGCGCCGCGAACTCCATCCAGAAGCCGAGCTCGGGCAACGCGGCGAGCGCGATCGTCATGATCTCGGCCGACAGGATGAAGTCGGTCTTGATCGCGCCGCGGACCTTCGTCTCCTCGAGATGGGCGTCCGACAGCTTTTCGCGGTAGAGGTCCTCGGCGTGGTGGTCGGCGGGATTGATCGCGTGCCAGACCTTCTCGGCGCCCTCGTA
This sequence comes from Paracoccaceae bacterium, assembly GCA_036735505.1. Lineage (GTDB taxonomy): Bacteria > Pseudomonadota > Alphaproteobacteria > Rhodobacterales > Rhodobacteraceae > DAINOF01. Next base: position 1,079 of record DAINOF010000167.1, read on the forward strand.
GCACAGATAGGCGCCGCCCAGCATCAGGAGCGGCGGGATCGCCCAGGGCGCGAAGGCCGACAGGAGCAGCGCCACCGGCAAGAGGATGACGAGCTTGTTGACGAGCGAGCCCCGCGCGATCCTCCAGACGATGGGCAACTCGCGCGCGGCCGAAAAGCCGTGGACGTACTTCGGCGTCACCGCCGCGTCGTCGATCACGGCGCCGGCCGCCTTGGCCCCGGCCTTGGCGGCCTGGCCGATCACGTCGTCCACCGAGGCTGCCGCCACCTTGGCGATGGCCGCCACGTCGTCGAGAAGGGCCAGAAGTCCGCTCATGCCGTTGCCTCCATCTGCCGCGACCAAAGCCGCCGCCCGCCGGACGGCAACCGCCGATCCGCTGGACAGTCGGCGGCGGTCAGCCTAGCGAGGCCGCATGACGAACCATTTGGCGCTTCTCCTCGGCCTTCTCCTGATCGCGCTCCTGGGCCTCGATCTCGCGCTGGGGCTCGGCGGCACGCTGTTTCTCGCGCAGCGCTTCCTCGAGGTGCTGGACGGGCTGGCCATCTGGCGCTGAAATCCGGTTGACCTCGCGGCCCGAATCCCCAAGTTGGCGCCCACGAGGGGCAGGCGCCGCGCGCGCCCCCGCATCCGAGGTGGAGGAGCGATCATGGCAGTCAAGGTGGCAATCAACGGCTTCGGCCGGATCGGGCGCAACGTGCTCCGCGCGGTCATCGAATCGGGCCGGACCGACGTCGAGGTCGTGGCGATCAACGATCTGGGCCCGGTCGAGACGAACGCGCACCTCCTGCGCTACGACAGCGTCCACGGCCGCTTCCCCGCGACCGTCACCGTCTCGGGCTCGACCATCGACGTGGGCCGCGGCCCGATCGAGGTGAGCGCCATCCGCAACCCGGCCGAGCTGCCCTGGGGCGATGTCGACGTCGTCATGGAATGCACCGGCATCTTCACCTCGAAGGAGAAGTGCCAGGCGCATCTGCAGACCGGGGCCAAGCGCGTGCTGATCTCGGCGCCGGGCGAGGGCGCGGACAAGACCATCGTCTTCGGGGTCAACGACGGCAGCCTCACGAAGGACGACCTCGTGGTGTCGAACGCCTCCTGCACGACGAACTGCCTCGCGCCGGTGGCCAAGGTCCTCAACGACTCGATCGGCATCGCCCGGGGCTTCATGACGACGATCCACAGCTACACCGGCGACCAGCCGACGCTCGACACGATGCACAAGGACCTCTACCGCGCCCGCGCCGCGGCGATGAGCATGATCCCGACCTCGACAGGGGCGGCCAAGGCGGTGGGTCTTGTCCTGCCGGAACTGAAGGGCAAGCTCGACGGCGTGGCGATCCGGGTGCCGACGCCCAACGTCTCGGTCGTGGACCTGACCTTCGAGGCCGCGCGCGCGACGAGCGTGGACGAGATCAACGACGCGATCCGCGCGGCGGCCGACGGCCCGATGAAGGGCATCCTCGGCTACACCGACGAGAAGCTCGTCTCGATGGACTTCAACCACGACCCGCATTCGAGCGTGTTCCACATGGACCAGACCAAGGTCCTCGAGGGCACGATGTGCCGCATCCTGACCTGGTACGACAACGAATGGGGCTTCTCGAACCGGATGAGCGACACCGCCGTCGCCATGGGCAAGCTGATCTGACAGGTCCACCCTTCGGCCACGCGGCGTTCCGGCGACGGGGCGCCCTTTTTCATGCGCGGCGGGAACCCATGCTGCGCTGCGGCGTCATGCAGGCGGCGCATGGCGGTCTGTCCATTCCGGCAATTGTCATGCGCTAACGGAGTCGCCACCTCTTGGGGCGAGAGTTACCGCAACCGCTGAGAGAAAGGGACAGGACCATGATGAACGTCATCGCTCAGTTCAAGTCCGCCGCCAACAGGCGGGCCGCCTACCTTCGCACCGTCCACGAGTTGCAGACCATGCCGCTCGACGTGGCGCTCGACCTTGACCTCTTCCGCGAGGACGCGCGCCTGATCGCGCGCCGCGCGGTCTACGGGCACTGAGACAGACCGGCGGGGCCGGCCGAACGGTCGGCCCCCTTACGCCCAACGCCGTCCGTCACCCCTCGCAGGGGTGCGACGCCGCGATGTGGAGAATTCTGGGCGGATCGCTCGACGGCATGATCCATGTGACCTCCCGGAGATCACGCCGCGGATCGTGGAGCACGAGGTCATACCGGCATCCGACCTTGAGCTGGCCGAGCAGCGTCGCGCGACTGGACGAGACCCAGGGCCGCGGCAATGTGAGTGGCAGCTCGACCCAGCCGCGATCGAGTTCCACGATCCCGCAGTAGAGAAAGCGTTCCTCGGGCACGCTGCTCCGGTAGGCTTCGCGGTCCTGCGTCAGTGATCTACTGCTTCCGAGTTGCGCCTCCCAGCATTCCGCCGGCGCGTCGATCCGCAGGACCGTCGCGGTGATGCGGTAGCGATCGAGGACCCAGTACGAGGCCAGCAGCCAGATGATCGCGACAGCGACGCCAAACCCGACGATGGGAGCCACGACATAGCGCAGAAAGCCCGTGGCTCCGCGCGCGAGCTGCTCCCTAGCTCCCATACTTCTCCGCGAGCGCGTCCCTGACGGGGGGCGTCACAAACTTGGACACGTCGCCGCCCAGCCGCGCGATCTCCTTCACGAGCTTCGAGGCGATGGCCTGATGGTCGGCGCCGGCCATCAGGAACACCGTCTCGATGGAGGCGTCCAGCCGGCGATTCATGCCGACCATCTGGAACTCGTATTCGAAATCGGCGACCGCCCGGAGCCCCCGGATGATGATGCCCGCGCCCACGTCGCGGGCGCAGTCGATGAGGAGGTTCTCGAAGGGCCAGACGACGATCTCGGTGCCGGTCTTGCCGGCCAGCGGCCCCGAGATCGCCTCGATCATGGCCACCCGCTCCTCGAGGCTGAAGAGCGGGCCCTTGTCGCGGTTGATCGCGACGCCGATCACCAGCCGGTCGACGAGCACCGTCGCCCGCTGGATGATGTCGATATGGCCGAGCGTGATCGGGTCGAACGTCCCCGGGTAGAGGCCGATGCGCATGGTGGGTCCCTCGTTTTGGAGCGAAGGCAACACCATGCGCGGGGCCAGATCAAGGGGCGCGTCAGAACCCCATGATCATGCCCTCGAGCGCGTCCTTCTCCATGGCGAGCTCGGTCAGGCGGTACTTGACCACGTCGCCGATGGTGATGAGACCCACCATCTTGCCGCCCTCGACCACCGGCATGTGGCGGAACCGTCCGGTCGTCATCGTGCCGAGCACGTCGACCGCCCGGTCCTCGCGCGTGCAGGTGACGAGCTTGGTGGTCATCATCTGCTCCACCATCTCGTTCAGGCACCCGGGGCCCCGCTTGCCGATCTCGCGCACGATGTCGCGCTCGGACAGGATGCCGAGCGCCACGCGCCCGTCGGGCGAGACCACGACCGAGCCGATGCGCCGGTCCGACAGGACCCGCGCCGCCTCGGCCACCGTCGCGCCGGGTTTCACCGTCACCACGTCGTCGCTGCCCTTAGACTTCAGGATCTTCGCGACTGTCATGCGTCCCTCCTCCCTGGCCGCTTGTGTCGTGACAGCCAGCGTCGGCCCGAGCCGCCCCTTCTGTCAAGCGATTGATTCGAGCCGCTGCACTTCGCGGCGCACGCCCTCGACCAGCGCCTCGGCAAAGCGGTTCAGCCGCTCGACCCGCCGGTCGTCGGCATGGCGGATGAGGTGGAACGTCCGCGTGAGCGAGAAAAGGTCCGGCAGGACGCGGCGCACGGCGGGGTCCGAGGGCAGCGCGAAGTCGTGGACGATGCCCACGCCCGCGCGCTGGCGCAGGAGGTTGAACTGGACGGGCACCGAGTTCGAGGCGAGCTCCACGCTCTCGACCCCCGTCTCGGCCATGTAGTCGAGCTCGCGGTCGAAGATCATGTCGGGGATGTAGCCGACGATGCGGTGCGCCCGCAGGTCGGCGAGCGTGCGAAGCGGCGGCGCGGCGGCAAGGTAATCCTGATGCGCCGCCAGATGCAGGCGATAGTCGGTGATCCCGCGCACGATGAGCCGCCCCGTCGTGGGGCGGCTGACGGCGATGGCCATGTCGGCCTCGCGCTTGGACAGGTTGAACACCCGCGGCAGCGCCACGATCTGGATCTCGAGCCCCGGGTTCGCCGCCGCGATGCCCGCGCAGACCTGCGGCAGGACGAAGGTCGCGCAGCCGTCGGGCGCGCCGATCCGCACCTGCCCCGACAGCCCCTCGGAAGTGCCCCGCACCTCCTCGCGCGCGGCCGCCACGGCCTGTTCGGCGCGTTCGGCATGGGCCAGAAGCCCCTGCCCCGCCCCGGTCAGCGCGTAGCCCTGCGGCGACTTCCCGAACAGCGCCGCCCCCAGCCGGTCTTCGAGCCGCGCGATGCGGCGGCCCACGGTCGCCGGGTCGAGCCGCAGCGCGCGCCCTGCGCCCGACAGGCTTTCCGCCCGCGCCACCGCGAGGAAGACGCGCAGGTCGTCCCAGTCGATCTCCATGCCTGCATTCCCGCAAGACGCCTTTGCCAGACTGCCGCTTTCACACGGAAACGCGCAAGGCTATCCTTGTGGCAGGCCCAGAGGAGGACCCCGATGCAGGACCTGACCCATTTCATCGACGGCAAGCGCGTGCCCGGCACGTCCGGCCGCTTCGCCGATGTCTTCAACCCGGCGACGGGCGAGGTGCAGGCGCGCGTGCCGCTCGCCTCGCAGGCCGAGCTTGACGCCGCCGTGGCCTCGGCCGCCGCCGCCCAGCCGAAATGGGGCGCCACGAACCCGCAGCGCCGCGCGCGGGTGATGATGGAGTTCGTGCGCCTTCTGAACCGCGACATGGACAAGCTGGCCGAGGCGCTCTCCCGCGAGCACGGCAAGACCATCCCCGACGCGAAGGGCGACGTGCAGCGCGGCCTCGAGGTGGTCGAGTTCTGCATCGGCGCGCCGCATCTCCTGAAGGGCGAGTTCACCGACAGCGCCGGTCCCGGCATCGACATGTATTCGATGCGCCAGGCGCTTGGCGTGGTGGCGGGCATCACGCCCTTCAACTTCCCCGCCATGATCCCGATGTGGAAGTTCGCCCCCGCCCTCGCCTGCGGCAACGCCTTCATCCTCAAGCCCTCCGAGCGCGACCCTTCCGTTCCGCTCATGCTGGCCGAGCTGATGATGGAAGCGGGCCTTCCGCCCGGCATCCTCCAGGTCGTGAACGGCGACAAGGAGGCGGTGGACGCCATCCTCGACAACGACACGATCCAGGCGATCGGCTTCGTGGGCTCCACCCCCATCGCCCAGTACATCTACGCCCGCGGCTGCGCGGCCGGCAAACGCGTGCAGTGCTTCGGCGGCGCCAAGAACCACATGATCGTCATGCCCGACGCCGACA
>DAINOF010000168.1:0-6454 GCA_036735505.1 Paracoccaceae bacterium
CCATCTCGGACAGGTCGTCCATCGACACCTGCGCCTCGGCCGCGTCCTGCGTCTGGTCCTGGGACTGCTCGGGCGAGGCTTCGGTCTCGTCGTCCTGGCTGTCGTCCGAGCCCTGCTGGTCGGGGCTCTCCTCTTCGTCGCTGCCCTCGGCCTCGTCGTCCTCGTCTTCGGTCGCGTCGGGGTCGTCGCCCAGCTGGTCGCCGTAGCCCAGATCCTCGATGATCTTCCGGGCGAGGCGCGCGAAGGCGGCCTGGTCGGCGAGCTTCGATTCGAGCCCGTCGAGCGTGCCGCCCGCCTGTTCCTCGATGAAGCCGCGCCAGAGGCCCATGACGTTGTCGGCCCCCCGGGGCGCGGGCCGGCCCGTGGCGAGATGGCGGATCAGGTAGCCCGCGGCGGTCGGGAGCGGCGCGTCGGCCGAAGTGCGGATCTGGCCGTAGCCCTTGCGCTCGGCCTCGGCCGCGATCTTGGCGTCGATGTTGCCGTGGGTTCCCGGCATGTCGCGGGCGCCCACGGCCTCGCAGCGGGCCGTCTCCATCGCCTCGTAGAGGTCGCGGGCCATCTGCCCCTGCGGCATGTAGCGGCCGAAGGTCTTCGTGTCGTGGTACCTGCGCCGCAGGGCAAAGCTGTCGGCCGTGCCGCGGGCGAGCAGCACCTCGTCCTTCGTCAGGCGGCGGCTCACCTGCGGAAGGCGGACCGAATCCGCCGTCATGCCGGGCGGGTCGACGGAATAGCTGACGGTGAGCTCGGGGTCGTCCGCCATGACGCGGGTGGCCTCGGCGAGCGCCTTCTTGAACGGGTCGGCAGGGTTTTCAGGAGCGGAACTCATGGCGGAATACTTCGACCCGCACGGCCCGAAAGGCAAGGGCGGACGTCAGGTACCGGACAACCAGATCCTGCAGGCCGCGAAACGGGATTGGGCGGCGGAAAGTGCGGCCTCGGCTGCGAGCGGGTCGGGGTGGAAAGCCGCGCGTCGGAGAAGCGCCGCCTGCGCCGCCTTCTCCTCGACGCGGGTCGCCATCAGAAGGTGCGGGGGCAGGCCGTCGTCGCGGGCGTCGGGTTCCACGGCCTCGAGAAGCGCGAGGAAGGCGTCGCGCTTCGCTTCGCTCTGGGGGCTTTCGGCGGGGCGGAGGAGCCAGACGTGCTCCACTTCGGCGGAATAGCGCCCGGCGCAGGCGGCGAAGGTCAGCGCGCGTTCGGACGACGAAACGGGAAACGCTCCGACCGGGGTGACGGCGAGGGTCGCGGCGAGTGTGAGCAATAAGGTTCGCAGGACGCTCATGAGTCCATCATGCCATGGCGATTGCGCTGAAAACTCGTGCGGTTCAGGATCGGTTCCCGATGTGGCGCGGCGGAAATGCGCGCGTCCTGCGCCCCGGAAAGCAGAACGCGCCGGGGCTCAGCCGCCGGCGCGTCGGTATTCTGACAGGGCTGTCAGTAGCTTACCGGATCGCCGTCATCGCTGCGCTTTCGGGCAGTTCCTCGTCGAAGCAGCGCTGGTAGAACTCGGCCACCGTCTGGCGCTCGAGTTCGTCGCACTTGTTGAGGAAGGTGAGCCGGAAGGCGTAGCCGAGCGAGCGGAAGATCTCGGCATTCTGCGCCCAGGTGATGACCGTGCGGGGGCTCATGACGGTCGACAGATCGCCGTTCATGAACGCCGTGCGCGTGAGGTCGGCCACCGTGACCATCTGATTCACGGTTCGGCGCCCCTTTTCCGTGTTGTAGTGCGGGCACTTGGCCAGCACGATGGCGGCCTCGGCATCGTGGCTGAGGTAATTGAGCGTGGCCACGAGGCTCCAGCGGTCCATCTGCGCCTGGTTGATCTGCTGCACGCCCGTGTAGAGCCCCGTCGTGTCGCCGAGACCCACGGTGTTCGCCGTGGCGAACAGCCGGAAGTAGCGGTGCGGCGTGATGATCTCGTTCTGGTCGAGAAGCGTGAGCTTGCCGTCATGCTCGAGCACGCGCTGGATCACGAACATCACGTCCGGGCGGCCGGCGTCGTATTCGTCGAAGACGATGGCGGTGGGATTGCGCAGCGCCCAGGGCAGGATACCCTCCTGGAACTCGGTCACCTGCACGCCGCCGCGCAGCTTGATCGCGTCCTTGCCGATCAGGTCGATCCGGCTGATGTGGCTGTCGAGGTTCACCCGAACGCAGGACCAGTTGAGCCGGGCCGCCACCTGCTCGATGTGGGTCGACTTGCCGGTGCCGTGGTAGCCCTGGATCATCACGCGGCGGTTGTGGGAAAAGCCTGCGAGAATCGCGAGCGTCGTGTCCGGGTCGAACTTGTAGGTCGGATCGAACTCGGGCACGCGGTCGGGGCGCTCGGCAAATCCCTTCACGACCATGTCGGTGTCGATCCCGAAGACCTCCCGGACCGAGATATCCTCGGTCGGTTTCGCGTTCGGATCGAGCGTGCCGTCGGCCATCATGCGTCCTTCCCTTCCGCCTCTGGGGCGAGCCCGGGTGTCGTGCAACATATCCTCGCCAAGGGCAAGGGGAAGGGGCCGCAGACGCCCATGCACCGCCGACCGGGGAACGATCCGCGCCCGGGCGCGCGTGCGGCTCTGTGCATTTCACTGGTGCAGACCGAGAGCCCGGGCCCAAGCGCCGGCCGTCAGGCCATCGACGGCAGGCCGGGCACGGGAGGTCCGTCGACCGCCCGAAAGTGCCGCTGCACGTCACTGCCGCCGTCGCCCGTCCAGGGCATCGGCGGCCTCGCGCCGCGGCGTGGCGCACCGCGTTCCGCTCGACGACCTGCACGACCGCCCAGAAGGCGGTTCCCGACCTTGCAGCGGCATTCTTGCCGGCGCGCGACCCGCCCGTTGGGTGGCGGGCCGCAGGGCTGCGTCCTGAGGCCGCGGTCGGATGCGATGCCGGGCGCACCGCACGAAGCCTGCGAGGCGCCCGAGAGGGCTCAGGCCACCTCTTCCCAGGATGCGTCGGACGAGGAGGGCTGGGGGCTGGTCAGAGATGGCGCGCGCGTTTGCGAGCTGCGCGTGCGGAAGGAGGCGACCAGTTCGCGCATGCTTTCGGTTCGGCGCTTCACGCCCGTGGTCTGCTCTCGGGTCTGGTCCGCGAGGCTCGCGTTCTTCTGGGTGATGACGTCGAGCTGCGCCAGCGCCGAGCTGACTTCCTGGATACCTGCCGCCTGTTCCTTGCCCGTGGTGACGAGCTTGCGCAGGGCGTCCGCCATCCCGCGAACTCCTTCGACGACTTCCTGAAGGGTCGCACCGGTCTGCTCGACAAGCGACACACCGTGGGCGACCTTGGCAGAGCTTTCGTCGATCAGCGCCCGGATGTCCTGGCTCGCCGATCCCGAGCGCTGCGCAAGCGCGCGCACCTCTGTCGCGACGACGGCGAACCCCTTGCCGGCCGAGCCGGCCCGTGCCGCCTCGACCGACGCGTTGAGCGCGAGGAGATTGGTCTGGAAGGCGATCCCGTCGATCACCGAGACGATCTCGCCGATGCGCGACGACGCCTTGCGGATCCCGTCCATCGCTTCCACGGCGGTGGCCACCACGCGCCCGGCTTCGTCGACGCGCCCCGTCGTGCGGGCGGCGAATTCGCCGGCCGCGGTCGCGCCCTCGGAGGCCGACCGCGTCGTCGCCGAGATCTCTTCCATCGCGGCCGTCGTCTCCTCGAGCGACGCGGCCTGCTGTTCGGCGCGCCGCGCGAGTTCGTCGGACTGGCCCGCCATGGCGACGACGTCCCCAACCACGGCGATCGACTCCTCCGCGATGTCGTCGACGATGCGGGCGAGCGTGTCGATGGTCTCGTTCACGTTCGCCTGCAGCTCGGCGAGCAGCCCCGACAGATCGCCGCCCACGCGCTCGGTCAGGTCTCCCGCCGCCACCCGCGACATGACGCGCGCCACCTCGGTGACGCCCGTCTCGACGTTCGACATCAGGCGATTGATCCCCTCTGCCATCCGGTTGAACTCTTCCTCCGCGAAGCGATCCGTGATGCGGCGCGAGAAGTCGCCGGCGGCCGCGCCGTCGACGACCTCGCCGATGGAGGTCTGCAGGCGGCGGACGACCTCCCGGCGTTCGTTCTCGGACGCGCGCCGCTGCGCCTCTGTCGTCTCCGCTTCGCGCCGGTCGCGTTCGGCGTCGCGTTCGCGCTGGAGCCTCTCCTGTTCCTTCTGACGCGCCTCTGCTTCCTTCGCGGCGACGGCGTTCGTCCGGAAGACCTCGAGCGCGCGCGCCATGCGGCCGAGTTCATGATCCTTGTCGCCACCCGCGATCTCGACCTCGAGGTTGCCCGACGCCAGTTCCTGCATCACGTCCACCGAACCGGCGATCGTCGCCCCGATTCGCCGCTGGGTGGACATCGCAAAGAGCGTTCCGCCCGCCACGGCCGCGATGGAGACGACCGCGAGAATTGACAGCATCGCGGTGACGACGCCGCTCGCCCGCTCGGCGAGGTCGGTCTGCCGGGCCACCTCGACGTCGCGGACGTCGCGAATCCGCTGCTGCACATCGTTCGAGAGCGCGTCGAGCCGCTCGCGGGCCGCGATCTGGATCTGGATCGCATCGCGCTTAAGCGTGGCTTGCTCGCCGAAGGCCGCGAGGGCTGCGAGCGCCTCGGTCGCGGCGGCCCGTCGGCTTCCGGCCAGCCGCCTGCTGACGGCGTCGAGCGCTGCGGTGCTCTCTTCGAGCGCCAGCCGAAGTTCCTCGAACGACTCCGCGCTCTGCTCGATGATGGCGGTGCGATAGGACATGATCGCGTTCGTGCCGAGTTCCTTCGACTTCGAAGCGCCCTTCAGCGTCTCGAAGTCCATCGAGGCTTCTGCGATCAGGGTGTCGAGATGCGTGGCCAGGGCCGTGCCATGGCCGGTTGCGGCCTCGGCGCTCGCGTCGATCGTCTGCTGCGCGGCGAGGGTCTCGGCGAAGAGCCTGCGGTATTCCCGGATGTCATCGGCAAGCCCGACGAGGCCGACCCGACCCTCGGGATCCTCGGAGGCGATCTGCGCGATGTCCTCTTCCAGGAGCAGGAAATCGGCCAGCGCCGCTTCGGCGCGCGCCGCGGTCTCGGAGTCCCGAGAAAACCGGTTCCAGAGCTCGAAGCCGCGCGCCGCGAGCGCGTGGTCTTCGGCCTGTGCCACGACAAGAGAGTCGCCTGCGGTGTCCTTGAAGCTGGCGAACACGCTGGCAAGTCTGAGGGTTGCCCCCATGCCTGCGGCTGCGGCGATCAGCATCGCGCCGACCAGAACGGCCGACAGGACGGCAATGCTCTTCGAGATACTCCAGTCCGACATCTTGCAGCACTCCCAATGTGGCAGGCTGCCTCTACATCGGGAAACGTCGACAACGGGTTAAGCTGCGCCGGGATTCCTCAATTCTGGAAGTTCCGGCTGTCCTTGATCTGGTCCCAGGCCCAGACGACCTCCTGCAGCCGGTCCTCGTCCGCGCGGTTGCCGCCGTTCATGTCGGGGTGCAGATCCTTCACGAGGCTCTTGTACTGCTTGCGGATTTCCGTGCGGGTCCAGTGGTCGCGCGCCTCGAGGATCTCGAGCGCGCGGCGTTCGGTCGGCGGCAGCTTGCGGGAGCCGATCGCCGCCTTGCCCGGATTGCGGGTCGCGTTGACGCCCAGGATCTCGTGCGGATCGTCCACGCCGAGCCGCGACCAGGCCTTTTCTTCCTCACCCTTCTTGCCGAAGGGGCGGGTAGGGCGGTCCCAGACGCGGTCGCGGTCGAGCTGGGCCTCGAATTCCTCCTCGGTGGCGCCGCCGAAGAAGTTCCACTTGAGATTGTATTCCCGCACATGGTCCCGGCAGAACCAGTAGTAGTCCTCGAGCGTGTCGGGCGATTTCGGCGCCCGGTACTGGCCCGCCTGGTCGCAGCCGGGATGCTCGCAGCCGCGCGTCGAGGTCTCGAAGGCCCCCGACATGCCCCTCCGGCCGCGCTGGCGCTTCTTCTTGTCCGCGGAGACGCGAAGGTCGAATCCGAAGGGATCGCTTTTCGACATGGCCGGTACCTTTTCGACTCGGACCGCCGAGTTTAGTGTGTCGGGCGGGGGATTGAAGAGGCAAGTTCAGAATATGAGAGTGACCGAGCAGATCCGCGACCGGCTCGAGGCGGCCTTCCGCCCGACGCGCCTTGACGTCGTGGACGACAGCGAGCGGCATCGCGGCCATGCCGGATGGCAGGAGGGGGGCGAAAGCCACTTCCGGGTCACCATCGAGGCGCCGGTCTTCGAAGGGATGTCCCGGATCGAGCGGCACCGCGCCGTGCATGGCGCGCTGGGGCGGGATCTCGTCGCGCGCATCCACGCGCTCGCGCTGAAGGTGGGCGGCTAGCGTCAGTCGCGCTTGGTGTGGTCGAGGACGAGCCGCGGCACCGCGTCGGCGCGATGCGGCACCGCGGCGCCAAGAGCCGGGGGCTTCGCCGGCTGCACGGCTTCGCGGGTGCGGCGGAAGACGAGGACATGCTGGATGGTCTCGACACGGCCGGTC
>DAINOF010000169.1:0-6400 GCA_036735505.1 Paracoccaceae bacterium
TCCCGCGGGATGTCCTCCCCCTCGCCCGGCTCCGCCCGGCGCCGCTGGACAGGCGTGGGCGTCCTGATACGGTCCGGCGCGACCCTCACGAAAAGGAGCTTCCGATGAGCCTCGACAAGGTGCTCGCGACGATCGACGCAGGCCTTCCCGCCGCCACCGAGCGGCTGATGGCGCTCCTGCGCATCCCCTCGATCTCGACCGATCCGGCGTTCAAGCCCGACGTGGAACGCGCGGCCGACTGGCTGGTGGCCGAGCTTGCGGCATTGGGCGCGACCGTCTCGAAGCGGCCGACCGCGGGGCACCCGATGGTCGTGGGCCATCTCGGCGAGGGCGCGCCGCATCTCCTGTTCTACGGGCATTACGACGTGCAGCCGGTCGACCCCCTGAGCCTCTGGCACCGCGACCCCTTCGACCCCGCGCTCGAGGACGGGCCGAAGGGCCGCGTGATCCGCGGCCGCGGCGCGTCCGACGACAAGGGCCAGCTCATGACCTTCGTCGAGGCCTGCCGCGCCTTCATCGCGGTCCACGGCCGGCTCCCGTGCCGAATCACCTTCTTCCTCGAGGGCGAGGAGGAATCGGGCTCGCCCTCGCTCGTGCCGTTCCTGACCGAGAACGCGGGCGAGGTGCGGGCCGACCTCGCGCTCATCTGCGACACCGGGCTCTTCGACGACGAGACGCCGGCGATCACCACGATGCTCCGCGGACTTCTGGGCGAGGAGATCACGATCACCGGGCCTGACCGCGACCTGCACTCCGGCATGTACGGGGGCGCGGCGATGAACCCGATCCGGGTGCTGGCGCGGATCATCGCGCGGCTGCACGACGCCGACGGCCGCGTCACGGTGCCGGGCTTCTACGACGGCGTGCCCGAGCTTCCCGAGGCGATTGCGGCGCAATGGGACGCGCTCGGCTTCGACGCCCGGGGCTTTCTCGGCGCCGTGGGCCTGTCGAAGCCCGCGGGCGAAAGCGACCGGTCGGCGCTCGAGATGATCTGGTCGCGGCCGACCTGCGAGGTGAACGGGATCTGGGGCGGCTACACCGGCGAGGGCTTCAAGACGGTGCTGCCGTCCAAGGCGCATGCCAAGATCAGCTTCCGGCTCGTGGGCACGCAGGATCCGCTGAAGATCCGGGCGAGCTTCCGGGCGATGGTCGAGGAGATGCTGCCGCCCGACTGCACGGTCGCCTTCCAAGGCCACGGCGCCTCGTCCGCCTCGGTCATGTCCACCGACGATCCGGCCTTCGAGGCGGCGCGGCACGCGCTGTCCGAGGAATGGCCGCGGCCCGCCGCCTTCATCGGATCGGGCGGATCGATCCCGATCGCGGGGCATTTCAAGACGCTTCTCGGGATGGAGTCGCTGCTCGTGGGCTTCGGCCGCGACGACGACCAGATCCACTCGCCGAACGAGAAGTACGACCTCGAGAGCTTCCACAGGGGCACGCGGAGCTGGGCGCGAATCCTCGACGCGCTGGCGCGGTGAGGCGTCAGGACGCGAGGGGCGCTGCCCCTCGCGCTCCCCGGGGTATTTCGGGACAGATGGAATAGCGAAGCTGGCGTGCTGCGATCACGGGCCCAGGCAGTCTGAGCCGCGCCGACCGGGTGTACCGGCGGCATGGGGCGGCGACGCGCAGGGAACGCGTCGGGGTTCTGGTCGGACAGCGGTGGCGCGGTTGACGGGGCTCGAACCCGCGACCCCCGGCGTGACAGGCCGGTACTCTAACCAACTGAGCTACAACCGCCCGCTGTCCGTCCGGGACGTGCCCCGAACGTGAGGGGCCTTCTAGGCTGCGACCCGTGCGGCGTCAAGCGCCCATCATGCGCGTCAGGCGCACTCAGCGGTCGGGGAGCGGGATGAACTCGGCATCGTCCCCGGGCGGCAGCCGGAAGCGCCCCGACTGCCAGTCCCCGGCGCGCCAGGCCTCCTTCGCCGCCTCGATCCGGTCGCGCGAGGAGGCCACGAAGTTCCACCAGATGTAGCGCGGCCCCTCGAGCGTGGCGCCGCCGAGGAGCATGACCCGCGCGCCCGCCTCGGCCGCCTTCAGCGAGACGCGGTCGCCGGGGCGCAGGACCATCATGCGCCCGGCCTCGAAGCGGTCGCCCGCGATCAGGGCCGCGCCCTCGACCATGTAGATGCCGCGGTCCTCGTGGTCGTCGGGCAGCGGAATCGCCGCGCCGGGGGAAAGGACCGCATCGGTGTAGAACATCCCGGACGCCGTGCGCACGGGCGCCGTTTCGCCCCAGGCGGTGCCGAGGATCAGCCGCACCGTCTTGCCCTCGCCGTCGAGGACGGGCAGCGCCGTGGCAGGGGCATGGGCGAATTCCGGGGGCCGGTCCTCGTGGTCCTTGGGCAGCGCGACCCAGGTCTGGATGCCGAAGAACGGCATGGGCCCGGCCTGCGTCGCGTCGTCGGTGCGTTCGGAATGGGTGATGCCGTGGCCCGCCACCATCCAGTTGACCGCCCCCGGCTCGATCCAGGCGTCGGTGCCGAGGCTGTCGCGGTGGTGCATCCGGCCGCGGAAGAGGTAGGAGATCGTGGCGAGCCCGATGTGGGGATGCGGGCGCACGTCGAGCCCGCGCGTCGGCAGGAACTCGGCCGGGCCCATCTGGTCGAAGAAGATGAAGGGGCCGACCATCTGGCGCCTTGGCGCCGGCAGCGCGCGGCGCACCTCGAAGCCGCCGAGGTCGCGGGCGCGCGGGACGATGACGGTCTCGATCGCGTCCACCGCGTCGCCGGTCGGGCACTGGGGGTCGAGGGCGGGGTTCCAGCTCATCGGGGCATCTCCTTCCGCGGGTCGTTACGGCCGTCATATGGGGCCCGAGGCCCGGACACGAGGCGAGCATTTCCGCGCAGCGGCTGTCACGGACTGCACGCCTGGACGGCACGGGCGCCCGCGGCAGAGGAGGGACCCGGGCAGACTGGTGGGTGGTGAGGGACTCGAACCCCCGACATCTTCGGTGTAAACGAAGCGCTCTACCAACTGAGCTAACCACCCGGGCGCGTCTGTCTAGCGCGCACGGGGCCCGCGGGGCAAGGGTCGCGCGCCGCCCTGTTGCGTTGCCCGGAAGGCCGTGCAATCTGCGCCTGACGCAGCGTGCCAGAGGGCTTCCGCAGGACGATGGACCGGCTGACGATACTCCTCAGGGGCCTCGACAAGACCCAGCGCGGGATCGAGGTCGCGCCGTGGCATGCGCCGCTCGCCCCCAGGGCCGCGGGCTGGAACGTGCAGGTGCTCGATGTCTTCGACCACCCCACCCTGCTCGACCGGGCGGCGGCGGACCCGCTGGTGACGCCCGAGGCCGCGCGGCGGATCGAGCCCGTGGATTTCGTGGGCAGCGCCTGCGACATCGCCGAGATCGTGCCGCCCGAGATGCACGGGCGGTTCGACTACATCCTGAGCTCGCACAACTTCGAGCACCTGCCCGACCCGCTCAAGTTCCTGCAGGGCGCGGCGCGGCTCCTGCGGCCGGGCGGGGTTCTCGCCATGGCGATCCCGGACGCGCGGGGCTGCTTCGACTACTACCGGCCCAGCACAGTCATGGGCGACTGGATCGAGGCGCACCGCGAAGGCCGCGCGCGCCCGACGCCGCGCCAGGTGTTCGAGACCGAGGCGCGCCGCGCGGGCGTGCCGAACGGACCGCAGACCTGCGCCGGCGCCTTCCGGCAGTCGACGCTGGCGCGCGAGATCCGGATCGGCGGCGACCTGCGGGCCGCGCTCGACGACTGGCCCGAGCGGGACGGCGAGGACTACCGCGACGCCCATTGCTCGGTCATGACTCCCGCTTCCTTCGAGCTTCTGCTGATCGAGGCGCAGGCGCTGGGGCTCCTCGATCTCGAGATCGAGGAGATCCGCGCCGCCGAGGGCGTCGAGTTCTACGTCCGCCTCCGCCGGCCCGTGGCCGCCTTCGTGCCCCTCGCCGGCGAGGCGCTCAATCGCCGGCGGACCGAGCTGGCCCGCCGCGCGCTCGTCGAGCGTATCCCGGTGGGCGAGCTTGCCGCGCGCCGGCATGCGACGGGCCTCGTGAAGGCCCTCGTCCGGCCGATCGGGGACTGGAACCGCAGGCGTCTGGCGGAACGCCGCAAGCGGCGCGGCGACAGGCGCGGCGTGCCGGCGTGAGGCCTGTCCGCGAGACGGGGAAGATGAGTGATGCGGGAGCGTCCCCCGGACCTCGGCGTGAACCAGGCGCTGGACGATGAAGGCATGTCACCCCGCCCGTTCGGTGACATCCGCCGACCCGCCCTTCGGCCGGCGCGGACGATGACCGCCGCGCCGCCGCGTCCTGCGCCCGGCCCCGACGTCCCGGTCCGCGCGAGCCGCGTTGTTGCGCATGGGGGGTCCATCAGCCCGGTCACGCGTCATCATCCATCCGGCTTCCGGGCTGCTGCGCTTGGCCAACGACGGCATTCTTTCGCTGTGCCGCATGGACGTGCAGTCATGCGGCTGCCGGTGATGTGCCTCATCGGCACCGAAAGCCGGCGCAACGGGCGAGTGACCCGGGGCCGACGGGCTTGGCTGCCGCCGTCGGTGAGGCTGGGCAGATAGGCTGTATCAGGGCCGCGTCGATGCCGGTCGGCTTGACGTTCGCCCGCGTCGGCGGGCCAAGTCCAAGCTTCGGCCCGCTGTCAGGCTGCAACCCCCGGGTCCTCGCCCTTGTGCGGCAAGAGCGATTGACCATGTACCGCATTCGGGATGGTGGGTGATGAGGGATTCGAACCCCCGACATCTTCGATGTGAACGAAGCGCTCTACCACTGAGCTAATCACCCGTCGGCGGGTGTCATACCGGCAAGCTTCCGGCTTCGCAAGGCGTCACGCGACCGGCGCCGCCCGCCCCACGCGCCCGAGCTCGGCAAGGCAGGTCCGGCGCCACTGCGCCACGTCGTTGACCTGCAGGACCGCCATCAGCGCGCGGTGCCGCCGCTGCCGCTCGGGACGCGGCATGGCGAGCGCCGTGTCGAGGGCGAGCGCCATCTCCTCGATGTCGTAGGGGTTCACGAGCAGCGCATCGGGCATCTCTTCGGCCGCGCCCGCCATGCGCGACAGGACCAGCACGCCGGGATCCCCGGGGTCCTGCGCGGCCACGTATTCCTTGGCGACAAGGTTCATCCCGTCGGCGAGCGGCGTCACGAGGCCCCCGCGCGCGACCCGGTAGAGCACGGCCAGCTGGTCGCGCGGCAGGCCCCGGTGGATGTAGCGGATGGGCGTCCAGTCGAGCTCGGCATGGCGGCCGTTGATCGAGCCCGACAGCCGCTCGAGCTCGTCGCGGATCTCCTGGTAGGCCGGCACGTCCCCGCGCGAGGGCGGCGCGATCTGCAACAGGCTCGCGCGGCGGTCGCCCTTCTGCTGGTTGTCGAGGAACAGGCCGAAGGCGCGGAACCGGTTCGGCAGGCCCTTGGTGTAGTCGAGCCGGTCCACCCCGATGATCAGGTCCTCGCGGCGGCCGAGGTTGACGAGGTATTCGCCGCCGCCGACCTCGGCCGCGCGGGCGAAGGCCGCCGTGTCGATCCCGATCGGTTGCGCCGCGACGCGCGCCTCGCGGCCGCGGTGGCGGATGCGCCCGCCGGGCAGCGGTGCGCCCTCGGGCTCGGCGCGGTAGAGCTCCAGGCAGCGGGCCACGTCCGCCTGCGTCTGCAGGCCCACAACGTCAAAGGCCGCGATCCAGGCCGGGAAGTCCTCGCGCTCGGGCAGCGCGTCGAGATCGGCGAGGACCGGAAAGGGGATGTGCAGGAAAAGGCCGATCCGCGCCGTCACGCCAAGGTCGCGAAGCATCGCGACGAGCGGCAGGAAATGGTAGTCGTGGATCCAGATCAGGTCGTCCGGCGCCGCGATGTCGGCCACCGCCCGGGCCACGCGGCGGTTCACGGCAAGATAGCCCTCGGCATAGGACTTCTCGAAGTCGATGAGGTCCGAGCGCCGGTGGCAGAGCGGCCAGAGGACCGAGTTCGCATAGCCAAGGTAGTAGGTCCGCCGCTCGTCCTCCGTCAGGCGGAAGGCCCGCTTGGCGTAGCCGTCGCCGGGCAGTTCGACGAGCGCGTCGGTCGTCTCTTCCACCGTGTCGGGATGCGACCCGATCCAGAGGCCCCCCGTCTCGGACAGCGCCTCGTGCAGCGCCACGACAAGGCCGCCCGAAGGCGCCGCCTCGGTCGGGATGCGGTTCGAGACGACGATCAGTCGCCCGGTCATGCCCTGCCCGCCTGCGCCTCCTCGACCCAGCGGCCGAGCGTCGCGCGCACCTCGTCGGGATCGCCGAGCCGCCAGTCGGCGGCGGTCTCTTCGGGGCCGACCTTGACGGACAGCCCGCCGCGGGCGTTCACCGCCTCGAACATGCCCTCGTCGGTGGCGTCGTCGCCCATGGCCACCGGCACGCAGTCGCGCCAGCGGCGCAGCAGCGCCTCGACCGCGCC
>DAINOF010000170.1:0-6358 GCA_036735505.1 Paracoccaceae bacterium
CGCCCTCGTTCGTGACGAGGTCGGTCAGCGCCTCGCCGTTCACCGCCTCGGACCATGTCAGGCTGTTCAGCACCGAGGCCATCGAGGCGACCTTCACCATCTCCTGCAGGCCGGCCGGAAGCCCGTCCCAGGCGGCCTTCGAGATCAACAGTTCGCCCGTGGTCGCCGGCTCGTGCCAGCCAGTCGTGTGGTAGAACTTGGCCGCGTTCTGAAGCCCGAGGCGGCGATCCTGGTAGGGGCCAACGAACTCGGCCGCATCGATCACGCCGCGTTCGAGCGCGGGGAAGATCTCGCCCCCCGGCAGGAGGCGGGCGTCCACGCCGAGCGAGGCATAGACCTGCCCGGCGAGACCGGGAATGCGCATGCGCAGGCCGTTCAGCTGGCCGACGTCCTCGATCGGCTCGCGGAACCAGCCGGTCATCTGGACGCCCGTGTTGTTGACCGGGAAGGCGACGAGCCCGAAGGGTTCGTAGACCTTGTGCCAGAGCTCGAGCCCGCCGCCGTGGTAGAGCCAGGACATGTGGCCCATGAAGCTCATCCCGAAGGGGACGGTGGTGAAGTACTGGGCGGCGAAGGTGGTGCCCGACCAGAAGTAGCTGTTGGACGCGTTCATCTCGATCACGCCCTGCTGGACGGCGTCGAAGCCCTCGAGCGCGGGGATCAGCTCTCCGGCCGCGAAGTGCTGGATGGTGAGCCGGCCGCCCGACATGGCCCCGACCTTGGCGATGAAGTCGGTGGGGCTGCCGGGGCCTTCGACGTAGAAGGGCGAGCCCGGCCCGTAGGAGTTCGTCATCCGCCAGCTGAAGCTGTCCTGCGCCTTGGCCACGCGCGGCGCGGCGAGCGGGGCCGCCACGGCGGCGGTGGCGGCAGCGGCAAGAAATCTGCGTCTTCTCATGCCGTTGACCCTCTCCTGTTCCGACGGCTCCCGTGTCGATCCCGGGCAGCGCGGCGCACGAGGCGACAGCTATCCGGGCGATGCCGCAAGGGGAGGGTCCGGGGAGCATTCAGGCGGTCGAAAGCCGGAACTGCATGCAATTTGATCAATCCGCCGGCACTCAGGGCGCCGACTGAGCGGTTTCTGCAAGGCACTTCGCTTGCCCCCCGCCCCGTGGCCCGTCGCGATCCCGCGGCGGACGGGCGGCGCTTGAGGACATCGGCGGCGGGCGATACCAAAGGAGCAAGACCGCGCGGGCCATCCGGCGTGCAGGGGCAGGACGGGCGGGACCTTCGCCCCGGAACAACGAGGGAGTGACGCAGATGAGCTGGCTCGAACAGTCGCATATGGCCCGCCGCGGCGTGGCCGGGGGCAAGGCCGGGGACCGCCACAGCCTGACCGAGGCCGGGCAGGGCACGTTCCACTACGTCTACGGACCCTATTCCGAGCCTGTCCTGCGCATCCGCCCGGGCGACATCGTCGAGGTCGAGACGCTCGACGCCTTCGGCGGCGTGGTGAAGACCGAGGACGACCTGCCGTCGAAGGTGCTCAACATGCCCTTCGTCAACCCGCAGAACGGCCCCATCGCGGTCGAGGGCGCCGAGAAGGGCGATGTGCTGGCCGTCTACGTGCATTCCATCCTGCCGCGCGGGCCGCAGCCGGCGGGCACCACCGCGCTGATCCCGGACTTCGGCGCGTTGACCTCCACGGGGCTCACCCACCTGAACGCGCCGCTCGCGGAGCGGGTGAAGAAGATGGTGGTGACCTCCGAGGGCGTGAAGTTCTCGGATCGGATCACCCTGCCGTACGAGCCCTTTGTGGGGACCATGGGCGTGAGCCCCGAGATCGAGGCTGTGTCGTCGCTCCAGCCCGACTACTGGGGCGGGAACATGGACCTGCCGGACGTGGCGCCGGGGTCGGTGATGTATTTCCCGGTCTGCCGCAAGGACGCGCATTTCTTCATCGGCGACTGCCACGGGCGGCAGGGCGACGGCGAGTTGTGCGGCGTGGCGGTCGAGATGGCGGCGACGGTCGTGGTGCAGATCGACCTCATCAAGGGCTGGACGATCCCGGGCGTGCGGCTCGAGCGCGAGGACTTCATCATGGCGGTCGGCTCGGCCCGGCCGATGGAGGACGCGGCGCGCATGGCCTACCGCGACCTCATCCGCTGGATGGTGACGGACTACGGCTTCGACGAGACGGAGGCCTATTTCCTGTGCACGCAGGCGGGGAAGATGCGGGTGGGCAACATGGTGGACCCGAAGTATTCTCTAGGGGCCTCCATGCTCAAATCGTACCTCGGCTGAGAAAGAGAGCGGGACATGGATCTGGGACTGAAGGGACTGAACGTACTCGTCACCGGGGGCAGCAAGGGGATCGGGCGGCATTGCGCCGACATCTTCGCGGCCGAGGGCGCGAACGTGGCGATCTGCGCGCGCGACCAGAAGGGCGTGACCGAGGCGATCGAGGCGCTGAAGGCGCATGGCACGACCGTGATCGGCCGCGCCGTGGACGTGGCCGACAGGAACGCGCTCGGGACTTGGGTGAAGGACAGCGCGGCCACGCTGGGCGGCATCGACATCGTGGTCGCGAACGTCTCGGCGCTGGCGGTCAGCGACGACGAGGCCGCCTGGCAGGCGGGCTTCGACACCGACATGATGCATTCGGTGCGGCTCGTGACCGCGGCGATGCCCTGGCTCGAGAAGTCGAAGGCGGCGTCGATCACGCTGATCTCCTCGGTCTCGGGGCGCGAGATCGACTTCACCGGCCCGGCCTACGGAGCGTTCAAGGCGGCACTGGTTCACTATGCGCAGGGGCTCGCGTTCAAGTTCGCCGGCAAGGGGATCCGGGCGAATACGGTGAGCCCGGGCAACACCTATTTCGACGGCGGGATCTGGCAGTGGATCGAGGGCAACAACAAGGAGCTCTTCGCCGAGGCCCTGCGGCTCAACCCGACGGGGCGGATGGCGAAGCCGGAGGAGATCGCGCGCGGCGTGGTGTTCCTGGCCTCGCCGGCGTCGAGCTTCACGACGGGCACGAACCTCGTCATCGACGGGGCCCTGACGCGCGGGGTGCAGCTGTAGCACCGGCGGGGCGGGAGCGCTCCCGCCCCCGGCACGGCGCGGAGGCTGCGCCTCCGCTTGGCCGGAGTTGGGCCCGGCGCCGCGCTCGCGCGCGGCGTGGCGCACGCGGTCAGCGTTCGAAGACCTCGACCGCCGTGACGATGGTCGCGGGGCCGTCGAGGAGATGGCCCGCCTCGGCGAAGAAGCCCTTCGATCCTTCGCCCTCGTTGTGCCGGTCCATCGCCGCAGGATCGGTGAAGCGTTCGTAGGTGGTGAAGCGGCAGGGGTCTTTGGGATCCTGCGCCACGAAGAAGCCGAGCGTGCCCGGTTCATGCGCACGCACCCAGGCGCCGACCCTGAGGAGCGCGGCCTTCACCGTCTCCTCATGGCCGGGCTTCGCGCGCAGGATGGCGGTCAGCGTCTGCATGGGGTCCTCCGTCAGGTCAGGCCCATCTCGGCCATCATCGCCTCGCGCATCCGGAACTTCTGCGCCTTGCCGGTGGCGGTGAGCGGGAAGGCGTCGACGAAGCGGATCTGGCGCGGGATCTTGGTGCCCGCCATCCGGTCCCGGCACCAGTCGCGCAACGCCCCGGCCTCGAGAGCCCGGCCCGGCTGCAGCACGATCCAGGCCGCGACCTCCTCGCCCAGACGCGCGTCGGGCAGGCCGAAGACCTGCGCCTGCGCGATGTCGGGATGGCCGAGCAGGACCTCCTCGACTTCGGCCGGGTAGACGTTCTCGCCGCCCCGGATGAGCATGTCCTTGATCCGCCCCACGATCCGGCAGTAGCCGTCGGCGTCCAGCGTGGCGAGGTCGCCCGAGTGCATCCACCCGCCCCGGATCGCCTCGGCCGTCTGCCCAGGCTCGCCCCAGTAGCCGGTCATCACGAGGTAGCCGCGGGTCACCAGTTCCCCCGCCTTGCCGAGCGGCCGCGTCCGCCCCGCGCGGTCGACGATCTTCACTTCCACATGCGGCTGCACCCGCCCCACGGTCGAGACGCGGGCCGCGACGGGGTCGTCCACCGCCGACTGGAACGAGATCGGCGCGGTCTCGGTCATGCCGTAGCCGATGGTGATCTGGCGGCAGTGCATCCGTTCCATCACGCGGCGCATCAGCGGCTCGGGGCATGGCGCGCCCGCCATGATGCCGGTCCGCAGGGAGGATGTATCGAAGCGTGCGAAATCCGGGTGGTCGAGCATCGCCTGGAACATCGTTGGCACGCCATGGACGGCCGCGCAGCGGCTCTCGGCGATGGCGGCCAGCGTCTCGCCCGCGTCGAAGGCCTCGCCGGGGAAGACCATCGTCACGCCATAGGCGGTGGCCGCCAGCACCCCCAGCACCATGCCGAAGCAATGGTAGAGCGGCACGGGGATGCAGAGCGCCTCGCCCGGGGTCAGCCGCAGGACGCGGGCCGCGGAGATCGCGTTGTTGACGATGTTGCGGTGCGACAGCGTGGCGCCCTTGGGCGAGCCGGTGGTGCCGGAGGTGAACTGGATGGTGATCGGGTCGTCGGGGCGAAGGCCGCGCCCGATGGCGTCGAGCCGCGACCGGCCGGGCTTGTGGCCCATGCGCATGACCGCGTCGAAGCCCCAGGCGCCCCGGGCCGGGTCGGGGCCGAGCTGCACCACGCTGCGCAGCGCAGGCAGCCGCGCCGCACGCAGCCGCCCGGGCGGGCAGGCCGCCATTTCGGGCGCGAGTTCCGCGATCATGCCCATGTAGTCCGAGCCGCGGAATTGCGGCGCGACGAACAGCGCCGAGACGCCCACCTTGTTCAGCGCATAGTCCAGTTCCTGCGCGCGGGTGGCCGGGTTGATGGTGACGAGGATCGCGCCGATCCGGGCGGTTGCGAACTGGAGGAGCACCCATTCCGGCCGGTTCGGCGCCCAGATGCCCACCCGGTCGCCCTTGTAGACCCCGATGGCGAGAAGCCCGGCGGCGAGCCGGTCGACGAGCGCGGCCATCTCGGCATAGGTCCAGCGGACCCCTGCCCCGCGAAAGACTGCCGCCGTGCGGTGCCCGTGGCGGCGCACGACCTCGGCCAGGAATTCGGGGACGGTGGCCTCGATCAGCGGGCGGTCGGTCACCCCCCTGACATGGGACAGCCCGTTCGCGGGCCGGACGCCGGGGGCCGACAGTACCGGCACCATCACATCTTCCGCCAGTCGCCCGCCTGCTCGAAGGCGCCGGCCGCGCGGTAGATCGTGCCTTCCTCATAGCGCCGCCCGGTCAGCATCAAGCCCACCGGCAGCCCCTGGCTCATCCCGCAGGGCAGCGACATCGAGGGGTGCCCGGTCACGTCGAAGGGCGCGGTGTTGGGCAGGATCTCGAAGGCGCGCTGGATCCAGAGCGCGAGCGGCCCGTCGGGCGCAGGCAAGGGCGTCGCCTTCATCGGCGTCGTGGGCATCAGGAGGATGTCGTAGGAGGCGAAGACCTTGTCGTACTCGGCCTTCAGCTGCCGGCCGAGGTTCTGCGACTTGGCGTAGTAGTGCCCGCGCGTGTGCTTGAGGTGGAACTGGCCCACGAGCATCGAGATCTTCAGCGTCTCGGACAACTCGTCCGCCCGGGCGCGCCAGTTCGAATGGTAGTCGAGGAGCGAGGTCGTGTAGAGGCCCTTCCACCCCGTCCCCATGCCGTTCCCCAGCATCATCTGGTTCTGCAGCCCCTCGAGCGCGATGGGCGTCCAGATCGCCGGCCCGTGCCTGTGCCAGGGGATCGAGACCTCATCCACGGACGCCCCGAGCCTGCGGAAGACCTCGGCCGCGGCCATGACCTTCTGTTCCACGTCGGCCTCGGCGCCCTTCTGGCCGAAACCCTCCTTCACCACCGCGATCCGCATGCCCGAGACGCCCCGGCTCACGTGGCTCGTGTAGCGGTCGGTCACCACGTCGTACTGCCGCGGGTCGAGCCCGTCGGCGCCTGCGAGGACCTCGAGCATCAGCGCGTTGTCCATGACGGTCTGGGTCATCGGGCCCACGTGGTCGATCGTCGTCTCGATCGGCATGACGCCGGTATAGGGGACGAGCCCGTGGGTCGGCTTCATCCCGTAGACGCCGCAGAAGGACGCCGGCATCCGGATCGAGCCGCCCTGGTCGCCGCCGATGGCCATGTCGACGAGCCCCGCGCCGACAAGCGCGCCCGAGCCCGAGGAGGATCCGCCGGCCGAAAAGCCGTGCTTGTGGGGGTTGTGGACGGGGCCCGTGGCGTTGGTGTGGCTCGACCCCGACAGGCAGAAGTACTCGCAATGCGCCTTGCCCACGATGGTCGCGCCGGCGTCGAGAAGGCGGGCCACGATGGTGGCGTCGATGTCTGGCGTGTAGCCCTTGAGCGTCGAGGCGCCGTTCATCATCGGCACGCCGGCGAGGC
>DAINOF010000171.1:0-6343 GCA_036735505.1 Paracoccaceae bacterium
CGGGCACCCAGGACGCGATGAGGCGCCAGGCGGCCGTGTCGTCGGGGCGGATGCGCGCCTGTTCGAGAAGCTTGGCCGCCGCCACCCGTGCCTCGTGGACATCCGTGCGCCAGAGACCTTCGGCCAGCGCCAGGCGGTCGTCGAGCGGGAGCCCCTCGCGCCAGCCCTTCGCGAGCGCATCGACCACCGGGACGGGCACGCCCAGATAGCGCCGCGCCACCTTGTGGTAGGCGGCGGCCTGCGCCGCCCGGTCCGGGTCGGCCAGCGCCTCGAGCTCGGCGATCGCGGTCGGGGCGTCCATCGGCTCAGCCGTAATGCGCCACGGGCGTGCCCGCGATGGCCGACATGTTGAGAAGCCCGCGCGCGGTGATCGAGGGCGTGACGATATGGGCGCGGTTGCCCATGCCCATCAGGATCGGCCCCACCTCGAGCGCGCGCGCCCGCGCCTTGAGGACGTTGCGCACGCCCGAGGCGGCGTCGGTGTTGGCGAAGACGAGCGCGTTCGCCGCCCCCTCCATCCGCGAGCCCGGAAAGATCCGCGCGCGAAGCTCGGGGTCGAGCGCCGCGTCGACATGCATCTCGCCCTCGTAGGCGAAATCGGCCTCGCGCGCATCGAGCAGCGCAAGCGCGGCGCGCATCTTCACGCCCGAGGGCGTGTCGAGGTTGCCGAACTGGCTGTGCGAGCAGAGCGCGACCTTGGGGGTCAGCCCGAAACGCCGGGCATGCCGCGCCGCGCCGATGCAGGCCTCGGCCACCTGGTCGGGCGTCGGGTCGGGGTGGACCTGCGTGTCGGCGATGAAGAGCGGGCCGTCCTCCATGATCATGAGCGACAGCGCGCCCACCGGGTGCAGCCCGCCGCGGGCGAGAACCTGCCGGACGTAGGTCAGATGCCAGAGATACTGGCCGAACGTCCCGCAGATCAGGCTGTCGGCCTCGCCCCTGTGCACCATGACCGCCGCGATGGCGGTGGTGTTCGTGCGCATGATGGCCTTGGCGAGGTCGGGTGTGACCCCCTGCCGCGCCATGATGGCGTGGTAGGTTTCCCAGTACTCGCGGTAGCGCGGATCGTTTTCGGGGTTCACGAGGTCGAAGTCGCGGCCCGGCCGGATCGGCAGGCCGATGCGCTCGGCCCGCGCCTCGACGACCTCGGGGCGGCCGATGAGGATCGGCTTGTCGGTCGTCTCCTCGATCATCGCGAGCGCGGCGCGCAGCACGCGGTCGTCCTCGCCCTCGGCGAAGACGATCTTGCGCTCGACCGTCGCCGCCGCATCGAAGACCGGGCGCATGAGCAGCGCCGAGCGGAAGACCGAGCCGTCGAGCTTGCGCTTGTAGGCCTCGAAGTCCTCGATCGGCCGGGCGGCCACGCCCGAGGTGCAGGCCGCCTTCGCCACGGCCGAGGCGACCACGCCCATCAGCCGCGGATCGAAGGGCTTGGGGATCAGGTAGTCGGCGCCGAAGGTCATCTGCTCGCCCTGGTAGGCGGCGGCGGCCTCGGCGCTGGTGGTGGCGCGGGCCAGCGCCGCGATGCCGTCGATGCAGGCGATCTCCATCGCGTCGTTGATCGTGGTGGCGCCCACGTCGAGCGCGCCGCGGAAGATGAACGGAAAGCACAGCACGTTGTTGACCTGGTTGGGATAGTCCGACCGGCCCGTGGCGATCATCGCGTCGGGAGCGGCGGCGCGCACCTCTTCCGGCATGATCTCGGGCGTGGGGTTCGCCAGCGCGAAGACGATGGGGTGGGGCGCCATGGCGCGCACCATCGCGCCCGTCAGGACGCCAGGGCCCGAAAGACCGAGAAACAGGTCCGCGCCCTCCATCGCCTCGGCCAGCGGCCGCGGCCCGCCCGGCTGGGCGAAGGCGGCCTTCTGCGGGTTCATGTCGGTCTCGCGCCCCTCGTGGACGAGGCCGTGGAGGTCGTAGAGCCAGACGTTCCGGCGCCGCAGCCCCAGCTTGACCAGCATCTCGAGGCAGGCGATGCCCGCCGCGCCGCCCCCCGTCGAGACGACGGTGATGTCCTGAAACCGCTTGCCCGCCACATGCAGCGCGTTCGTGGCCGCCGCGCCCACGACGATTGCCGTGCCGTGCTGGTCGTCGTGGAAGACAGGGATCCTCATCCGCTCGCGGCAGAGCCGTTCCACGATGAAGCAGTCGGGCGCCTTGATGTCCTCGAGGTTGATCGCGCCGAAGGTGGGCTCGAGCGCGCAGACGATCGCGGCGAGTTTCTCGGGGTCGGTCTCGTCGAGCTCGATGTCGAAGCAGTCGATGTTGGCGAACTTCTTGAAGAGTACGGCCTTGCCCTCCATCACCGGCTTCGAGGCCAGCGCGCCGATGTTGCCGAGCCCCAGCACCGCGGTGCCGTTCGTGACCACCGCGACGAGGTTCGCGCGGCTCGTGTAGAGCGCGGCGTTGGCCGGGTCGGCCTTGATCTCGAGGCAAGCCTCGGCCACGCCGGGGCTGTAGGCGCGGGCGAGGTCGCGGCCGTTCGCAAGGGGCTTGGTCGCCCGGATCTCGAGCTTGCCGGGCCGCGGTTCGCGGTGGTAGTCGAGCGCCGCCTGGCGAAGCGCCTCCTGTCTCGGGTCGGCCATCGTGCCCTCCTGCCGTGCAATGGTTTGGCGTTAAACCATTTGCTCGCGGGCCGGAAGTCCGCGATGGACGGCGGGACGGCGCGCTCAGTCGTCCAGACGGGCGCGAAGCTCCCTGATCCGGGCATCGGCCTGCCGCTGGCTCAGTTTCGCGTCGAACGGCTCGCCAAGCCTCTCGCAGAGGTCGCGAAGCTCGACCGCCTGCACCTCGGTCAGGCGGCCCCCGGCGTTCGGGTCAGGCCCGCCGAAGAGGTTGGTCGTGGGGCGAAGGTTGCTGGTCATGGTCAGGTTTCCCCCAGTTGCTCGCGCAGCGCCGCGATCCGGCGCTCTGCCTGCCCGCGGGTCAGGTTGCCGTCGAACGGCTCGCCCGCCCGCCGGGCGAGGTCGCGCAGGATCACGGCCTGCTGTTCGGTGATCGGGTCGTCGGCCTGCCCCTGCGTGGTGGCGATGCCCGCAAGTGGCGTCTGCCCCACCACATGGGGGTCTTCCTTGCGTCGGTCCGTCATGGGATGTCCTCCTTGCATCGGGGAACGGTCCGGCGGGCGCCCCTGTTCCACGGCGCCCGCTTGCGCTCGGGCGCCGGGGGGATCACGATGGCACCGCAGGACCGGAGGACCCCATGTCGCTGATCGACGCCGCCCGGGCGGTGCGCCCGAACGCCTACGCGCCCTATTCGAACTTCAAGGTGGGCGCCGCGATTCGCGCCGCCTCGGGCACGGTCTATCTCGGCGTGAACGTCGAGAACGTGGCCTACCCCGAGGGCACCTGCGCCGAGGCCGGCGCCATCGCGGCGATGGTGGCGGCGGGAGAGACCCGCATCGCCGAGGTGGCGGTGATCGCCGACAGCCCCGAACCGGTGCCGCCCTGCGGCGGCTGCCGCCAGAAGCTGAAGGAATTCGCCGCGCCCGAGGTGCAGGTGACGCTGGCCACGACCGACGGGAAGGAACGCGTCATGACGGTTGCCGAGCTTCTGCCCGGCGCCTTCGACGCGAGTTACATGGGCCGCGTCTGAATGGACGCACGCGGGATCATCTGGAAGCTTCGGCGAAAGGAGACGCTGTCGGCCGAACACCTGGGCTGGTTCGCGCAGGGCCTTGCCTCGGGCGCGGTCAGCGACGCGCAGGCGGGCGCCTTCGCGATGGCCGCCTGCCTCAACGGGCTCGCGACGCCCGAGCGGGTCGCGCTGACGCTCGCGATGCGGGATTCGGGCGACGTGCTGCGCTGGGACCTGCCGGGTCCGGTGGTGGACAAGCACTCGACCGGGGGCCTCGGCGACTGCACCTCGCTGCTGCTCGCCCCGATGCTCGCCTGCGCGGGGGTCTTCAACCCGATGATCTCGGGCCGGGGGCTGGGGCACACCGGCGGCACGCTCGACAAGATGGAAGCGATCCCGGGCGTCGTCACCGAGGTACCGGAGGACCGCTTCCGCGAGATCGTGGGCAGCCTCGGCTGCGCCATCGTCTCGGCGAGCGGAAACCTCGCGCCGGCCGACAAGCGGCTCTACGCGATCCGCGACGTGACCTCGACCGTCGAGTCGATCGACCTCATCACCGCCTCGATCCTGTCGAAGAAGCTCGCGGCCGGGCTCGGGCACCTCGTCCTCGACGTCAAGACCGGCTCGGGCGCCTTCATGGCGACCGAGGAGGAGGCCCGCGCGCTCGCCCGGTCTCTCGTCGACACGGCGACCGGGGCAGGGTGCCCGACCATCGCGCTGCTGACCGACATGGACCAGCCGCTCGCGGCCTCGGTCGGCAACGCGCTCGAGGTCGCGGCCTGCATGGAGGTGCTGGAAGGCGCCGCGATGGACAGCCCGCTCGCGGCGCTGACGATCAACCTTGTGGCAGAGCTCCTCGTGATGGCCGGGGTGCACGACACCCACGGCGCCGCGCGCGCGGCCGCATCCGCCACGCTGACCTCGGGCGCCGCCGCCGAACGGTTCGGCCGCATGGCCGCGGCGCTTGGCGGGCCTGCGGACGTCGTCGCGCGCTGGCGCGACCACCTTCCCGAGGCGCCCGTCATCCTCGACATACCCGCCCCGGCCTCGGGCCATGTCGCCGCCATCGACGGCCGCGCGATGGGCATGGCGGTGGTCCGCATGGGCGGCGGCCGGCTCCGCGACGGCGACCGGGTGGACCCCGCGGTGGGGCTCTCCCGCGTCGTGCGGCTGGGCGAGAGGCTGGCCGCGGGCGACCCCCTCTGCCGCCTCCACGCGCGCGACGATGCCTCGGCCGCGGCCGCCCGCCCCGCCATCCTCGCCGCCGTCACCATCGGCGACGCCCCCGCGCCCCGCCCGCTCGTCCGCGAAAGGATTGGCTGATGCCGCGCGCCTTCCTCGTGGTCCTCGATTCGGTCGGCTGCGGCGGCGCCCCCGACGCAGGCGCGTACTTCAACGATGGCACCCCCGACACCGGCGCCAACACGCTCGCCCATATCGCAGAGGCCTGCGCCGCCGGCCGGGCGGAGGACGGCCGCACCGGCCCCCTGCGCGTCCCGAACCTCGACGCGCTCGGCCTCGGCGCCGCGATCCGCCTCGCCTCGGGGGCCGAGGCGCCGGGGCTCGGGATGGCCCCGGTCGGCCTCTGGGGCGCGGCGACCGAGGTCTCGCGCGGCAAGGACACGCCCTCGGGGCACTGGGAACTGGCGGGCGTGCCGGTCCCTTGGGACTGGCACTACTTCCCCGACGCGAAGCCCTGCTTCCCGCCCGACCTCGTGGCCGAGGTCTGCCGCCTTGCCGGCACCGACGGCATCCTCGGCGACCGCCATGCCTCGGGCACCGTCATCATCGAGGAGGAGGGCGAAGCGCATCTGCGTTCGGGCCGGCCGATCTGCTACACATCGGCCGACAGCGTCTTCCAGGTCGCCGCGCATGAGGAGGCGTTCGGGCTCGACCGCCTTCTCGCGCTCTGCGAGGCGCTCGCGCCGCGGCTTCATGCGATGCGCGTCGGCCGCGTGATCGCGCGCCCCTTCACCGGCACGCCCGGCGCCTTCCGCCGCACCGGCAACCGCCACGACTACGCCATCGCGCCGCCCGCGCCCACGCTCTGCGACTGGGTCGCGCGGGCGGGCCGGCGCGTCCACGCCATCGGCAAGATCGGCGACATCTTCTCGATGCAGGGCATTACCGACGTCGTGAAGGGCACGGACGCCCAGCTGATGGCGCACCTCCTCCACGCCGCCGAGACGGCTGCGGACGGCGCGCTGACCTTCGCAAACTTCGTCGAGTTCGACAGCATGTTCGGCCACCGCCGCGACGTCGCGGGATACGCCCGCGCGCTCGAGTGGTTCGACGCGCACATCCCCGGCCTGATCGCGCGCCTGCGCGACGGCGACCTCCTCGTCTTCACCGCCGACCACGGCAACGACCCGACATGGGTCGGCACGGACCACACCCGCGAACGGGTCCCCGTGATCGCCTGGGGGCGCGGCACCCGCGGGATCGGGCAGGTCGGGTTCTCCGACGTGGGGGCGAGCGTGGCGGCTCACCTCGGCGTCCCGTCCCACGGCCCCGGAAGGAGCGTCCTGTGAGCTACCGCGACTTTCCCAAGGTCGAGCTCCACCTTCACCTCGAAGGCGCCGCGCCGCCGGGCTTCGTCCGCGGGCTGGCGAAGGAGAAGAGCGTCGACATCGGCGGCATCTTCGCAGCCGACGGCAGCTATTCCTACACCGATTTCTGGCACTTCCTGAAGGTCTACGAGGCGGCGACCTCGGTGCTCACGCGCCCCGAGGACTACGCCCGGCTGACCCGCGCGGTGCTGGCCGAA
>DAINOF010000172.1:0-6334 GCA_036735505.1 Paracoccaceae bacterium
CGAGCGATCTCGTCGGCGCGCGGCTCGCGGTCGCGCCGCTCGGCTGGTCGAAGGCGCCGGACACGGCGGGGCGGCTCGAGGTCGAGGGCGCGGTCGTCGAGGGCGCGGCGCGGATCGACCGGCTGGCGCTCGAGGCGCCGGGCCTCCTGGCCGAGGGCCGGATCGAGCCCGGGACGGGCACGATCCGGCTCGACCGGCTGCGCGCGGGCCGGTGGCTCGACGCGCGGGTGACGCTGATGCCGCGGGGGGCGGGCCGGGCGCCGGCGGTGACGATCGAGGGCGGGCAGGCGAACCTCGCGCTCCTGCCCCAGACGCAGGGCGGCGGCGGGGCCGGGGGCCCGCTCCGGGTCGCGCTCGACCGGCTGACGATCGGAGGCGGGCTGACGCTCGCGCCGTTCCGGGCCGACCTGACGGCGGGGCGCGGCCTGACGGGCAGTTTCGAGGGGCGCGTGAACGGCGGCGCGCCGGTCAGGGGGAGCCTGTCGCCCTCGGGCGACGGCTCGGCGATCCGGATCACGGCCACCGACGGCGGGGCGGTCCTGCGCGACGCCGGCCTCTTCCGCGACGCGCGGGGCGGGGCGATAGACCTGACGCTTGTGCCGCGGGGCGGGGCGGGGCGCTATGACGGGCAACTCACGATGGCGCGCACGCGGGTCGTCAACGCACCGGGGCTCGCAAGCCTTCTCAACGCGATCAGCGTCGTGGGCCTTCTGACCGAACTGCAGGGCGCGGGGATCGTCTTCGAAACGGTGGAGGCGCGCTTCGAGCTGTCGCCCGAGCGGGTCATCCTGCGCGAGGGGTCGGCCGTGGGCGCCTCGCTTGGCATCTCGATGGACGGCGTCTATGACGTCGCCTCGCGACAGATGGACATGCAGGGCGTGGTGTCTCCGATCTACCTCGTGAACGGGATAGGGCAGATCTTCACCCGCGCGGGCGAGGGGCTGTTCGGCTTCGCCTACCGCATGACCGGCTCGCAGGGCGCGGTGCGGGTGTCGGTCAATCCGCTCTCGATCCTGACGCCGGGGATGTTCCGCGAGATCTTCCGCCGCCCGCTGCCCGCACGGGCCCCCTGAGCGATGAGGCTGTCCGAGTTCGACTTCGATCTGCCCGAACGGCTGATCGCCACCCGGCCCGCGCGGCCGCGGTCCTCGGCGCGGATGCTCGTGGCCGAGGGCGCGGCGATCCGCGATGCGCATGTCGTCGACCTGCCGGGTCTCCTGCGCCCGGGTGACCGGCTGGTGCTGAACGACACCCGCGTGATCCCGGCGCGGCTGGCAGGCGTCCGCCGGCGCGCGGGGGCCGAGGGCGAGGGCGCGGCGCGGATCGAGGCGACGCTGCTCGAGCCGCTTCCGGACGGCGCGTGGCGCGCGCTTCTGAAGCCCCTGCGCAAGGTGCGGGACGGAGAAGAGATCGTGTTCTCGCCGCGCCTCTCGGCCGTGGTCGCGGGGCGCGAGGAGGGGACGGCGCGGCTGGTCTTCAACCTGCAGGGCGGCGATTTCGACGCGGCGCTGGCCGAGGCCGGGCAGATGCCGCTGCCGCCCTACATCGCCCAGCGGCGTGCGGCCGACGCGCAGGACCGCGAGGACTATCAGACCGTCTGGGCGCGACGGGACGGCGCGGTGGCGGCGCCCACGGCCTCGCTCCACTTCGACGCGCCGCTCCTTGCGGCGCTCGAGGAACGGGGCGTGGGTTTCACCCATGTCACGCTGCATGTGGGCGCGGGCACCTTCCTGCCGGTGAAGGTGGATGACGTGACCAGGCACAAGATGCATGCCGAATGGGGCGAGATCACACCTGAGGCGGCCGGGGAGATCGCGGCGGCGCGGGCGGCAGGCGGGCGGATCATCCCTGTGGGCACGACTGCGATGCGGCTTCTCGAAAGTGCCGCGCGCGGCGACGGTACGGTGCAGCCCTGGGTGGGCGAGACCGACATCTTCATCACGCCCGGCTTTGCCTTCCGCGCCTGCGACGCGCTGATGACGAACTTCCACCTGCCGAAGTCGACGCTGATGATGCTGGTGTCGGCCTTCATGGGGACCGGGCGCATCCGCGCCATCTATGCCCATGCGGTGGCGCAGGAGTACCGCTTCTTCTCCTATGGCGACGCCTCGCTCCTGATCCCCGAGTGACGGATGCGACGCGCGCGCGTCGTTTCCCGGCACGACCGCACGCGCCGCCCGGCCTAGGGCTGGCGCCGGGAGGACACCACGATGCTCCAGGTCCTGCAAAGCTCGTGGGCGCTGCTTCTCGGCCTCGCGCTTCTGATGCTCGGCAACGGCATGCAGAACACGCTTCTCGGCATCCGGGGGAACATCGAGGGCTTCTCGACGCTCGAGCTGTCCGTCGTCATGTCGGGCTATTTCGCGGGCTTCCTCATCGCCTCGAAGATCGCGCCGGTGATGATCCGGCGGGTCGGGCACCTGCGGGTCTTCGCGGCGCTGGGCTCGCTCATCTCGGCCACCATCATCCTTTATCCTGCCATCGCCGAGCCCTGGGCCTGGGTCCTGCTGCGCGTCCTCATCGGCTTCTGCTTCTGCGGCGTCTACATCGCCGCCGAAAGCTGGCTCAACGCCGCCGCGACGAACGAGACGCGCGGCAAGGCGCTGTCGCTCTACATGATCGTCCAGATGCTGGGGATCGTGGCGGCGCAGGGCGTCGTCACCGCGGGCGACCCCTCGGGCTTCATCCTGTTCATCGTGCCCTCGGTGCTCGTGTCGATCTCCTTCGCGCCGATCCTTCTGGCCGCGACGCCCGCGCCGCCCTTCGAGTCGACCAAGTCGATGTCGCTCGGGCGGCTCTGGGCGACCTCGCCGCTCGGCTGCGTGTCGGTCTTCCTGATCGGCGGGGTGATCTCGGGGCAGTTCACCATGTCGGCGGTCTATGGCGGGGTCGTGGGGCTGAGCGTGGCGCAGATCTCGGCCTTCATCGCGGCGATCTACATGGGCGGGCTTATCTTCCAGTTCCCGATCGGGTGGCTGTCGGACCGGATGGACCGGCGCCGGCTGATCCTGTGGTCGGCCGTGGGTTGCGCGGTGCTGGCCGGGGCGGGCGCGCTGTTCTTCGACAGCCCCGCGGTGCTCGTACCGCTGGCCTTCCTGTTCGGCGGGTTGTCGAACCCGCTCTACTCGCTCGCCGTGGCCTACACGAACGACTTCCTCGACCGCGCCGACATGGCGGCGGCCTCGGGGGGGCTTTTGTTCCTCAACGGGCTCGGCGCCATCGCGGGGCCGCTCGCGATCGGCTGGATGATGGGCGCGCTGGGCGGCGTCGGGTTCTGGGTGTTCCTTGCCGGGCTCAACGTCGTGCTGGCGGTCTACGCGGTCTGGCGGATGCTGCGCCGGCCCGACGCGCCGGGCACGGTCGAGACCTTCACCTACGCGCCGATCGCGCCCTCGGCCACGCCCGTGACGCTCGGCGCCGTGGCCGAGGTCTATGCCGGGGCGCAGGAGGGGGCCGGCGCGGGCGACACGGCGGTTGATGAACCGCGCAGCGCCTGATTGAAGGGCGCGGCGGAACATGGCACGATTCGAAATCGTTTCCGCCAATGTGGGTTCAAGGCAGGCAGAGCATGGCAAAACCCGAAGAAATCCTTTCCTTCTGGCTCGACGAGATCGGGCCGGCGCACTGGTACGACTCGTCATCCGAACTCGACGGCACCATCCGCGACCGTTTCCATGCGGACTGGGTCCGCGCGACCGAGGGCGGATTGTCGCTGTGGCTGACCCATCCCTCGGGAACGCTGGCCTACATCATCCTCACTGATCAGTTCCCGCGGAACATGTTCCGGGGTGAGGGGCAGGCCTTCGCCACCGACGGCATCGCCCGCGCGGCCGCGAAGATGGCGATCGACAAGGGCTGGGACCTGCGCATCGACGAACCCGCACGGCAATTCTTCTATCTGCCGCTGATGCACTCCGAATGCCTCGCCGACCAGGAGCGCTGCGTGCGGCTGATGATGACGCGGCTGCCCGGGACGGGGGCCGACAACCTGCTGCATGCGCGCGCGCACCGCGAGGTGATCCGCCGCTTCGGCCGCTTCCCCTACCGCAACGAGGCGCTGGCGCGGCCGACGCAGGCGGGCGAGGCCGACTTCCTCGCCGCCGGCGGCTACGGCGCGACGGTGCGCGAGATGATGGCGGCCGTCTGAGCCTTGCACCGCCTGCAAGGCGGGTGACCGCGCGCCGCGGCCGGCGCGGGGTGACAGGCGCGCCGTCGTGTGGCAGATGGTTGAGCGTTGAACTATCGCCAAGCGGGAGGAGCCGATGGCTGCGAAGACCTTCGACATGATCGTGATCGGGGCCGGCCCCGGCGGCTATGTCTGCGCCATCCGGGGCGCCCAGCTGGGCCTGTCGGTGGCCATCGTCGAGCGCGAGCACATGGGCGGCATCTGCCTCAACTGGGGCTGCATCCCCACGAAGGCGATGCTGCGCTCGGCCGAGGTCTTCCACCTGATGCACCGCGCCAAGGAATTCGGGCTGAAGGCCGACGGCATCGGCTATGACCTCGACGCCGTGGTGAAGCGGTCGCGCGGGGTGGCGAAGCAGCTCAATTCCGGCGTGAGCCACCTGATGAAGAAGAACAAGGTGACGGTGGTCATGGGATCGGCCACGGTCACCGCCCCGGGCCGCGTGTCGGTGAAGACCGACAAGGGCACCGAAGAGCTTCAGGCCCCGAACATCGTGCTCGCCACCGGCGCGCGGGCGCGCGAGCTGCCGGGGCTCGAGGCCGATGGCGATCTCGTCTGGACCTACCGCCACGCGCTCCAGCCGCCGCGGATGCCCAAGGACCTGCTGGTGATCGGCTCGGGCGCCATCGGGATCGAGTTCGCGAGCTTCTACAACACTCTGGGCACGAAGACGACGGTGGTCGAGGTGATGGACCGCATCCTGCCCGTCGAGGATGCCGAGGTCTCGGCCTTCGCCAAGAAGGCCTTCGAGAAACAGGGGATGGAGATCCTCCAGAAGGCCACCGTGAAGAAGCTCGACCGGGGGCAGGGGAAGGTCACCGCCCATATCGAGACAGGTGGCAAGACGGAAAGCCGCGACTTCGACACGGTGATCTCGGCCGTGGGAATTGTCGGGAATGTCGAAGGGCTCGGGCTCGAGGCGCTGGGCGTCAGGGTCGACCGGACGCATGTGGTGACGGACGCGTACTGCCGCACCGGGGTCGAGGGCGTCTATGCCATCGGCGACATCGCGGGCGCGCCCTGGCTCGCCCACAAGGCCAGCCACGAAGGCGTCATGGTGGCGGAGCTTGTCGCGGGCAGGAACGACGTCCACCCGGTCCGGCCCGAGGACATCGCGGGCTGCACCTACTGCCACCCGCAGGTCGCCTCGGTCGGCTATTCCGAGGCGAAGGCCAAGGAACTGGGCTACGAGGTCAAGGTCGGCCGCTTCCCCTTCATCGGCAACGGCAAGGCCATCGCGCTCGGCGAGCAGGAGGGCTTCGTGAAGACCGTCTTCGACGCGAAGACCGGCGAGCTTCTGGGCGCCCACATGATCGGCGCGGAAGTGACCGAGATGATCCAGGGCTATGTCGTGGGCCGCACGCTCGAGACGACCGAGGAGGACCTGATGCACACGGTCTTCCCGCATCCGACGGTGTCGGAGGCGATGCACGAGGCGGTGCTCGACGCCTACGGGCGGGTGATCCACCTCTAGGGTCGGACCGGTTCGCCCGGACCCGAGCGCGTCGGCCCGTCCGACCTCGGCGACAGCTGGCCCGACACGTCGGGTCGCCGCTGGATGCGGCAGTCCGGGAGACTTCGGGCGACCGACTTTTTTTCCGAGCCCATGTCGAAATTCCTGGGCCTCCCGCGTCCCTGGGGTATCGAAGCCTCATACAGACAGGAGTTCTCATGGTTTTCGAAGTGACGCCTCTCTACGCGCTGCCGGTGGCGGCGATCTATCTGATCTTGTGGTTCCGCGTGTCGTCGGTGCGCTCGGCAGCGGGCGTGTCCTTCGGCGATGGCGGCAACGCAGTCCTGTTGCAGCGCATCCGCCAGCACGGCAATTGCGCCGAATGGTCGGCCTTCGTGCTGATCCTGATGATGCTGGCCGAAGGCATGGGCACCCCCGCCCTCTGGCTGCACATCTCGGGCGCGCTGCTTCTCATCGGCCGGATCGCGCATCCGTTCGGCCTCGTGGACGGCAACGCCGGACACCCGCTCCGCTATGTCGGCAACGGCACGAACCTCCTGGCCGCGCTTGTCGCGATGGCCGGCATCGGCACCCGCATTCTCGGTCTCTGAAAGGGCATTTCCCATGCAGTACATGCTTCTGATCTACAACGACCCCGCGCTGGAACCGGCCTATGGCACGCCCGAGTTCAACGA
>DAINOF010000173.1:0-6267 GCA_036735505.1 Paracoccaceae bacterium
CGCCGCAGGGCGGGCGCAAGCATCCCCAGCAGGAGTTCCTGCAGGTCGACACGACCAACATCCTCTTCATCTGCGGCGGTGCCTTCGCGGGGCTCGAGAAGATCATCGCGCAGCGCGGCAAGGGGTCGGCCATCGGTTTCGGCGCCGAGGTGAAGGACCCCAACGCCAAGGGCGTGGGCGAGATGTTCAAGTCGCTCGAGCCCGAGGACCTGCTCAAGTTCGGGCTGATCCCCGAATTCGTCGGCCGCCTGCCCGTGATCGCCACGCTCGAGGATCTGGACGAGCCGGCGCTGGTCACGATCCTGACCGAGCCCAAGAACGCGCTCGTCAAGCAGTACCAGCGGCTGTTCGAGCTCGAGGACGTCAAGCTCACCTTCACCGAGGACGCGCTCAAGGCGATCGCCAAGCGCGCCATCGAGCGGAAGACGGGCGCGCGGGGGCTGCGGTCGATCATGGAGGACATCCTGCTCGACACGATGTTCGACCTGCCGTCGCTCTCGAGCGTGCAGGAGGTCGTGGTGAACGAAGAGGCGGTGACGTCTCCGTCCAAGCCGCTGATGATCCACGTCGACCAGAAGAAGGCGCCCGCCTCGGCCGGCTGAGGCGCAGGGTCGGCTGAGGGAGCGCCGGGACGTTCCCGCCGGCCCGGTAGGCAGGCCGCGTCGCGCGTCTGTCCAATCCGGAACCGAGTGTCGTCACCGGGAGGTGGAGGGGACGCGAGCCCGCGTCCCCAACTGAACCCGGAGCGGTGCCTTACGGCTGCGCCACCGGCACGACCTCTCCGCTCGGATGCGGCGTCGTGGCGGTTTCGGGCGGCAGGATCGGGTAGACGATCTGCGGCACCTCGCCCGTGAGCGATCCGAGGAAGGCGGTGATCGCCTCGATCTCGTCGTCGTTCAGGTCCGCGCCCAGCTGCGAGGTCGCCATGATCGCAACGGCCGTCTTGAGGTCCCAGACGGCGCCCGAGTGGAAGTAGGGCGCCGTGACCGCGATGTTGCGCAAGGGCGCGGCACGGAAGACGTACTGGTCGTCGGCGGTCGCGGTCACCTGGTAGCGGCCCATGTCGTCGGGCGGCAGGATGTCGGCGCCGGGCCGCTCGATCAGGCCGAAGGGATAGTAGCCGTTCCCGCCGAGGTTCACGCCGCCATGGCAGGAGGCGCAGCCCGCATCGACGAACAGCTCGAGCCCCAGCTTCTCCTGGTCGTCGAGCGCGCCCTCGTCGCCGTTGAGGAAGGCGTCGAAGGGCGATGGCGTGATCAGAGTCGCCTCGAAGGCCTCGATCGCCTTGGCGAAGTTGTCGAAGGTGACGGGGTCGTCCTCGCCCGGGAAGGCGGCCTCGAACCACTCGACATACTGCGGCATGGATTTCAGCGTCGCGATCACGTTGTCGGGCGTGTTCGCCATCTCGACGCCGGCCTGCACCGGGCCCTTGGCCTGTTCGGCGAGGTCGGGCGCCCGGCCGTCCCAGAACTGCGCCTCGTTGAAGATCGCGTTCAGCACGGTGGGCGAGTTCCGCGGGCCCTTCTGCCAGCCGTGGCCGATGGACACCGGCATGTTGTCGTCGCCGCCGGTGGCGAGGTTGTGGCAGGAGTTGCAGGAGAACACGCCCGAGGCCGACATGCGCGGGTCGAAGAACAGCGCCTTGCCGAGGTCGATCTTCTCGGGCGTCAAGACGTTGTCGTTGAGCGCGGGAATCGTCGACGGAACGGGTTCGAAATAGTCGCGCGCGATATCGCGCAGGTCATTGGCCCCCGCCGTGGAGACGGCCGCAAGCGCGGTCGCCGTGCCGAGGAGGGCGGCCCTGGAAAATGACATCGGTCTGTCCTCATTGTTTGGCGCGCTTCCGCCCGAAATGTCCCGCATCGCCCGCTCGCATGACTTGATCGAGATCAAGATGCGTGCGGATGCGCCACGCGGAGTGTCGCAGGGGTGACAGGACCCGTCCGTTGCGGCAGGATCGATCCATGCGCCGCCTGATCTCCACCGGGTCGCCCTTCGAGGCCGACATCGGCTATTCCCGCGCCGTCGTCTGCGACGGCTGGGTCTTCGTCGCCGGCACGACCGGCTATGACTACGCCACCATGACGATGCCGGACGGCGTCGAGGACCAGTGCCGGAACGCGCTTGACACCATCGCGCGGGCGCTGGCCGAGGCCGGGGCCTCGATGGATGACGTCGTGCGGGTGCGCTACATCCTGCCCGACCCGGCCGACTGGCCCGCCTGCTGGCCGATCACGTCGCAGGTCTTCGCCCGCGCCCGGCCGGCCGCCACCATGATCTCGGCCGGGCTCCAGGAGCCCGCGATGCGGATCGAGATCGAGGCGACGGCGCGGCTTCCGGGCTGAGATCCGGGGCACCGTCCGTGCCTGTCGCCTGTTGCCGCGGCGGCGGGCGCGTGCGAGACCGCGTCGCCGCACCCGCAGGACTGTCCAGATGCCCGACGCCGCCCCCCTCGACCTCTTCTTCGTCGCCCCTCCGGGCCTCGAGGCCGAGCTTGCCGCCGAGGCGGAGGCGCTGGGCTTTGCGGGGGTGCGCGCCGAGCCGGGCGGCGTCGCGGCGGCGGGGGGCTGGCCCGAGGTCTGGCGCGCGAACCTGCAGCTGCGCGGCGCCTCGCGCGTTCTCGTCCGGATCGCCGCCTTCCGCGCGCTGCACCTCGCCCAGCTCGACAAGCGGTCGCGCAAGGTGCCCTGGGCCGAGGTGCTGCGGCCCGACGTGCCGGTGACGGTCGAGGCGTCCTGCCGCGCCTCGCGCATCTACCACGCCGGCGCGGCGGCCGAGCGGGTGGCGACGGCGCTCCGCGAGGAGCTCGGCGCACCGGTCGCCGAGGCGGAGGGGCTGCGCGTCCTCGTCCGAATCGCCGACGACCTCTGCACGATCAGCGTCGACACCTCGGGCGAGCTTCTCCACCGGCGCGGGTCAAAGGAAGAGGTGGGCAAGGCGCCGATGCGCGAGACGCTGGCCGCGCTGTTCCTGCGCGCCTGCGGCTATGGGGGGACCGAGCCGGTGGTCGACCCGATGTGCGGCTCGGGGACCTTCGTGCTCGAGGCGGCGGAGATCGCGCTGGGGCTCGCCCCCGGCCGGTCGCGGGCCTTCGCCTTCGAGCAGCTCGTGACCTTCGAGCCTGCATCCTGGGCCGCGATGAAGGCGGGCGCGCCGCGGGCGACGCCGCTCCGCTTCCACGGCTTCGACCGGGACGCGGGCGCGGTGCGGATGAGCGCGGCGAACGCGGCGCGCGCAGGAGTGGGCGATGTCTGCGCCTTCGCACAAGGCGACGTGGCCGACCTGGCGCCGCCGCCCGGCCCGCCCGGCCTCGTCATCGTCAACCCGCCCTACGGAACGCGGATCGGCAACCGCAAGCTCCTCTTCGGCGTGCACGCGCGCCTCGGCGCGGCGCTGAAGGCGCGGTTCCAGGGCTGGCGCGTGGGGCTCGTGACGAGCGACGAGAGCCTCGCCCGCGCCACGGGCCTGCCCTTCGGCCCGCCGGGGCCCTTCGTGCCGCACGGCGGGCTCAAGGTGCGCCTCTGGCGGACCGGCGCGCTCTAGCCGGGATCGTCCTCGGGCGCGGTGGGGTCGTGTTCGAGGATGTCGCCCGGCTGGCAGTCGAGCGCGCGGCAGAGCGCGTCGAGCGTCGAGAACCGGATCGCGCGGGCCTTGCCGGTCTTCAGGACCGAGAGGTTCTGGATCGAGATGCCGACCTCGTCGGCCAGGTCGCCGAGCCGCTTCTTGCGGCGGGCGAGCATCACGTCGAGGTTCACGCGGATCATGCCCCAGTCTCCGTCAGATCGTCAGGTCGGCGTCTTCGCGCAGACGCAGCGCCGCGGCCATGGCGCTGGCCAGCGCAAGCAGCAAGAGCCCGACCCCCAGCACCGTGACGTCGAAGGCGAGAACGGGCGTGAAGCCCGGCAGGTCCCCCATCGCCGACAGCGCTGCCGCCACCCCGTTCGACAGCGCGAGGTCGAGAAGCGGATAGGCCGCGACCAGCGCTCCGATCGTCTTCAGTCGCGAGATCAGGGGGGCCACGAAGATGCGGCCGCGCGCGCAGTCTGGACCGACGGCGGGATCGTCGCCACATCCTCGGGACTCGCGCGGTTCGCGGACGCGCTCTATGGCGGGACGCTTCTGAACGAGGCCAACACGGCGGCCGCATCGGCCGTCTGCGACGACTTCGCCGGTCGCTGCTGGTCCGGCTTCATCGGGGCGTTCAACGGCTACAGCGCCTTCGTGCTTCACGACAGCGCGCGCGGCGTGACCGTCTCGGCCGTGGTCAACGCGCTCGACGAGGACGGAGCGCTGCAATACGCCTTCCTGCCCGGCCTGACCGAAGCCTATGTCGAGGCCGAGCCGCAGATCGGCGCGGTGCCCGTGCCGGGCGCCTTTCCGCTCCTTGCCGCGGGTCTCGGCGCGCTGGCGCTGTCGGCGCGCGCACGCAGGCCGACCCGCCTAGGCCGTGTCGAGCCAGATCGTCACGGGGCCGTCGTTGACAAGGCGCACCGCCATGTCGGCGCCGAAGCGGCCCGTGGCGACCGGCACGCCCTCGGCCTGCATCCGGCCCGCGAAATGCTCGTAAAGCCGCTCGGCCACCTCGGGCGGCGCGGCGGCGGAGAAGCCGGGGCGGTTGCCGCGCGAGGTATCGGCGGCCAGGGTGAACTGGCTCACCACCAGCGCGGCGCCGCCGGTGTCCAGCACCGACAGGTTCATCCGCCCCGCGTCGTCCCGGAAGATCCGCATCCGGGCGATGCGGGCGGCGAGCCGGTCGGCCTCGGCCGCGCCGTCGCCCTGCATCGCGCAGACGAGGATCAGAAGGCCCGGCCCGATCTCGCCCACCACGGCGCCGCCAACCGTGACCGAGGCCTCGGTCACGCGCTGCACGAGGGCGCGCATCAGATCTCGTGCGCCCAGGGCGGGTTTGCGCCCGCGCGCGAGACGGTGACGGCGGCGGCGCGGATGGCGAGCGACAGCGCGGCCTCTATCGCGCCGCGCGAGAGGGCCGCGAGCGCGGGCTTCGACAAGAGGCCCGC
Organism: Paracoccaceae bacterium; assembly: GCA_036735505.1. GTDB lineage: Bacteria > Pseudomonadota > Alphaproteobacteria > Rhodobacterales > Rhodobacteraceae > DAINOF01. The sequence goes on from DAINOF010000173.1 coordinate 5,019, forward strand.
GCGCTGAAGCTCGGCGAGGACGCCGGCGTTGAACGTGTCGCCCGCGCCGACGGTGTCCACGACCGCGACCTCCTCGGCGTGGAGCTTGACCTCGTGCTCGGCCGTGTAGCCGCGCGCCCCGCGTCCGCCCTCGGTCACAAAGACGAGCCGCGGACCCATGGCGAGGATCTCGCCCGTGCGGTCCGAGACGTGGCCGGGGCCCAGAAGCCAGGTCATGTCCTCGTCGGACAGCTTGACGATGTCGGCTATGCGGATCATCCGCTGCAGCCGCGCCCGGTAGGCGGCGGCGTCGGTGACGAAGCCCGGGCGGATGTTGGGGTCGAGCATGGTGACCCGCGCGTCGGCCTCGCGCGCCATGAGCTGCTCGAACGCGGTGCCGCAGGGCTCGGCGACAAGGCTGATGCCGCCGAAGAACAGCGTGCTGACCTCCTGCGGCAGCGCCGGCAACGCGGCGGGGTCGAGCATCCGGCCCGCGGTGCCCTCGTCGTAGAAGGCGTAGCTCGCCTGGCCGTCCACGAGGCGGACGAAGGCGAGCGTGGTGGGGCGCGGGGAGCGGGGGCAGAGGTCCGTGGCGACGCGGGAGGCGGCGAGGGAGGTGACGAGGACGTCGCCGAGGAAGTCGGTCGAGAGGCCGCCGAAATAGCCGGTTTCGGCCCCGAGCCGGCCGAGGGCGATGGCGGTGTTGAAGACGGCCCCGCCCGCATGCGGGGCGAAGGCGTCCTCGCCCCCGGCGGTGCGCCGCGGCAGCATGTCGATGAGCGCTTCGCCCGCGCAGAGGATCATCCGGATGGCTCCGCCTTGTGGTGCGACAGGGGTAGCGCGAGGCGCGGGGGGTGGCAACGGGGGAGGACGAGGATCGTGGACGGCCCCACCGGGCGCGGCCGGCGCCTTCTGCCCGGACGGGCCGGTGATCGGCCGAAGGTCCCGCTTGACGGCCGAAGCGGACGCCTGTCAGCGGAAGGGACCGAACCCGGCATCCCGCCCGGAACAGCCGCGAAGCGGCCCGGGCAGCGGATGGCCGCCCCCTCGGCCAGCCGCTTTGGTGACGCAAGCGCGCGCTCAGGGGTCGTCCGGCCTGACGGGATAAAGTGAAGACCACCGGCGTGAGGGCGGCTGCCCGCGGCCATCCGCAGCCCTGCCGATGCGCCGTGACCGTCCGCGATGGGCTCCTCGCGACGCCCGAACCCGCGCCTTGCCCGGAACAGCCGCGAAGCGGCCCGGGCAGCGGATGGCCGCCCCCTCGGCCAGC
>DAINOF010000174.1:0-6226 GCA_036735505.1 Paracoccaceae bacterium
AACGTGCTGCGCTACGGCACCGCGCGCGAGCTGTGCCTCGGGATCGAGGCGGTCCTGCCCGACGGGCGCATCCTGCACGGCCTCAGGCGGCTCAGGAAGGACAACACCGGCTACGACCTGCGCAACTTGCTGATCGGATCGGAAGGCACGCTCGGCGTGATCACGGCGGCGAGCCTGCGGCTCTTCCCGCGCCCGGCGCGGACCGGCACCGCGCTGTTCGTTGTCCGCGACCCCGCCGCGGCGCTGTCGCTTCTGGCACGCCTTCGCGAAAGGGTGGGCGAAGGGATCACCGCCTTCGAGCTTCTCTCCGGCACCGGCCTTGCCTTCCTCGACGAGGCGGGCATGGGCCTGCGCCAGCCCTTCGCGCCCGTTCCCGACTGGATCGCGCTCGTGGAGCTGGGCCTGCCCGCCGCGGTCGACCCGCTGGCGGAACTCGAGGCCGTCTTCGTGGCCGCGCTCGACGCGGGCGAGGTCTCGGACGGGCTCGTGGCGCACAGCGGCCAGAACCGCGCCGACTTCTGGCGCCTGCGCGAGGCGGTGCCCGAAGCGAACCGCAAGATCGGCGCCGTCGCCTCGCACGACATCGCGCTGCCGCTCTCCGAGATCCCCGCCTTCCTCGACCGCGCCGGACGTGCGGTCGCGGCGATCGCGCCGCTGCGGGTCAACGCCTTCGGGCATCTGGGCGACGGCAACCTCCACTACAACCTGTTCCCGCCCCCGGGCGTGCCTGCGCGCGACTTCGCCCATGTGCGGGACAGCGCCACCGCCGCCATCCACGACCTCGTCCACGAGATGGGCGGGTCGTTCAGCGCCGAACATGGCGTGGGCCGGCTCAAGACCGCCGATCTCGCCCGTTTCGGCGATCCGGTCCGGCTCGAGCTGATGCACGCGATCAAGGCGCTGCTCGACCCGCAGGGCATCATGAACCCAGGCGCCGTGCTGTCCTCGCGCTGAATTTCGGCACATGCCGAAATAGCCGTTGCAGCCGCTGCCGGCCCGTGGCACGCCGCGCGCATGGACCTCGACTCCCTCGCCCGCCGCCTCGACGCGCTCGGCAATCCGACGCGGCTCGCCGTCTTCCGCCTTCTCGTGCGCGCGGGGCCGGAGGGGCTGGCCACCGGCGCCCTGTCCAACCGCCTCGGCCTCGCGCCCTCGACGCTCACGCATCATCTCGGGCATCTCCTGAAGGTCGGGCTCGTCGCGCAGGAGCGGCAGGGCACGACGCTGATCTGCCGCGCCGATTTCGACGGCATCGAGGCCGTCGTGGCCGCGCTGAAGGCCGAATGCTGCGCCGACGCGGGCCCGCGATGAACCCGGTCCTCGCCCTCGGGATCACGCAGATCGTGGGCTACGGCACGCTCTACTACGCCTTCCCGATCCTCGTGCCCGGCGTGGCGCAGAGCTTCGGCCGCCCCGAGGCGCATCTCTACGCGGTCTTCTCGCTGGGCCTGCTCCTCGGCGGACTTGCGGCGCCGCGCGCGGGGCTCCTGATGGACAGGGTGGGCGCGCCGCGCCTGATGGTGGCGGGCAGCCTTCTGGCCGCGCTCGCTCTGGTGGTTGTCGGCACCGCGCCCAGCTTCGGCATCTGGGCGACCGGTGTGCTCGCCATCGAACTCGTCGCCGTCGCTGTTCTCTATGATGCCGCCTTCGCCGCGCTGGTGACGCTGCGCGGGGAGGGCGCGCGCCGGGCGATCACCCGGCTCACGCTCATCGCGGGCTTCGCCTCCACCATCTTCTGGCCGCTGACCTCCGTCCTGGCCGAGGAACTCGGCTGGCGCGGCACCGTCCTCGCCTACGCCCTGCTCAACGCCACGCTGGGCGCCGGATTGCACCTGGTCCTCGCCCGGATGCGTCCCGCGCCCGCGCCTTTGCCGGGCGCGCCCGCCCCCTTGCCAGACGGCACACCCCTTCCGCCCGAGATGCGCGCGGCGGCCTTTCGCGCGGTCGCAACGAGCTTCGCCCTGACGGGCGCCGTCGTGATGGCCTTCGGTGTGCACATGGTCCCGATCCTCACCGCTGCGGGCCTTGGCGCGCAGGCGGCGGTTGTCGCGGTGCTCATGGGCCCGGCCCAGGTGGCGATCCGCATCGTCGACACGCTGTTGTTCCGGCGTCTCCACCCGCTGACGGTCGCCGCGATTTCGGCCTCGGCCCTGCCGCTCGCGACCGCCGGCCTCCTCCTCGGCTTGCCGCCGCTCGCGGCGGGGGTCCTTTTCGCCACGTTCCTCGGCATCGGCGGCGGGCTCACCAGCATCGTGCGCGGCTCGGTCCCGCTCGCGCTGTTCGGCCGGACGGGCTATGGCGCGCAGCTGGGCCGGCTCGCCTTCCTGCGCACGCTCGCCGCCTCGGGCGCGCCCGTGGCCTTTGCGGCGCTGGTCGCGGGGCTTGGTCAGGATGCGGCACTCTGGCTCTTCGCGGCCGTTGGCGTCATCGCCACCCTGCCGCTCCTCGCGCTCCGCGCGCGTCTCGGCGCCGAGGGTCGCCTTGCGCCGCTCGTCTGACGGAAACGCCCCGCCGGCGGAGGGTCCGGCGGAGCGCTTCGTGCCGGTACGGCCGCAAGCTGCGGGGCCGGTCATCGCGATACGGACAGGATGGCACCAAGGGCTTAAGGCCGCGTTACAGCCCCTCGAATTCGCAAAGCACGTGCACGTCCATCCCGAGCCGTTCGAGAAGCCGGCGCCCGCCGAGTTCCGGCAGGTCGACGATGAAGGCGCAGCCGACGATCTCGGCGCCCAGCCGCTCGATCAGCCGGATGCCGGCTTCGGCCGTGCCGCCGGTGGCGAGAAGGTCGTCGACCAGAAGCACCTTGTCCCCGGGCTGAAGCGCGTCGTCATGAATCTCGACGATGGCCTCGCCGTATTCGAGCTTGTAGTCTTGGCTGATCGTCGTGCCGGGCAGCTTGCCCTTTTTGCGGATCGGGACGAAGCCGACGGTCAGCTGATGCGCGATCGCGCCGCCGAGGATGAACCCCCGCGCCTCGAGCCCCACCACCTTGTCGATCCGCCGGCCGGCATAGGGGTGGAGAAGCTGGTCGATGCACATCCGGAAGCCCCGCGCATCGGCGAAAAGCGTGGTCACGTCACGGAACATGATCCCGTCGTGGGGGAAGTCCACGATCGTGCGGATGTAGTCCTTCACTGTCTTGCGCTGGTCGAGCATCTGCGTTCCCCTGTGCCGCCTGAACACCCGCCCGACTGAAGCGGGAAGCCGGCGGCGGCGCAAGGAGGATCACATGCGCAGACGGACGATGCTGGCGGGCGCCGCCCTTCTCGCCGTCCCGCTGCTCGCCATCCGGGCGCGGGCGCCCCGGGAAGAGGCCTTCGCCTTCACCGAGATCCAAGGCGCGCCGGGGTTCCGGCGGCTCGAGGCCGGCGAGGTCTCGACGCCGACCCGAGATCCCTTCATCGGGCTGCGCGCGCCCGGCGCGCCGCCGCCGCCCGAACCGCTTCCGCCGGACGCGCTTTGCGCCGCGCTCTTCGGCAGCCCGCCCCAGGGCGCCCTGCCCATCGCCGCTTTCTCGGACTACTACTGCCCCTGGTGCCGCGACCTGACCGTCCGCCTCGCCGCCCGCGCCGACCCGGGCCTTCACCTCGTGTGGCACGAACTCCCGCTTCTGGGCGATGCGTCCGAAGCCGCTGCCCGCGCCGCGCTCGCCGCCGACCTCCAGGGCGCCTACCCGGCTTTCCAGGCCCGGCTCCTGCGCGCGGCCTTCCAGCCGACGGACGCCTACCTGACCGAGGTCGGACAGGGCCTCGGCCTCGACACCGGCCGGCTGCTGGCGGACGTGCGCGGCCCCGAGGTCGCCCGCCGCCTGTCCACCTCCGCCCGCGCCGCCGCGACGCTCGGCATCGGCGGGACGCCGGCACTCGTCGTCGGACGCACGCTGGTCTCGGGCGCGATCTCCGACGCGCGCCTCGATGCGCTGCTCGCGCGCGAGCGCGCCGATGGTCCGCTGCCCTGCTGACCCGGAAGCTTCATCTTGGAAGAAATACTCCGGGGGGGCCGACCGCAGGGAGGCGGGGGGCAGCGCCCCCCTTGCCCCGTCGCTCAGAGGACGCGACCCGCCACCGCGCCAAGCTTTGCCAGCATCGCGGGGTCGCGCTTCTCGGGCGCGGTGAGGATGGCGAAGTCGAGCGCCCGGTCGCAGCCGTGGGGGCAGGGCGAGCGCATCGCGCCGAGAAGCCCGGGCAGCCGCGCCACCATCGCTTTCCCTTTCCCCGAGTTCTCGGTCATCGTGCGGATGATGTCGGCGATCTCGACCTCGCCGTGGTCGGGGTGCCAGCTGTCGTAGTCGGTCACCATGGCGACGGAGGCGTAGCAGAGCTCGGCCTCGCGGGCGAGCTTGGCCTCGGGCATGTTGGTCATGCCGACCACGTCGCAGCCCCAGACCTCGCGGTAGAGCTTCGATTCCGCGAGCGTCGAGAACTGCGGCCCCTCCATGCACAGGTAGGTGCCCCCCCGATGCACCGTGATCCCCTCGGCCCGCGTCGCCTCTTCCACGGCGTCGCCGAGGCGCGGGCAGGTCGGATGCGCGACGCTGACATGGGCGACGAGGCCGGGGCCGAAGAACGACTTCTCGCGCGCGAAGGTGCGGTCGACGAACTGGTCGACGATGACGAAATGGCCGGGCGCCATCTCCTCGCGGAACGACCCGCAGGCCGAGATCGAGATCACGTCGGTGACGCCCACCCGCTTCAGCGCGTCGATGTTGGCGCGGTAGGGAACGGTCGAGGGCGTGAGCACATGCCCCCGCCCGTGCCGGGGCAGGAAGGCCATCCGGATGCCGTCTAGCCGGCCCGTCAGGATCTCGTCCGAGGGATCGCCCCAGGGCGTCGCGACCCGTTCCCACCGGGCGCCCTCGAGCCCCTCGATCCCGTAGACCCCGCTGCCGCCGATCACGCCGATTACCGTCTCCGCCATCCCGCTCTCCTTCCGCGTGTGCGGGGCGAGCATGCCGCGCCGGCCGGCAAATGGGAAGCGGTCTACTCTCCCGGACGCTCGAGCGAGAAGGTCTCGCGGATCACGCTGTAGTCGCGGTAGCCGAGGCGGGTGAGCGGGTTGAACGACAGCACGTCGAAAACGCCGCCCCGCACGCAGTCGTCGCGCAGGTGGACGCCCGTGACCTCGCCGAAGACGACGAAGTTGGCCTCGCCCGGCAGCTGCACGATCTGCACGAGCCGGCATTCGAGGCTGGCGGGCGCGCCCGCCACGCGCGAGCAGGGGATGGTGCGGCAGTCTTCCCGGTCGATGCCGGCCTTGTCGAACTCGTCGACCTCGCGCGGCCAGGGGCCGGAGGTGAGGTTCATCGCGTCGCGCATGGCGTATTCCACGATGTTCACGCAGAAGACGCCCGTCTCGCGGATGTTGGCCACGCTGTCCTTCGTGCCCTCGCGGTCGGGCTTCGACGAGGTCGAGGCGAACATGACCTGCGGCGGCACGTAGGCCACCGCGTTGAAGAAGGAGTAGGGGGCGAGGTTCTCGGACCCGTCGGCGCCGCGCGTGGCGATCCAGCCGATGGGGCGCGGCGTGACGATGGCGTTGAACGGGTTGTGGGCCAGGCCGTGGCCGTCCTCGGGTCGGTAGAACATGGGCGGTCCCTCGTGTTTGAACGTGACCTAGCCGCATGCTAGGGGCGCTACCAGCGGGAAAGCGGGGGGAAGGCGGGTGGAGATCGGGCAGGAGGCGCCAGGGGACTGGTGGGAGGTCGAGGCGCTCTACGACCTCTGCTTCGCGCCGGGCCGCGAGGCGCTGTCCTCCTACCGCCTGCGCGAGGGCGTCGCGCCCGTGGCGCATCTGTCGCTCGTCGCCCGCGACCGCTACGGGGTCCTCATGGGCGCGATCCGGCAGTGGCCCGTGAAGGTCGGCGGCCGGCCCGCGCTGCTGCTCGGCCCGGTCGCGGTGCACCCGACCCGGCAGGGCGAGGGGATCGGCGGGCTTCTCATCGGCGAGAGCCTGAGGCGTGCCCTGGGCTGGGAGCGGGTGATGCTGGTGGGCGACGCGCCCTATTACGCGCGCTTCGGCTTTACGAGGCTAGAGGGCGTGACGATGCCGCCGCCCACGAACCCCGCGCGCGTGCTGGGGCGGGCGCTGGTGCCGGGCGCCTGGGACGGCGTGACCGGAGACGTGGCGCGCTGGGACGGCCCGCGATCCGATTGAGCGCGCTTCGCGCGCACACCGTCTGGCATTCCGCGCGGCAAGCCGCGCTTCATGCGGCCCGCGCGCGCAGCGC
>DAINOF010000175.1:0-6195 GCA_036735505.1 Paracoccaceae bacterium
CTGTCGGGCAAGTTCGAAAGCGCCATGCGCGCGGTCGCGGCCGAGATGACCATGGGCGAGATGCACGAGAACCGGCATTCCTACGTCAACCGCGTGCGGGAGGTCGCGCAGGAGGACCTGACGAAGAACGGGCTGGAACTGGAAAGCGTCGCGATCATCGACATCGACCAGACCGCGCTTGAGTACTTCAACCCGTCGAACCGCTTCGACGCCGAGGGCCTTACCGCGCTCATCAAGGACATCGAGGAGCGGCGGAAGCTTCGCAATGACATCGAGCAGGATTCGATGATCCGCATCCGCGCCCGCAACCTCGAGGCCGAGAAGCAGGCGCTCGACATCGAGCGCGAGAGCGAGGAGGCGCGGCTGTCTCAGGAACGCGACGTGGAATTCCGCCGCGCCCAGCAGCGGGCGGAACTGGCGCGTGAGCGGGCAGAGCGCGAGACGGAGGCCGAGAGCGCCCAGATCACAGCGCGCGAGACGATCGAGAAGGCGCGGATCGCCAACGAACGCTCCATCGCCGAGGCGCGCATCGCCTCCGAACTCGACATCCGCGGCCGCGAGATCGCCCGCACGAAGGACATCGAGGCCGAGGAGATCGCCGCCCGCGAGGCGACCGAGACGGCGCGCATCCTTCAGGAGCGCGCGGTGCGCGAGGCCCGCATCCTGAACGAGCAGGAAACGCAGTCGAAGGAGATCGCCCGCCAGAAGGCCATCGAGGAGGCCGAGATCTCCGCACGGGAATCGACCGAGCGCGCCCGCATCGCGCAGGAGCGCGCCGTGGCCGAGGCCCGGATCATGAAGGAGCGCGAGACGCAGGGACTCGAGATCGCGAGGGCCAAGGCGATCCGTGAGGCCGAGATCGAGGCCAACGAAGCGAACGAAAGGCGGCGCATGGCGCAGGACCTGCTGCTGGCGCAGACCCGCATCCGGGGCGAGGAGGACATCCGCACCCGCGAGATCGCCCGGGCCAAGGCGCTGGAAGAGGCCGAGATCACGGCGCGCGAGGCGGTGGAGCGGATGCGCATCCTGCAGGACGCGCAGGTGAGCGAGGCGCGGATCGCCGAAGACCAGCGCATCCGTGAGCTGGAGATCGCGCGGACGCAGGCGGTGGACGCCGCCGAGATCGCGGCCGGCGAGGCCGTGGAGGCCGCGAAGATCGCCCGCGAGAAGCAGATCGCGGCCAGCCGCATCGCCGCCGACGAGGACACGAAGTCCCGCGAGATCGCCCGCAACCGCGCCTTGGACGAGGCCCGCGTGGCCGCCGACGAGGCGGTGGAGCAGGCCCGCATCGCGCAGAAGCGCGCGCTCGAGGCGGAACGCATCGCGGCCGAACAGGAGGTGCGCGCGCGGGAGATCGAGAAGGACAAGGAGTTGCAGGCGGCCGGGATCGCCAGCCGCGAGGCCGTCGAGAAGGCCCGGGTGGCGACCGAACTGGCGCTGGAACAGGAGCGCATCGCAAGCCAGAAGACGCGCGAGGTTACCGACATCGACCGCAAGCGCGCGGTCGAGGAGGCCGAGCAGAGCCGCGTGGTCAAGCTGTCGGAAAGCAAGCAGAAGCGCGTGGCGGCCGAGGCGAGCGTGAGCCAGGCCGAGATCGCCGCGAAGCGCGACGTCGAGGCGGCCGAGGTCGAGCGCGAGCGGGCGGTGGAAGCCGCGCGGCTCGAACGGCGGCGGTCGCTCGAACAGCTCGAGATCGCGCGGGTGCAGGCGCTGCGCGAGGCCGAGATCGAGAGCCGCGAGGATATCGAACGCGCCCGGATCGCCTCGGAGCGGGGGCTCGACGAGATCCGGATCGACCACGAGAGGATCCGCCGCGAACTGGAGGTGAACCGCGAGAAGGCCGTCGAGACGGCGCAGATGGAGAAGGCCATCGCGCTCTACCAGAAGTCGCTCGAGGAGAGTGCCGCCCGGGCCGAGGCCGATGCCGCCCGCGCCCATGCGGCCGAGGCCGAGGAGAAGGTCAAGACGGTGCGCGAGACCGAAGCCGCGAACCGCCGCAAGTCCATCGACGTTCTGATGGCCGAGAAGGCGGCGGCCGAGGCGCGGTTCATGGCCGAGGCCGCGCAGGTCCGCGCGGCGGTCGAGGCCGAGGCTGCGAAGCTGATCAACGAGGCCGAGAACATCCTGACCGACGAGGCGCGCCATTCGCTCTTCAAGCGCAAGATGCTCGAGCATGTGGAGGGGATCGTCGCGGCGAGCGTGAAGCCGCTCGAGAAGATCCAGGACATCCGGATCATGCAGCTCGACGGGATCACCGGGGGCGGGGGCTCCCGCGAGGGCGGCAGCCCGACGGACGAGGTGATCAACTCCGCGCTCCGGTACCGCGTGCAAGCGCCGCTGATCGACTCGCTTCTCTCCGACATCGGCATCGAGGGCGGCACGCTCGCCAAGCAGGGCGGGCTGATGCGCGAAGCGTCGGACATGCAGCGCATTGCGGACGGCGCGAAGAAGGGCGGCGCCGAGGGAGGGAAGAAATAGATGCCGCGCGTCTACATCTCCTCGGTGATCGACGCGCCCGCGGCGAAGGTCTGGGAGCGCATCCGCGACTTCAACGGCCTGCCCCGCTGGCATCCCCGCATCCGCGACAGCCGCATCGAGAACGGCGAGCCCTCCGACCGGGTGGGCTGCGTGCGGGACTTCCACCTCCAGAATGGCGACCGCATCCGCGAGAAATTGCTCGGCCTGTCGGACTACGACATGTTCTGCACCTACGCGATCCTCGAAAGCCCCATGCCGCTCACCGACTACGTGGCCACGATCCGGCTGACGCCGGTGACGGACGGCAACCGCACCTTCGCCGAATGGACGGCCGAGTTCGACTGTGCGGACGGAGAGGCCGAGGGTCTGGTGACGGGCATCGGGGCGGATGTCTTCCAGGCGGGCTTCTCGGCGCTCAAGCGGCAGATGGCGGGATGAGGCGATGGTGAAGGTCGTGAAAAGCACGGTCCTGCCCGCGCCCGTCGAGGCGGTCTGGGAGGTCTTGCGCGACTTCAACGGGCACGACCGCTGGCATCCGATCGTGGCCGACAGCGTGGTGGAGAAGGGCTGGCCCTCGGACCGGGTGGGCTGCGTGCGCAAGTTCCACCTGCAGGACGGGTCGGAGCTGCGCGAACAGCTTCTCACGCTGTCGGACGCCGACATGGCGTTCAGCTACTGCCTGCTCGACACGCCCGTGCCGCTTCTGAACTACGTGGCGCATGTCCGCCTGATCCCCGTGACGGATGGCGACATGACCTTCTGGCACTGGGAAAGCCGGTTCGACACGCCCCCGGGGCGCGAGAGGGAGTTGCAGCAGATGGTGGCCGAGAACGTCTACCAGGGCGGCATGGACGCGATCCGTGCCCACATGGGACTGGAGGGCGCATGACGACGGTCGAGACCTATCCGACGATTGCCGAGGCCGCACGTGCGATGGGGCGCGGCGCGGTGTATCTCGGCGGCGGGACCATCGTGATGCGCGAGGTGAACGCCGGGACCGCGCCCGCCCGGGTGCTGCGCACGACCGATCCCGCGCTGCGCGAGGTGCGCGTGTCGGGCGATGCCGCGACGCTGGGCGCGGGGGTCACGATGGCCGATGTTCTGGCGCACCGGGATCTCGATTTCCTGCACCCGGTGGCGCGGATCATCGGCGGCCCGCAGGTGCGCAACATGGGGACGGTGGGCGGCAACCTCTTCGCCGCGCACCCCTATGGCGATTTCGCCGCGGCGCTTCTGGCGCTGGGGGCAAAGGTGGTTCTGGCGGGGCAGGGGGGCGCGCGGCCCGTCGAGGACATGCTCCGCGACCGCGAGCGGGTGGGGCTCGTGGCGGCCATCGAGGTGCCGCGCCCGCGCGACGCGCACGCCTTCGGGTTCCTCAAGGTCGCCCGAGTGAAGCCCAAGGGCGTCTCGGTCCTGTCCATCGCCGCCTGTCTCCCGCGCGAGGGCGGCCGCATCCGCGGTGCCCGGGTGGCCTATGGCGCGATGGGGCCGGCGCCACTTCGCGCGCAGGGGGTGGAGCGGGTGCTCGACGGCCAGACGCTCGACGCCGGCACCATCGCCCGGGCGGCGGAGGTGGCGGCCGAGGGGCTTGACCCGCCGACCGATCCCATCGCGACGGGGTGGTATCGGCGGGAGGTCGTGGGCGTGCATCTGCGGCGGCTTCTCGAACGGATGGAGCGCGGCTGATGGCGAAGAGACCCGTGAGCTTCACGCTGAACGGCAGCCCCCGCGCCGCCTTCGCTGATGAAGGGCAGAACCTTCTGGAGTTCCTGCGCCGTGGCGTGGGCGACCTGTCGCCCAAGTACGGCTGCGGGCAGGGCACCTGCGGGGCCTGCACGGTGACCATCGACGGGACGACGCAGCTCTCGTGCCTCGTGCTGGCCGAAGCGGTCGAGGGCTGCGACGTCCGCACCGCCTCCGGCCTCGCGAAAGGGCCGCAACTCGACCCTTTGCAGGACGCCTTCATGGACCATTTCGCCGCCCAGTGCGGCTACTGCACACCGGGGATGCTCGTCTCGGCCCGCGCACTCCTCGACCGCAACCCGCGGCCCTCCCGCGAGGAGGTGATCGAGGCGATCTCGGGCAACCTCTGCCGCTGCACCGGCTACGAGCCGATCATCGCCGCCATCCTCGCGGCAGCCCACGGGAGGGTCCGCGCATGACCGAGATGACGACGCCCGGCATGATCGAGTTCCGCAAGGACCTCTTCGCCGACGAACGCGACGACAATCTGAACGAAGTGGGCAAGCCCACGCGGCGCCAGGACATCATGGGCCATGTCACCGGCCGGTCGCCCTTCTTCGACGACCACCTCTTCGACGGGCTTCTGCACCTGCGCTGCGTCCGCTCGCCCCACCACGCCGCGCGGATCCGGCGGATCGACACGACGGAGGCCGAGCGGATGCCGGGCGTCGTCCGCATCCTGCGCGGGGCCGATGTGCCGGTGAACCTCAACACTCTCCTGTCGCTTCTCGACTTCGGGATCGACGACGAGCCGATCCTGTCCACCGGCCGCGTCCGCTACAAGGGTGAGCCCGTGGCGGCCGTGATCGCCGAGACCGAGGCGCAGGCCCGCGCCGCGGTGCAGGCGGTGCGCGTGGACTGGGAGCCCCTGCCCCATGTTCTCGACGTTGAAGAGGCGGTGAAACCCGGCGCGCCCGTCGTGCTCGACATCTACCCCACCAACAAGTTCGTCTACCACGGCAAGTACGACCACCAGAAGCTCCGCTACGGCGACGTGGAGGCGGCCTTCCGCGAGGCCGACCACATCGTCGAAGGCCGCTACCAGATGTCGCCCATCGAACAGGCCCCCATCGAGACCTGCGGCGCCATCGCCGCGCCCGAGCAGAACGGGCGCTTCGTCTGCTACACCTCCACCCAGGCGCTGTTCTTCTCGCTGGGTACCGCGGCCAAGGTGTTGAAGACCCCGTCCTCGCGGCTGCACTTCATCGGCGGCACGGTGGGCGGCGGCTTCGGCGGAAAGGTCGATTCGATCCACGAACCCCTCGCCATCCTCGGTGCGATGCTGACCGGACGGCCGGTGAAATACGCCTGGGACCGCGAGGAAGAGATGCAGGTGGGCGCGCCCCGCGGCGCGGAGCGCTGGTACCTCAAGGACGGCGTGATGCGCGACGGGCGGATCGTCGTGCGCAAGTTCACCGGCTACTTCGACTCGGGCGCCTACACGCGGCTGTCGTCCTACGCGATCATCAAGGGCGTCGGGCACCTGCCCGGCCCCTACACGATCCCGAACGTCTACGCGGACGTCTACTGCGTCTACACCAACCGCACGCCGGCCACCGCCATGCGCGGCTTCGGCATCACCGGGGTCGATTTCGCCATCGAGGCGCACATGGACAAGGTGGCCGAAACGGTGGGGATGAACCCGGTCGAGCTCCGCATCCTCAACGCCTACCGCGACGGCGACATGAAGGCACATCGGCGGCTCGCGAAGAACTGCGCGCTGATCGAATGCTGCCAGGTCGTGGCCGAGAAGGCCGGTATCCGGATCTCGCCCGAGGCGAAGGCGGCCTCCTCGCTGAAGGACGGCGGCGGAGCGCGGGCGCAGTTGCCCGTTCGCACGGCGACGGATGAGGCGGGCCGGGTCGAGGGCTTCGCGGCCGGCAGCTATGCGCGTAAGGGCGGACCGCGGCCGGAGACCTCGGCCCCCTCCACGACTTCCGCTGGCGCCCCCTCCCCCATCCCCTCCCCCCGAGG
>DAINOF010000176.1:0-6181 GCA_036735505.1 Paracoccaceae bacterium
CGCTCGTACCGGCCCGCCCGGTTGGTCAGGGCGCCGCGGCCGGGGCTGCGGACGGGGGGCGCGGGGCGCGGAGCGGGGGGAGTCGCGGGCGGCATGCGGCCATCTTAGAACGGAACGGGAACACTTGCCAGCCCTTCGGCGTGTCCCGGCACCCCCGGCGTCGGTCGGGGACCGCCGCATGTCGCAATCGGCCGCGTGCGACCGAACCATCGCCCCCATCTAGGGACCTGAACCCGGGAACGCCCCGTTCCCGACCGGAGCACATCCATGGCTGACGACGACATCATCCTGTCCGAACTCGACGACGGCGAGCTTGTCCTGCAGATGCACGACGACCTCTACGACGGTCTGAAGGGGGAAATCGAGGAAGGCGTGCACATCCTGCTCGACCGCGGCTGGACGCCCTACCGGGTGCTGACCGAGGCGCTCGTGGGGGGCATGAAGATCGTGGGCGACGACTTCCGCGACGGCATCCTCTTCGTGCCGGAGGTCCTCCTGGCCGCCAACGCGATGAAGGCGGGGATGTTCATCCTCAAGCCGCTGCTGGTCGAGACCGGCGCGCCGCGGATGGGCAAGATGGTGATCGGCACCGTCAAGGGCGACATCCACGACATCGGCAAGAACCTTGTCGCCATGATGATGGAAGGCGCGGGCTTCGAGGTCGTCGACCTCGGGATCAACAACGCGGCCGACAAGTATCTTGACGCGCTCCTGCGCGAGGAGGCCGACATCCTCGGCATGTCGGCGCTTTTGACCACGACGATGCCCTACATGAAGGTCGTGATCGACGCGCTGAAGGAGAAAGGCATTCGCGACGACTACATCGTGCTGGTGGGCGGCGCGCCGCTCAACGAGGAGTTCGGGCGGGCGATCGGTGCCGATGCCTATTGCCGCGACGCGGCCGTGGCGGTCGAGACCGCCAAGCAGTTCATCGCGCGCAAGCACAACCAGATCGCCGCCGGCTGAGCCGGAACCCCCTCCCATCGCCTTGCGTTTGGCCCGAGAACGCGAGGAAGATCGATGTCACAGCGACTGAACAACCTGAACGAGCTCATCTCGCTCGTCTCGGCCGGGGCGGACTTCTACCGCAAGGCCGCGCGGCAGAGCGACCGCGCCGAGGCGGAGGCCATCTATCGCGAGAATGCCGACCTGCGGGACCGCATCGGCCGCGAGCTGTCGCGGGTCGTGGACGACGCGGGCCACGAGCCGGCCAGCGCCGCGCCCGGCGAGACGGCGCGGTCGGTCCTGACGCGGGTCGGCACGCTGTTCGACGACAAGGAAATGGTCCGTTCCTCGGGGCTCGAGCGCCACGAGGAACGGACCATCGACGCTTTCCGGACGGTCATGCACCACCGCGACAACATGGCCGACGAGCAGATGCTGCGCGCCTATCTGACCGAGATCGAGAAAAGCCACGCGCGCCTTCTGGGGCTGAACGCGGCGACTTGACGGGCGGCCCTGCGGCGGGCCTTGTCGGGGGATGAGCGGACCGAGCGACCACGCGCTGACGCATCAGGGTCTGCCGCCGGCGAAGGCAGGCAGCATGCTCTTGCTTGCCTGCGGCGCGCTGGCACGGGAGATCCTCGCGCTCAAGGCGGCGAACGGCTGGGACCACATGGACCTCGCCTGCCTGCCCGCCATCCTGCACAACGCGCCGGACCGGATCACCCCCGCCGTCGTCGCGGCGGTCGAGACGCACCGCGCCGACTACGCCCGCATCTTCGTCGTCTATGCCGATTGCGGGACGGGCGGGCAGCTTCAGGCGGCCTGCCGCGAGCTTGGGGTGGGGATGGTCGAGGGCCCCCATTGCTACGCCTTCTTCGAAGGCACCGCCGGCTTCGTCGCCCGCGCCGAGGACGAGTTCCGCGCCTTCTATCTTACCGATTTCCTCGTCCGCCAGTTCGACGCCTTCGTCTGGGAGCCGCTCGGCCTCGACCGCCATCCCGACCTGCGGGACATGTACTTCGGCAACTACGAGAAACTGGTGTACCAGGCGCAGACCGAGGACCCGGCGCTCACCGCCAAGGCGGAAGACTGCGCCCGCCGCCTGGGCCTCGCCTTCGAGCGGCGCTTCACCGGTTACGGCGACCTCGCCGTGGCGCTCGCGGGGGCGGCGCGCTAGCGGGCCTTCAGCGCCGCGACGAGCCGCCGCGACCGGAGCGCCGCTGTCAACGCGGCGCCCGCCACGACGAGCCACAGGGCCCACGTGACCACCGGCCATCCCGGCAGCAGGACCGCCCCGACCGCCGCCGCCGTCATCGCCGCCATCCGCTGCGGCTTGGCCATCGGTCCGCCATAGTCCGCGGCCAGACCCTCGGACCGACCGAGTTCGCGCAGATAGGCCGTCACCACCGCGAGCGCCGCCGCAGCCCAGCCGAGGCCCGGCACCCCGGCCCCGAGCCCCGCGCCCGCGAGGATCAGGATGTCCGAAGCGCGGTCGGGCGCCTCGTTCCAGAACGGCCCGTCGGGCGCCTTGCGCCCGCCCTCGATCGCCACCATCCCGTCGAAGAGGTTGCACAGAAGCCGGAGCTGGCAGCCAAGGGCCGCCACGACAAGGCACAGGACGCGGACCCAGCCCTCGGCAGACCCCGACAGCCAGAACCCCGCCCCTCCCAGCGCCGCGAACCCCACCGCCGCCTGCGAGATCGCGTTCGGTGTCACCCCCCGCCCCGCGAGCCAGGCCGCGGTGCGCCGCGCCCAGGCCGTGTCGCGGCTTTTCAGCGGACGGCGCTCCATCTCAGACGGCCGACCAGAAGAAGCGCGTGACGTGGAAGAACACCGGCGCCGCGAAGATCACCGAATCGAGCCGGTCGATGAACCCGCCGTGCCCCGCGATCAGGTGGCCCCAGTCCTTCACCCCCCGGTCGCGCTTGATGGCCGACATCACAAGCCCGCCCGCGAAGCCCATGAGCGAGACGAGCAGCGCCAGCGCCCCGGCCTGCCAGGGCGCGAAGGGCGTCATCCACCAGAGCCCCGCCCCGATCAGCGTGGCCGAGGCGACGCCGCCCAGGAACCCCTCCCAGGTCTTGGACGGCGACAGGACCGCCGCGATCTTTCGGCGGCCGATCAGCTTGCCCCAGACGTATTGCAGCACGTCCGACATCTGCACCACGACCACGAGGAACGCGATCAGCAGCACCTCGCGGCCCTCGAAGCCGGGGATTTCCAGGTACAGCAGCGCCGGCACATGGCTCACGCAGAAGACCGCGATCATCAGCGCCCATTGCGTTTCGGCCACGCGGTGCAGGAACCCCTTCGTCTCGCCCCGAAGCGCGGCGAGGATCGGCAGGAAGAGGAAGGCGTAGACCGGGATGAAGATGGAATAGAGCCCGTACCAGTCGGTCCAGACGAGCCAGTATTGCACCGGCAGCACCGCGAAGAACGCCGCCGCCACCGCGAGGTGATCCGCCTGCACCGTGCGCGTCAGCGTCATGAACTCCCTGAGCGCCGCGAAGGAGCAGAGCGCGAACAGCGCCACCACCCCTGCTCGCCCGGCGAGGAAGGCGAGACCCAGAAGCGCCACCATCCCCCACCACGCCGCGATGCGGGCGTTGAGGTTGTCGATGACCGCGTTCGGCCCGCCGGCCCGTCGCGCAAGCCCGAAGCCGATGACCGACGCCAGCACCAGCACCCCGCCGACCCCGGCGAGAAGCGTCAGAAGATCGGGCGCGGCGGCGGTCATGCGCCCTCGCGCGCAGGGCGCAGCGCCAGCAGGGCGGCGAAGGCGCGGTCGAGGAAGGCGGCCTTGTCCTCGCCTTCGGCGACCCGCAGGGCGGCGCCGAAGGTGACCGTGCACAGAAGCGGCACGGGCACGATCTCGCCCTTCGGCATGACGCGGTTGAGGTTCTCGATCCAGACCGGCACGAGGTCGACACACGGCCGCGCCCGCGCCAGATGGTAGAGCCCGGCCTTGAACGGCAGAAGGGCCGCCTCGGTCGTGTTGCGCGTGCCTTCGGGGAACAGGATCAGCGACTGCCCCGCCTCGAGCGCGGCGGCCATCTGCGCCACGGGATCCTGCTCGCGCATCTCGGGGCGCCGCTCGATCAGGACCGCGTCGAAGACGTCGCGCCCGATGAAGCGGCGCAGCCGCGTGGCGAGCCAGTAGTCGGCCCCCGCCACCGGCCGGGTCATGGCCCGAATCCGCGGCGGCAGCACCGCCCACAGCAGGATGAAATCGCCGTTCGAGGCATGGTTGGCGAAGTAGACCCGCTGCTCGGGCACCGGCTCGACCCCCGCCCAGATCGCGCGCACGGCGGTGACGAACCGCGCGAAAAGCACGATGGCGCCGCCCGTCAATCCTGCCAGAAGCCCGCGCACGCGCCCCGTCCCCGTCCCGTCGCGCGAGTTAGCGCGCGGACCGGCCGGCGTGCAAGCGCCGCGTCAGGCCGCGGTTTCCGCGGCCAGCGTCCGGATGCGCCCGATCATCGCGCGCAGTCCGTTCGAGCGCTGCGCGGACAGGTGGTCGTTGAGCCCGAGCCGCGTCAGTTCCGCGCCCGCGTCGACCTTCAGCACCTCGTCCACGCTCAGCCCGTTGTAGAGCGCCCGCAGCACCGCGATCAGCCCGCGCACGATCATCGCGTCGCTGTCGCCGCGGAACCGGAACCGCGCGCTTGGCCCGTCGCCATCGATCTCGGGCAGGATCCAGACCTGGCTCGCGCAGCCCTCGACCTTTGTCGCGGGCACATGGAACGCCGCCTCGAGCGGCTCCATCCCCTTGCCCAGCTCGATCACGTAGCGATACCGCTCTTCCCAGTCCTCGAGAAACTCGAACGTCTCGGCGATCTCCTCGAATGCCTGCGTGGCCATGGTCCCTCCTTCGCGTTGTCCTGAGGTAGGCCCTCGGCCGGGCGAGGTCCAGCACGGGGGGCGCTTTTCAAGGCCCGCGCTTTCCGCTAATCGGCAAGGGAACGGGGGAAGGACGACGATGAGGGGCCGGCTCTACCTTGCACTGGCACTGCCGCTCCTGATTTCAGGCTGCGGGGACAGCGCGCTCAACCCCTTCGGCTGGTTCGGCGGACGGGAGGCGCCAGAGCCCGCAGCGCCGCTCGAATTGCCCGGGGATCCGCGGCCGCTCGTCGAGCGGGTGACGTCGGTGACGCTCGACCGGACGCCCGGCGGCGCCATCGTCCGCGCCGAGGGCCTGCCGCCCGCCGTCGGCTACTGGAGCGCCGCGCTCGTCCCGGTCGACCGCGACGGCCGGCCCGACGCGACGGGGGTGCTCGCGCTCGAGTTCCGTGCCGTGCCGCCGCCCGAGCCGATGCCGGGTCCGCCCTCCGCCCGGACCCTGGTGACCGGCTATTTCCTGACCGAGCAGCGGCTGCGCGACGTGCGCGTGATCACCGTGACCGGACGGACGAACAGCGCCTCGGTCCGGCGCTGAACCTAGCCCAGATCGACGATCTTGACGGCCGTGCCGCGCGCCGTCAGCGCCACCTGCCCCGCGCAGAGCCGCAGCGCGTCGTCGCCGAAGACCTGCGCGCGCCAGCCCCGGAGCGAGGGCAGGTCCCGCAGGCCGGCGGCGATCTCGTCGAGTTCCGAGGCGTTGGCGATGAGCTTGGCCGCGACGCCCGCCTCTTCGGACTTGGCCTTCAGGAGCACGCGCAGAAGATCGGCGAGCGCGCCGTTGACCTGGAGCTGGTCGCGGCTCGTGTCGGGCTTCGGGACCTCGTCGGCCGGCATCTCGAGCCCGCGCTTGACGGCCGCGAGGATGCCGTCGGCGATCTCGCCCCGCCGCGCCTCGCGCAGGAGAAGCCGGGACCGGCCGAGGTCCTCGACCGTCTTCGGCTTGGTCGAGGCGAGTTCCAGAAGCGCGTCGTCCTTGTAGACCCGGCTGCGCGGCACGTTGCGGTCCCGCGCATAGATCTCGCGGAACCGCGCGAGTTCCTTGACCACGGCCAGGAACCGGCCCGAGTTCGTCCGGGTCTTGACGCGCAGCCACGCCTCCTCGGGATCCATCGTGTAGGTCGCGGGGTCGGTGAGCGTGGCCAGTTCCTCGTCCACCCAGGCCTCGCGCCCGGTCTTCTTCAGCGCCCGGGCGAGGTGTTCGTAGATCTCGCGCAGATGGGTCACGTCGGCCAGCGCATAGGTCTTCTGCGCCTCCGACAGCGGCCGGCGCGACCAGTCGGTAAAGCGCGAGGACTTGTCGAGCGGGGCCTTGGCGATCTTGCGCACCAGCGTCTCG
>DAINOF010000177.1:0-6147 GCA_036735505.1 Paracoccaceae bacterium
GGGGACGCGCGCATGTCGCGCCTTTGCCCGGTCCTGTCAAGTCACGGCAGGACCCGGTATTCCACGAACTCGGTCCGCTGGAGCGGCGCGCGGCCGTTGTCGTCCGAGATCATGGTCAGCCGGATCGCCCCGCCTTCGTCGCGCCAGACGGCGATGCCTTCGAGGTTGTCATGCGTCCGGGGGGCTGTTTCGAACAGGGTCTCTTCCCGTTCGATCCTGTCGCCGTCGATCGCGAAGCGGCGCACGCGGCTCTGCAGGCCGAAGACCCCAAGGAAGCGGCGTTCGAGGAGGTAGAACAGGCCGTCGGGTCCGAAATCGGCGCCCACCGGCAGGAACTCGCCGCGACGCTCGATCGTGAAGGGCTTGTCCCAGGCGCCGTCCCGGTAGCGGTAGACGGGGAAGGGCTCGGTCAGCCCGCCCGACCGTTCGGGCAGCGTATAGAGCGTGCCGGCAACATCGACTGCCAGCGCCTCGAGCCCGGCATTGCCCTGGAACCCGCCGAAGTCGCGGTGGAGCGGCAAGGGGCGGGCGGGGCCCTCGAGGTCGGGGTAGGACCAGACGCGGTGCATCCATTCGAACGAGACATAGGCCGTGCCGTCTGCCGCGATGGCCAATCCCTCGGAGTCGCGGAACGGCCGGTCCATCCGCCCGCCCGCCGTCCCGCGAAGGGTGGTGAACTTCCACTGCCGGAGCCCGTCGATCACCCCGTCCGTCCGGTGGATCCGCCCGCGCACGATCTGCCCTCCGTCGCCCATGACGGTGAACTGCGCGCCGTCTTCGGACAGCTCGATCGCCGAGAAGCCGTAGAGCCCCGGCACCCCCGTCTCCCATGTCCAGCTGCCCAGGTGCTCAACCCTTGGGTCGGCGGCGGCGGCGGACGCGAGGAGGGCGAGGATCAGCGCGACGACAGGACGTTGCGGCATTCTTGCGGCAGGTCGGCGAGCACCAGTTCCCGCCGGGGCCGGGGTGCGGGCGCATTCGGGTCGGGCGGCGGCGGGTTCAGGATGTTGCGCACCCAGTCCTGCGCCTCGGCGCAGCCGTCGCCGGGGGGCGGCGGGTCCTGGTCGACGCAGCCGCGCGCGCCGCGCGGGCAGTTGAGCCGGACGTGGAAGTGGTAGTGGTGCCCGTACCAGGGGCGGATCTTGCGCAGATAGGCCCGGTTCCCGCGCTCGTCGGCGCACATCTGCACCTTGGCGCCGGGAAAGACGAAGATCCGCGCGACCGCCGGGTCCGAGGCGGCCGCCTTGAGGATCTCGTGATGCGCCCGCGTCCAGTTGCCGTTGACATAGGCGCCCTCGGCCCGGCGGAGCGAGATCGAGGAGATGCTCTCGCGCTCGGACCGGCTGAGGCGGAGGTTCGCGGCCGGCAGCATCCAGATGTCGATGTCGAGCCCGATCTGGTGCGAGGCGTGGCCAGTGAGCATCGGCCCCCCGCGCGGCTGCGAGATGTCGCCGATGTAGAGCCCGTTCCACCCCGGTTGCCGCGCGGCATCGCGCGACAGGCGCTCGATGAAGGCGATGGCGTCGGGATGGCCCCAGTTGCGGTTGCGCGACAGGCGCATCGCCTGCCAGGTGGGACCCGTTTCGGGCAGCTGCACCGCGCCCGCCACGCAACCGCGCGAATAGCCGCCGAGCGGTGCCGCGCGCTGGGCCGATGCCACCCTCTGCGCGCCGAAGACCTCCTTGGCGATGGGTTCGGCGGTGGCCGGCAGCCCGAGGATCAGCCCAAGGGCGAGTGCGGCAAGGGTGCGGAGGACCATGTGTCTGCCCGATCTCCGTCCGGTTTCACCCATGCTAGCAAAACGAGCCCAAGAAGAAACAGAAGAATGAGCGGCGTCACGCCCCATTGCTGGCTTCCCGTCGCCCAGGTGACCACGCCGATCGACAGCGGCGCGATGAAGGAGGTGGCCTTTCCGGCGAGCGCGTAGAGCCCGAAGGCCTCGGTCATGCGTGCGGGGTCGGACTGGCGCACCATCATCGTGCGCGAGGCCGATTGCAGCGCGCCCACCGCTGCGCCGATGAACGCGCCGAGGACATAGAAGGCGAGGTCGGGCAGGCGCGAGTCGGGGCCGACGGGCATGCCGAACACGGCCTCGCGCGACACGAAGGGCACCGCCGTCGCGATGCAGGCGAGAAAGACGACCGTCCAGACGATCACCGGCTTCGGGCCATAGGCCGAATCGGCCCGGCCGCCGAGAAAGGCGAAGACGGCGCCGGTGATGATGGCGAGGATGCCGAAGATGCCGGTGTCGATGACGCTCCAGCCCAACACGCCTGCGGCGTAGATGCCGCCGAAGACGAAGATGCCCGACAGCCCGTCGCGGTAGAGCATCGAGGCGCCGAGATAGGCAAAGAGGCTCGGCCGCCGGGGCAGGCTGCGGATGGTCCGCCCGAGGTCGTGGAGCGCCGTGCGCACCGCGCCGCGGACGGGTACGACGGGCGGCGGCTCGCGCACCCAGAGGAAGAAGGGCACCATGAAGACGACGAACCAGATCGCGGTCAGCGGCCCGACGAAGCGCGTGCCCTCCCGCGTCGCGGGGTCGAGCCCGAAGGCCGGCGCGAGCCCCAGCGCCGTGCGTCCCGTCTCGGCGTCCTCGGCGAAGAAGGCGAGCATGATCACCAGCGTCACGAGCCCGCCCAGAAAACCGAAGGCCCAGCCCGATCCCGAGATGCGTCCGATCTCGTCCCGGGTGCCGAGGGTCGGCAGCATCGCGTTCGTGAAGGTCGTGGCGAACTCCATCCCGATCAGACCCAGCGCGAAGCAGGCAAGGATCAGGACGAGGTTGAACTCTCCCGGCGCGGCGAACCAGAGCCCCGCGCTGCCCACGACATAGAGCACCGAGAAGATCCGGATGAAGCGCATCCGGCTTCCGGCGGTGTCGGCCATGGCGCCGAGGACCGGCGCGAGGAGCGCGATGGCAAGCCCCGCCGCGCCCACGCCGAAGCCCCAGGCGGTCTGCGCGGCCGTGCCGTCGCCCAGAAGCTCGTTGATGTAGGGGCCGAAGATGAAGGTGAGAAGCAGCGTGCTGTAGGGCTGGCTGGCCCAGTCGAAGAAGAACCAGCCCCAGATCCGCCTGCGCTGCGATACGGCCATGCGACGCTCCCGCCCCCGTGCCGTCTTCCTGCCCGCGTTGGCGGGGCAAGGCAAACGCTTTCGCGGTCAGGGCGCGGGCGGCCAGGGCCGCGCGGCGTCGGCGTCGATCCAGGCCTGCGCCCAATGGGGCAGGGGCGGGCCTTCCTCTGGCAGGCCCAACTCGCGGCAGAACTCGGCCGTGGGCACGAGACCCGCGCGCGACGTGACCGCCATCCGGAACAGCGCGTGCGAGGTGCATTCCCCCTGCCGCCAGAAGCCCTGCTCGGCATAGGTGAAGCGCGCGTCCCAGCCGATGATGCGCGACCTGAGCTCGAGCCGGTCGAACATCCGCACGCGCCTGCGGTATCGGACGGACGCGCCCGCGACCGCGCCCGCCCATCCCTTGCGCCGCATCACGTCCGAGATGCCCATGCGCTGGAACATCACGACCCGGCCGAGGTCCATCATCGTCAGCGTGCGGCCGTTGTTCAGCTCCATCCACAGGTCGATGTCCCAGGGCCAGCAGACGAGGCGGGTGACATGCGTCTCGCCCGGGCCGATGGCCGGGGCATTGCGGTGGACGAAAAGCTCCTTGGCGAGGCGGACGAAGGGGTACATGCGCCTGTCTTGCCCGTCCGCGAAGCGACGTCAAACCGGACGCGGCGTCAGGCGCTTGCCATGACGACTCCTCCGCCTTACGTGGAGGCGGAAACCATTCGGGACGCCAAGATGCAATCGCTCATCCAGATCATGCTCCTCATTCTCGACGTGGTCTGGTTCATCATGATCGCGCACATCATCATGAGCTGGCTCATCAACTTTCAGGTCCTGAACCTGCGCCAGCCGATCGTGTCGCAGTTTTGGTACGGGCTGAACCGGCTGCTCGAGCCGCTCTACCAGCCGATCCGGCGGGTCCTTCCCGATCTGGGCGGCATCGACCTTGCGCCGCTCGTGGCGCTCATCGCGGTCTACGCGCTGCGCATCGTGATCATGAACAACGCGGCGGCCTTCATCTGACGCGGTGTTAGGTTCACGAAGTCTTTGCTTGCACGCGAGTAATGTGTCCGCGCGTGTGCCTTACGATGTTCGGCCGGTTAGCGCCCCGGAGTACGCAAGGGTCTTGGGATCAACGCGACCTCCGCCTCTGTGACGGTTTGTGTCCGGGTTCCTTCGAGGATAAGGCTATGCTGATCCGTTCAGGGAGGGGGACCGCAGGATGGCCGGGATCAAGCGAGGTCGGACGCATTTCATGAGTCGCCTGTTCCGTTCGTTGGGCATGGCGAGCTCCGCCCAAGAGCCGATCGGAGGTTTGATCTTCGATCTCGGGCTGCACAAGGGTTATGATGCGGAATTCTACCTTCGGAAGGGCTTCAGGGTCGTCGGACTGGAGGCAGTTCCGGGCTTAAGCGAGTTCTCTGCGAAAAGACTCTCGGCGTTCGGCGATCGTCTCACCTTGGTCAACAAGGCGCTCTATGATCGTGGCGGTGAGACGGTCTCGTTCTACACGGTTCCCGAGAAGGATGACTGGGGAAGTCTATCGAAGGGGAAGGCCGAGAAGGGCGTCGAACGGTCCGTAGAAATATCCGTGCCCACGATCACCCTGTCTGACCTGTTCGACGAATACGGGGTACCATACTTCGTCAAGTGCGATCTCGAAGGCGGAGACCTGATCTTTCTGGAACAGCTCAGGGCCGATGCCCGGCGACCCGCCTTCGTGTCGGTGGAGATGAACGACGGCAGCGAAGGCGACCGTCTGCAAGCCTGCGGCTACGAACTCGCCCAGATCGTGAACCAGTGGTTCAATCCATTCAAGTCGCCACCCGAGCCGGCCCGTGAAGGCGTCTATGCCGCGGCACAGTTCACGGGCGAGATGAGCGGCCTCTTCGGCAAGGAACTCGACCCACAGAAATGGCGTCCGATCAACGAGATCGGCGACATCTATGCGCGCTGGAGGGCGCTTCGCGATCTGGACGCCGATCTCGCTCCCGGTTGGCTTGATCTGCATGCCAGTACCCGAGGGGCCCTGGAGGGTGCGACTTAGTTCTGGGTGGAGAGCAGTAAGCGAGCAAGATACCATTCGCGACGAGCAGTCAGAGAGAACACCGGCACAATGACCGACCCGCAGGCGCTTCTGTCGTCCGTCTTCGGTTTCCCCGCCTTCCGTCCGGGACAGGCCGAGATCGTCGAGGCGGTGGCGGCCGGGCGGGACGTCCTCGCCATCATGCCGACGGGTGGAGGCAAGTCGCTGTGCTTCCAGCTGCCCGCGCTCTGCCGCGACGGCGTGACGGTGGTGTTCTCGCCGCTCATCGCGCTGATGCGCGACCAGGTGCGCGCCCTGGGCCAGGCCGGCGTCGCCGCGGGCGCGCTGACCTCGGGCAATACCGAGGAAGAGACCGCGGCGGTCCACGCGGCGCTGGACCAGGGGCGGCTCAAGCTCCTCTACATGGCGCCCGAACGGCTGGCCTCCTCGGGGACGGTGAGCTTCCTGCGCCGGATCGGCACCGGCCTCATCGCCGTGGACGAGGCGCATTGCGTGAGCCAGTGGGGCCACGACTTCCGCCCCGACTACCTGCGCATCGGCGCGCTGCGCGCCGCGCTCGGCGTGCCGCTCGCCGCCTTCACCGCCACGGCAGACGCCGAGACGCGGGACGAGATCGTTTCGCGGCTGTTCGGCGATGCCGCGCCGCAGATCTTCCTGCGCGGCTTCGACCGGCCGAACATCCACCTCGCCTTCGCGCCCAAGGACCAGCCGCGGCGCCAGATCCTCGACTTCGCCGGGGCGCGCAAGGGCCAGCCCGGCATCGTCTACTGCGGCACGCGCGCCAAGACCGAGACGCTGGCCGCGGCGCTGACCGAGGCGGGCCACGAGGCGGCGGCCTATCACGGCGGGCTCGACCCCGAGACGCGGCGGCGGGTCGAGGCGCGCTTCCAGCAGGAGGACGGGCTGATCGTCACCGCCACGGTCGCCTTCGGCATGGGGATCGACAAGCCCGACATCCGCTGGGTGGCGCATGCCGACCTGCCGAAGTCGATCGAGGCCTACTACCAGGAGATCGGCCGCGCCGGCCGCGACGG
>DAINOF010000178.1:0-6141 GCA_036735505.1 Paracoccaceae bacterium
CTCCACACCGCCGAATGGAACGACGACCTGCACAACGCGGCGCATGTCCTCGGCACCGGCGAGGCCGACGCCTACTACCGCCCCTTCGCCGACGACCCCGCCCGCCACCTCGCCCGCGCGCTGGCCGAGGGCTTCGCCTTCCAGGGACCCGGGCGGGGCGAGCCCTCGGGCCACCTGCCGCCCGCGGCCTTCGTCGACTTCCTCCAGAACCACGACCAGACCGGCAACCGGGCGCTCGGCGAGCGCCTTGTCACCCTGACCGACCCGGCGACGCATGACGCGCTCACCGCGATCCTGCTGCTCTCGCCGCACATCCCCTTGATGTTCATGGGCGAGGACTGGGGCGAGACGCGGCCCTTCCTGTTCTTCGCGGGGTTCGAGGGCGACCTCGCCCGGGCCGTCACCGAGGGCCGCAGGCGCGAGTTCGCCGACTTTCCCGCCTTTGCCGGCCACACGGGCGACATCCCCGACCCCATCGACCTCGCCACCTATCAAGCCTCGCGGATCGACTGGGACCGGCGCGACAGCCCCGAGGGGCGGGCGGCGCGCGCGAAGGTGCGGCACCTCCTGACGCTGAGGCAGGAACGGATCGTGCCGCATCTGGCCCGCGCGGGCGGCCATGCGGGCGAGGTGCTGGCCGGGGGCGTCGGCCTCGTCGCGGTCGACTGGCGCCTCGGGCGCGCCCGCCTGTCGCTTCGCGCCAACCTCGGCGATCGCGCCGCGGACCTTCCGGAGGCGAAGGGCGACCTCCTCCACCTGACGGGCGCCGCGCCCGGCGCCCCGCGCTCGGCCGCGCATTACCTGGAAGTCGATGCATGACGCTGCCCACGGCCACCTACCGTCTCCAGTTCCGGGGCGGCATGGACTTCGACCGCGCGACCGCGCTCGTCCCCTATCTCGACACGCTCGGCATCAGCCACCTCTACGCCTCGCCCCTCTTCACCGCGACGCCGGGCTCGTCCCACGGCTACGACATCACCGACCCCACCGAGATCGACCCCGCGCTCGGCGGCCGCGCGGGGCTCGAGCGGCTGTCGGCGGCGCTGACCGCCCATGGCATGGGCCTGATCCTCGACATCGTGCCGAACCACATGGCCTTCGCGCCGGAGACCCCATGGCTCCGCGACGTGCTGCGCCATGGCGCGGGCAGCCGCTTCGCCCGTCACTTCGACCTCGACATCGAGGCCGAACGGCTGCGGCTGCCGTGGCTTGCCGACCATTTCGAGACGGTGCTGGCCGACGGCCCGGCCGAGGTCGAGGACGACCCCGACGGCCCCGTGCTGTCCCTCGCCGGCCTGCGCGTGCCGCTCGCCGACACGCCCGCCCTCGCCCCCGCGCGCCGCGACCCCGCGCCGGACGCGATCCGGCGGCTGCACGACGAACAGCCCTGGCGGCTTGTCCACTGGCGCACCGAGCAGGACGCGCTGACCCATCGCCGCTTCTTCAACGTCACGGGCCTTGTCGGTATCCGTGTCGAGGACCCACGGGTCTTCGACGACAGCCACGCCCTGATCCTCGATCTCGTCGCGGCCGGTATCGTGCAGGGGCTGCGCATCGATCATGTCGACGGCCTGGCCGACCCGGCCGCCTATCTGGAGCGCCTCCGCGCCCACCTGCCGGGCACGCCCATCTGGATCGAGAAGATCCTGAGCGATGGCGAGGACCTGCCCCCCTGGCCCGTGCAGGGCACCACGGGCTACGAGGTCTCGCGGCTGATCGGCCGGCTCCTTCTCGACGCGCCCGGACGCGACTCCATCGGCGCGGCCTACCGCGAGGCCACGGGCCGCGACGCGCCGGTTGCGCAGGTCTTCGCCCGCGCCAAGCGCCAGATCCTGACCGAGGATCTCGCGGCCGAGCTCTGGGCGCTGCACGGGATGCTGCGCGCGCTGGCGGCGGAGGACCCCGTGGGCGTCGAGTTCGGCCCCGAGGCGCTACGCGAGGCGATCATCGAGCTTGTCGCCGCCTTCACCCGCTACCGGACCTACATGACGGCCGACCGCATATCGGACGAGGACCGCCGCGTGATCGGCGACGCCGCCCGCACGGCGGTCGCCGCCATGCGCGACCCCGGCGCGATCCCCTTCCTCGCCGACGCTCTCCTGCGCGACACGGACGCTGCCCGCCCCCTGCGCCTGCGCTTCCAGCAGGTCACGGGCGCGGTCATCGCCAAGGCGCAGGAGGACACGGCCTTCTACCGCGAGGTGCCGCTTTTGTCCTCGAACGAAGTCGGGGGCGAGCCCGACGACGCCCCTCTCGACGCAGCCGCCTTCCACGACGCGATGTCGGCCCGCGCCGCCGACTGGCCGGGGGCGATGACGCTCACCTCCTCGCATGACACGAAGCGCTCCGAGGACGCGCGGATGCGCATCGCGGCCATCACCCATGACCCTGCGCCCTTCCTCGACTTCCACCGCACCTGCGCTGCGATGGCCGGGGAGGAGGTGGGTCCGAACCTGCAATGGTACCTGGCGCAGACCGTCCTCGCGATGGCGGGCGAGGCCGATCTGGCCGAGCGTCTGGTCACCCATGTGGGAAAGGCCCTGCGCGAGGCCAAGCGCGCGACCTTCTGGAGCGCGCCCAACCCCGATGTGGAGGACACCGCCCGTGCCTATGCCGCGCGGCTGGCCGACCTGCCGCCCGGCGTGCTGGCCCCGCTTCTCGCCCGCGCCGCGCAGCTGAGCCTTGTCCAGACCGCGCTCAAGCTCACCGTGCCGGGCATCCCCGACATCTACCAGGGCTGCGAAATCGCCTGCTTCGCCCTGACCGACCCCGACAACCGCCGCGCGGTGGATTTCGATACCCTTGCCGCCGCGCTCGAGGACCCCGCCCGGCTCGCGCGCGACGCGGACCGCGACAAGCTATCGCTGACCCGAAGGCTCTTGCGGCTCAGGCGCGACCTGCCCGACCTGTTCCTGAAAGGCGCCTACGATCCCGAACGCGCGCCCGAAGGCGCCTTGGGCTTCACCCGCCGCCACGGCGAGAGGACCCTTCGGGTCATGGCACGTCTGGACGGCGGAACGGCGCCCGAAATTGCAGGCGTGCCTGTCTGGCCCGAGGCCCCGGAGGCCGACAGCCCCGTGCGGATAACCCTGGATTAGGCGAGGCTTCGCACAAGGCGCGGCAGGTCCGCGAAATCGTCGAAGGCGAAGGTGGCGCGCATCGCCTCGGCCGGGCCGCGCCGGTAGCCGCGGGTGAAGAGCGCGAAGGGCACCCCTGCGCGCTCGCCCGTCTCGGCGTCCACCTCGCTGTCGCCCACGAAAAGACCACCGTCGGCGCCGAGTTGCCGGAAACACTCCCGCAGCCCCGCCGGATCGGGCTTGCGGACAGCCATGCTGTCGCCGCCGATCACCGCGGGGAAGACGTCGGTGAGTGCGAAAAGACCCAGGATCTCGCGGGTGATGCCCTCGGGCTTGTTCGTGCAGATGCCGAGAGCGATGCCAGCAGCGCGGAATGCGTCGAGCGCCGCGCGCACCCCGGGATAGAGGTGCGTGAGCCGCGAAGGCTCGGCCTCGTAGCGCCTGCGGAAATCGGCGAGGAGCCGGGCGTGGTCCGCCGCGGGCAGGCCCGTCGCCGCCATCATGCGCTCGACCAGCACCGGCATGCCGTTGCCGATGAAGGAGATGACGGTGTCGAGCGGCAGGGGGTCGCGCCCCTCGGCCCCAAGCACCGCCGCCGCGGCGGCATGGATGTCGGGCGCGCTGTGGATCAGCGTGCCGTCGAGGTCGAAGACGATGGCGGTCATGGGGCGCTCCGGCTGGGCCTGCCCCTCTCTGGCCGCGGAGCCGCCGAAGGGCAGGTCCGCTTACCGCAGCACGTCGAGATAGCCAAGCCGCCCGCCCGTCAGGCGCCAGGCGGCTTCGGGCTGCCGGCGGGCCTGCTCGGCGGAAATCTCGACCTCGTCGATCCCGCAGGCCCGCGCCATGCGCCACTGGTCGGGGATGACATGGCCCGAGGCCCGGATGCGGCCCCGATAGCCCAGCCGCCGCAGCGCGCGCGCCAGCGTGAAGCCGCGCCCGTCGGCAAAGCTGCGGAACGGGATTCGGATGACGGAGGCGCGTGCGAAGTGGGACGCGACCGAGGCCGGATCGCCGTCGGCGGCCAGCTCGATCCGCAGGGATCCCGTTCCTTCAGCCGCCTCCGCCGCCGGAACGAAGACCTCGGCCGGATCGCCCGGGCGGAAGCCCGCCTCGGTCACGAGGACCGTCGCTGTCTCAGGCGTCATGCGCGCGCTCCGCCTCTGCCGTGCGGACAAGGCGCCCGTTCACAACGTGGATGCCGCATTCGTCCTTCCCGAGCCCGCGCCAGCGCCCGGCGCGCGCGTCCTCTCCGGGCGCGACCCGCGTCGTGCAGGGCGCGCAGCCGATCGAGGGGAACCCCTCGCGCACGAGCGGGTGGCGCGGCAGGCCGTGGCGGTCGATGTGGGCGTTCACCTCGGCCGTGGACCAGCCCGCCAGCGGATTGACCTTGAGCCGACCGGCCGCGTCGGCCTCGAAGGTCTCGAGCGCCGCGCGGTCCTTCGTCTGGTGCCGCTTGCGCCCCGTGATCCAGGCGGTGAAGCCGCGCAGCGCGGTCTCGAGCGGTTCGGTCTTGCGGAGCGCGCAGCAGAGGTCGGGGTCGCGGCGGTGCAGGTCGCCGTCCGGGTCCCCGGCGAAGGTCGTGGCCCGGTCGGGGCGGATGACCCGGACGCCGGTCAGGCCCAGCGTCTCGGCCACCTCGCGCTGGTAGGCGAGCGTCGCGGGAAACAGCATCTCGGTGTCGAGGAAAAGCACCGGCGCGTCGCGGTCGACCTGCGCGAGAAGATGGAGCAGCACGACCGATTCCGCCCCGAAGGACGACACCGTCGCGGCGCGGCCCGGATGGTCGGCCAGCACGCGGCCGAGCACCGCGACGGGGTCGGCCCCGGCGAAGGCACGGTTCAGCTCGGCCACGCGCGCCTCGAGCGGGCGGAAGCCCGATTCACGCCGCATCCTCGGCCTCCTTGGGATAGAGCGCCGCCTGGAACGGCGCCATGCCCACCCGGCGGAAGGCCATCAGGAAGGTTTCCTCCTCGTCCCGGCGCAGGTCGAGATAGGCCAGGACGATCCGCTCGACCGCGCCCACGATATCCTCGGCCGAAAAACCCGGGCCGGTGCGCTCGCCGATGGCGGCCGTTTCGGTGGGATCGCCGCCCAGCGTGATCTGGTAGGTCTCGACGCCCGCCCGCTCGAGCCCGAGGATGCCGATATGGGCCACGTGGTGATGCCCGCAGGCGTTGATGCAGCCCGAGATGTTGAGCCGGAGCGGCCCCACCTCGTGCTCGAGCTTCAGCGCCTCGAACCGCAGCGCGATCTGCTGCGCGACGGGGATCGAGCGCGCGGTGGCGAGCGCGCAGTAGTCCATCCCCGGGCAGGCGATGATGTCGGAGATGAGCCCGAGGTTCGCCGTGGCGAGCCCCGCGGCGCCGAGCGCGGCATGGACCGCCGGCAGGTCGGCCCGGTGGACATGCGGCAGGATCACGTTCTGCTGGTGGCTGATGCGCAACTCGCCGTAGCCGTAGCGGTCCGCCAGGTCGGCCATGACGCGCATCTGGTCGCTCGTGGCATCCCCCGGCGTCGCGCCTTGGGCCTTGACCGAGATCGTGACCATCGCGTGGTCGGGGTCGCGGTGCGGGGTCACGTTGGTGTCGACCCAGGCGCGGAAGGCCGGGCTTCCCGTCCCTTCGGGGATCGGCTTCCGGACGAAGGCGGGCGGCGCGAAATCGGCCGCGATCCGGGCGAGCACGTCCTGGTCGACGCCCGAGAACTCCGCCCGGGTCTGGACAAACCGCGCCTCGACGAGGTCGCGCAGCGTCTCGAGTCCCATCTCGTGGACGGCGATCTTGATGCGTGCCTTGTACTTGTTGTCCCGCCGGCCGAGCTGGTTGTAGACGCCGAGGATCGCCTCGACATACGGCAACAGGTCCGCCTGCGGCAGCCAGTCGCGGATCACGCGGCCGAGCATCGGCGTGCGGCCGAGGCCGCCGCCCACGCTCACCTCGAAGCCCACCGCGCCCGCCTCGTTCCGCAGCACCCGCAGCCCGATGTCATGCGCCCGCGTCACGGCGCGGTCGTTGGGCGACCCGGTGATCGCGATCTTGAACTTGCGCGGCAGGAACTGGAATTC
>DAINOF010000179.1:0-6117 GCA_036735505.1 Paracoccaceae bacterium
AGGTGCAGCGTGTCGCCGGCATGCGTCAGGCTGCCCGCGTCGGCGACCGCGTGAAATATCCTGAGCTTGTCCCAATCCATGACGACCGAACCTGAAGCCGTTAGCGCCCGAAGTCGAGAGGGTCTTACCCGGAGAGGATGAAGGATTGCAAACGGCCCGGCGGCTCGGATTTCCTTTTGTAGGTCAGCCGTAATGACCTATATTGGGGGAAGGTCGACCGCGGTCACGGGAGGATCGGATGAGCCTGCGCGACGTATCCCTGCACGACAAGTACGACCTCGGGAAGGACCGGGTGCTTCTGAACGGCACGCAGGCGCTGGTGCGGCTGATGCTGATGCAGGGGGCGCGCGACAGGGCCGCAGGGCTGAATACCGCCGGCTATGTCACGGGCTACCGCGGCTCGCCGCTGGGCGCCGTGGACCAGCAGATGGAAAAGGCGAAGCGGGATCTCGAGGCCGCGCAGGTCCGGTTCCACCCCGGGCTCAACGAGGACCTCGCCGCCACCGCGCTCTGGGGGACGCAGCAGGCGGAGCTGCGGGGCGAGGGGAAGTACGACGGGGTCTTCGGGCTGTGGTACGGCAAGGGGCCGGGCGTGGACCGCACGGGCGACGTGTTCCGGCACGCGAACATGGCCGGCACCTCGCGCCATGGCGGCGTGCTGGTCGCCATGGGCGACGACCACACGGGCGAAAGCTCGACCGTCTGCCACCAGTCGGACTGGGCGATGGTGGATGCCTACATCCCCGTCCTGTCGCCGGCGGGCGTGCAGGAGATCCTCGACTATGGGCTCTACGGGATCGCCATGTCGCGCTTCGCAGGCGTCTGGGCGGGGCTGAAGCTGATGAAGGACACGGTCGAGGTGACCTCGATCGTGGACGGGCGCGCGGACCGAATGCAGTTCGTCACGCCGGACATGCCCATGCCCGAGGGCGGGCTGAACATCCGGCTCGGGGACCACTGGATCCCGCAGGAAGCGCGGATGATCGACTACAAGAGGTTCGCCGCGGAAGCCTTTGCGCGCGCGAACGGAATCGACCGTCGCGTCTGGGGGCGGCCGGGGGCGAAGATCGGCTTCGTCGCGGCGGGCAAGAACTGGCTCGACCTCGTCCATTCCATGGCGCTTCTGGGGATCGACGAGGAGGAGGCCGAGCGTCTCGGGATCACGCTCTACAAGATCGGGCAGACCTTCCCGATGGACATGACCTCGTTCCACGGCTGGGCCGAGGGGCTCGACCTGATCGTGGTGGTCGAGGAGAAGCGCAAGCTGATCGAGGTGCAGATCAAGGAGGCGCTGTTCGACGACCGCAGGGGCCGCCGCGTCTACGGCTGGTTCAAGGGCGGCGCGGGCGGCATGCACGAGGAAGAGCTGTTCCCGACGCGCATGGCGCTCGACCCCGTGATGATCGCCGAGAAGATCGGCGGCATCCTGGTCGAGGAGGGGCGCGGGACGGATCAGGTGAAGGCCGCGCTGCAACGGATTGCGGAAGCGAAGAAATCCGATAATGCCGAAGAGCTGGCGAGCCGACTGCCGTATTTCTGCTCGGGCTGCCCGCACAACACCTCGACCAAGGTGCCCGACGGCAGCCGCGCCTATGCCGGGATCGGCTGCCACATCATGGCGCTGTGGATGGACCGCGAGACGAGCGGCTTCACCCAGATGGGCGGCGAGGGCGCGAACTGGATCGGCGAGGCGCCGTTCTCGACCCGGGGCCACGTCTTCCAGAACCTGGGCGACGGGACCTACAACCATTCGGGCGTGCTGGCGATCCGGGCGGCGCTCGCCTCTGACGCGAACATCACCTACAAGATCCTGTTCAACGACGCGGTCGCCATGACGGGCGGGCAGTCGAACGAAGGCGGCCTGACCGCGCCGCAGATCGTGCGCGAACTGAAGGCG
The DNA here is from genome assembly GCA_036735505.1 of Paracoccaceae bacterium. Lineage (GTDB taxonomy): Bacteria > Pseudomonadota > Alphaproteobacteria > Rhodobacterales > Rhodobacteraceae > DAINOF01. The sequence continues at coordinate 1,898 of DAINOF010000179.1, forward strand.
ATGGGCGTGCGCAATGTCGCCGTCGTCTACGACGAGAAGGAAGAGGTCGACAGGGATGCCTTCCCGCGCGGAACCGAGATGCACGAACGCGCGGAACTGCCTGAGGTGCAACGGAAATTCCGAGAGATCGAGGGTGTGTCGGCCATCGTCTACATCCAGACCTGCGCGGCCGAGAAGCGGCGCCGCCGCAAGCGCGGGCAGTTTCCCGACCCCGACCGGCGGGTGTTCATCAACACCGACGTCTGCGAGGGCTGCGGCGATTGCGGCGTGCAGTCGAACTGCGTTTCCATCGTGCCGGTGGAGACCGAACTGGGGCGCAAGCGCGCCATCGACCAGTCGTCCTGCAACAAGGACTTTTCCTGCGTGAAGGGGTTCTGCCCCTCCTTCGTGACGGTCGAGGGCGCGAAGATCCGCAAGTCCGCCACCGCCTCGGTCGAGATCGGTGACCTGCCCGAGCCGGTGCTGCCCGCGATACAGGGCACGCACAACGTGGTCATCACGGGGGTGGGCGGCACCGGCGTCGTGACCATCGGCGCGGTGCTCGCCATGGCGGCCCATCTCGACGGGAAGGGTGCGGGCATGATGGAGATGGCGGGGCTCGCCCAGAAGGGCGGCGCCGTCTGGGTCCATTGCCGCCTGGCCGAGCGGCCCGAGGACATCAGCGCGATCCGGGTCGCCACGGGCGAATGCGACGCGCTGATCGGCGGTGACCTCGTGGTGAGCGCGGGGGCGAAGACGCTGGGGCTCCTGAAGCCCGGGGCGGCCGGGGCGGTGGTCAACAGCCACGAGATCATCACGGGCGCCTTCACGCGCGACCCCGGCTTCCGCATCCCGGCCGACCGGCTCGAGATGTCGCTCGGGGCGCGGCTGCGCGAGCGGCTTCTGATGCTGGATGCCTCGGAGCTGGCGCGGGTGCTGATGGGCGATTCGATCTACTCGAACATGCTGGTCTTCGGCGCCGCCTGGCAGCGGGGGCTGATCCCGGTGGGGCGCGAGGCGATCCTGAAGGCGATCGAGCTGAACGGCGCGGCGGTCGAGCGCAACAAGCGTGCCTTCGAGATCGGCCGCTGGGCCGCGGCAGAGCCCGCGCGGGCGGCCGCGGTGCTGGTGCCGAAGGTCGTCGCGAAGCCGAAGACCCTGAGCGAAAGGGTGGACTTCCGGGCCGATCATCTGGTGGCCTACCAGGGGCCGCGGCTGGCCGCGCGGTATCGCAGGCTGGTCGACGCAGTGGCCGAACCGCGGCTCAAGGAGGCGGTGGCGACGGGCTATCACAAGCTTCTCGCCTACAAGGACGAGTACGAGGTCGCGCGGCTTCATCTCGACACGCGGGCAAAGGCCGAGGCCGAGTTCGAGGGCGATTTCCGCATGATCTGGCACCTTGCCCCGCCGCTTCTGTCGCGGCCGGGGGCCGACGGGCGGCCGAGGAAGCGCGCCTTCGGGGCCTGGATCGCGCGGGTCTATCCGATCCTCGCGCGGGGGCGGGCGCTGCGGGGGACGCCGTTCGATCCCTTCGGCTACACCGCCGAGCGGCGGATGGAGCGGCGGCTGATCCGGCAGTACGAGCGCGACATGGCCGAGGTGCTGAAGGACCCGGGGCGGAACCTCGACGCGGCGGTGGCGCTGGCCGAACTGCCGCTGTCGATACGGGGCTTCGGGCCGGTGAAGGAGGCGAATGCCCGGGCGGCCGAGGCGCGGCGTGCCGAACTTCTGGCCGCTTTCCGGGCAGGCGACGCCCCGAAACGCCAGGCGGCCGAATAAGCGTCGCAGTTCCTTCACAAAAGATGGTCAAGCTCGTCCGAAGCCGGTAAATCGGCTTTGGACATGCGGGGATCCGGACGGGCGCCGATGGGCGAGAAGAATCAGGTGGCGCGGGAGATCAGCTATGCCTACTCCGCGCAGACGAAGGGGGGCCGCGCCGTCATCCGCGTGGTCGAGAATGCGACGGGCCGGCTGAAGCTCATAAGGCGCGCGGCCGGCTACGAGACCGAGGTCGAGAAGGGCCGCGACTTCTGGCAGGTCATGGTCGAGCGCTATGGCCTGTCGCTCGACGTGGTCGGCGGGTCGCTCGACAATATTCCGCGCAGCGGACCTCTCGTGCTGGTGGCCAACCACCCCTACGGCATCCTCGACGGCCTGATGATGGGCAATATCCTGAGCCACGCGCGGGGCGACTTCCGGATCCTCGCGCATCGCGTGTTCCGCAAGGCGCGCGATCTCGAACGGGTGATCCTGCCCATTTCCTTCGACAACACGAAGGAGGCGATGGCGCTGAACCTCGAGACGCGGAAGGTGGCGCTCGACTACCTCGCGGGCGGGGGGGCGATGGGGGTGTTCCCGGGCGGCACGGTGTCGACCGCGCTCAAGCCCTTTGGCCGGGCGATGGACCCGGGCTGGCGGTCGTTCACGGCCAAGATGATCGCCCGGTCCGACGCGGTCGTGGTGCCGATCTATTTCGAGGGCGCCAATTCCCGCCTGTTCCAGATCGCGAGCCACCTGCACTACACGCTGCGCATGGCGCTTCTCATCAAGGAGTTCCGGTCGCGCATCGACGAACCCGTCCGGGTGGTGATCGGCGAGCCGATCCCGCGCGCGCGGCTCGACCTGCTGAAGGGCGACACGAAGGCGATGATGGACTTTCTGCGGCGGGAGACCTATGCCCTGTCCTCGCAACCGCTGAAGTCCCTCGACTACGGGTTCGAGTTCGAGGAGCGCTACAAGGCTTGAGGGCATGGCCGTCGGGATTTTCGATTCGGGGCTCGGAGGCCTGACCGTCCTCGACGCGGTGGCCCGCCGGCTGCCCGATGTGCCCTTCGTCTACTACGGCGACAACCTTCACGCGCCCTACGGCGTGCGCGACGCGGACGACATCTACGCCCTGACCACCGCCGGGGTGCAACGGCTGTTCGATGCGGGCTGCGACCTCGTGATTCTCGCCTGCAACACGGCCTCGGCGGCGGCGCTCAGGCGGATGCAGGAAGCCTGGGTGCCGAAGGACAGGCGCGTGCTCGGCGTCTTCGTGCCGCTGATCGAGGCGCTGACCGAGCGGCGCTGGGGCGACAACTCGCCCCCCCGCGAGGTGGCGGTGAAGCATGTGGCGCTGTTCGCCACGCCCGCGACAGTGCGGAGCCGCGCCTTCCAGCGGGAACTTGCGTTCCGCGCCATCGGCGTGGACGTCGAGGCGCAGGCCTGCGGCGGCGTGGTGGACGCCATCGAGGAGGGCGACATGATCCTCGCCGAGGCGCTGGTGCGGTCCCATGTCGACGCGCTGAAGCGGAAGATGCCGGACCCCGACGCGGCCGTGCTCGGCTGCACGCATTATCCGCTGATGGAGGACGTCTTCCAGGATGCGCTGGGGCCGGGGGTGAAGGTGTTCAGCCAGGCGAACCTCGTGGCCGAAAGCCTGGCCGACTATCTCGGGCGCCGGCCCGAGATGGTGGGACCGGGGCGCGAGGGCGCGTTCCTGACCACGGGTGATCCGCGGAAGGTGTCGGACGGGGCGACGCGGTTCCTCAGGCGGAAGATCGATTTCGTCCGCGCCTGACGGCGCGGAGCCGATGGAGCGCCTTCGGCGCGTGTCTTCTGGCAGTCCGCGCGCGTTGCGCGCTTCCTGCGGCGGGGTAAGGTGGCATCGGGGAGGCCGGGATGGCGACGCTGGGCGAGATGTTCGGAGCGGCCGGGGTCGAGACGTTTCTCGGCCTCGCGCGGTGGGAGGGGCAGCCCGTGCGCGCGGTCGTGCTTGGCGCCGATTGCGCGACGCCCTACGCGCGGGGCGGGGCCTATTGCGCGGGCGGGCCGGCCGCGATCCGCGCGGCCTCGGCCGATTACGCGGCGAACCTCGGCCACGTGAACTTCGACCTCGGCCGGGCGGGCTTCGACCCCGCCGCGGTGGCGGATGGGGGCGACGTGCCGGTGGACCCGGGCGACGCGGCCGGCAACCGGGCGCGGATCGGGGCGGCGGTGGCGCGGGTGCTGAGCGAGGGCGCGGTGCCGGTGCTTCTGGGCGGGGACGATTCGCTGCCCGTTCCGATGCTGGACGCCTGGGCCGGGCGCGGGCCGCTGACCGTGCTGCAGATCGACGCGCATATCGACTGGCGCGACGAGGTGCAGGGCGAGCGGTGGGGCCTGTCCTCGACCATGCGGCGGGCCTCGGAGATGGCGCATGTGGCGCGCATCGTGCAGGTGGGGCAGCGGGGGATCGGATCGGCACGGCCGGGCGATCT
>DAINOF010000180.1:0-6042 GCA_036735505.1 Paracoccaceae bacterium
AGATCGGTGCGCGGGCGGCCGAGTCGGAGCGGCGCATCGCCGAGATCCGCGACGGTGCGCTCGCCGCGGTCGAGACCGTGGCGAAGGACGCCGCGCGGGACATCGTCACCGCCTTCGGCTTCTCGGCCGACGACGCGGCGGTCGACGCGACCGTGTCGCAGCGCATGAAGGGATGAGCCGATGAAGACCCCCGTCCTCTCCGCCGTCCTCGCGCTCGCGGCCGTTCCGGCGGCAGCGGCGAGCTACAACCCGTTCTCGCCCGCCTTCTGGACGCTCTCGAACACGAACTTCGTCGTGCTCGTCGCCTTCCTGATCTTCGTCGGCATCCTGCTCTACTACAAGGTGCCCGCCGCGGTGGGCGGGCTCCTTGACAAGCGCGCCGCCACGATCCGCGCCGAGCTCGACGAGGCCCGCGCGCTTCGGGAAGAGGCGCAGACGCTGCTCGCCAACTTCCAGCGGATGCAGGACGAGGTGAAGGGCCAGGCCGAGCGGATCGTCGCGCAGGCGCGGTCCGAGGCCGAGGCTGCCGCGACCCAGGCGAAGGCGGATCTCGAGCGGTCGCTCGCGCGGCGCCTGAAGGCGGCCGAAGAGCAGATCGCCTCGGCCGAGGCGGCGGCGCTCAAGGACGTCAAGGACCGCGCCGCCCAGATCGCGGTCGCCGCGGCGGGCGAGCTGATCGCGCGGTCGATGTCGGCCACGGATGCCGCCCGCCTCGTCGACGAGGCGATCGCGACCGTCGAGGCCAAGCTGCACTGACGCCGCGCCCGGCCCCGACGGGCCGGGTCAGCGCCCGATCTCGTGGGCGTAGCGCAGCCGCGCCACCTCTTCGTTCCGGTCCGACTTGCGCTGCGCGCTCAGCGCCTCGGCCACGAAATCGAGATGCGCCTCGACCGCGGCCCGCGCTGCCCCGGGCGCGCGCGCCTGCAGGGCGTCGTTGATCGCCCGGTGCTGGTCCAGCAGCGACTCGCGCGTGGCGCGCTGGCGGAACATGACCTGACGGTTGAAGAACACGCCCTCGGCCAGCAGGCCGAACATGCCCCGCATCATGTGCAGCAGCACCACGTTGTGGCTCGCCTCGATGATGGCCATGTGGAACTCGGCGTCGAGTGCTGCATCCTCCTTGCCGTTGCGCTGGGCCTGCGCGGCCTCCATGCGGCGGAACACGGCGTCGACGATGCGCAGGTCGGTCTCGGTCGCCGCACTTGCCGCGCGCTCGGCCGCGATGCCCTCGATGTCGCGGCGGAAGGCGATGTAGTCGAACACCGCCTCGTCATGGGTCGAGAACAGCCGCAGGAGAGCGGGCGGGTAATGCGCCCCGATCCCCTCGTCCACATACATCCCCGATCCCGCCCGCGTCACCAGAAGCCCGCGCGCATGCAGCTCGGCCACCGCCTCGCGCAGGCTCGGGCGCGAGACGTCCAGCCGCTCGGCCAGTTCGCGTTCCGACGGCAGCCGCTCGCCCGGCCGCAGGATGCCCCGGAGGATGAGCTCCTCGATCTGCCGGACGACGGCGAGCGCGAGCTTCTCGCTCTGGATCTTCTGGAACGGCATGGGACCTCGCGGAATTGGTCCGAGAATATGACCACATCGCAGGCCCGGCAACACGAAAGGCCGGGGCGCGATGCCCCGGCCCTCCGCCGCTCGACAGGGGTTTGCCCCCGGTTACTGGTTCGGCCGGATCGTGATGTCTACCCGGCGGTTCGCCTGACGGCCCTCGGGCGTGAGGTTCGAGGCGATGGGCTGATCGTAGCCCGCCCCGAAGGTCTGGAGCCGTGCGGGCGACACCCCGCCCGCCGACAGCTGCGAGGCGACCGACTGCGCGCGGCGCAGCGACAGGTCGCGGTTGTACTGGAAGCTGCCCGTGTCGTCGGTATGCCCGGTGATGAGGACCGTCGAGTTCGGATAGCGCAAGAGGTTGGCGGCCAGCACGTTCAGGTCCGACTGCACCTGCGGCCGCAGATCCGCCCGGTCCACGTCGAACAGGATGCCGTTCGGCATCCGCACGATCAGCTCGGACCCGGTGTTGATCACGTCGATGTCGTTGGTGAAGCCCTGGTCGAGCTCGGCCTTCTGCCGGTCGAGCTGCTGGCCGATGGCGCCGCCCACCACCGCGCCGATGGCAGCCGCCGCGGCGGTCGCGGTGCGGGGGTTGTCGCTGTCGGCGTTGGCGCCGATCAGCCCGCCGATGATGGCGCCCGAGGCGGTGCCGATCTGGGTATTCGTGGGCCCGGTGCCAGTCTGGACGCAGGCGCCAAGCGCCGTGAGCCCGAGGATGGCCGCGAGGGCCGGCTTGTGGAATGCGATCATGTCTCTTGCCTCTCGGATGTTCTTGCCGCGGTCCTTATAGGAGCGGTCTCCCGCTCCGGCACGCTTCTACTGGAGGCCCCGGGTCGGCGATAGGCAATATCACGCCGTCTCCGCCGCCTCCCAGGCCAGCATCGCGCGCTTGACCGGCAGGCCCCAGTGATAGCCGCCAAGCCCGCCCGACTTGCGCAGCGCCCGGTGGCAGGGGATCAGCCAGCTGATCGGATTGCGCCCCACCGCCGTGCCCACGGCCCGCACCGCCTGCGGGTGGCCGATGGCGCGGGCGATGTCGGAATAGGTGGTGACATGGCCGGTGGGCACGCGCAGCAGCGCCTCCCAGACCTTGATCTGGAAGGGCGCGCCGATCAGGACCAGCGGCGTCCGGCTCAGGCTTTCCTCCGCGCCGAAGGCCGCCAGAACCCAGGGCCTCAGCCGCATCGGGTCCTCGGTGAACCGCGCCCGCGGCCAGCGGGCCAGAAGATCGGCCATCGTCGCCTGCATGCCCGTCTCGGCCGCGAAGCCCATCCCGCAGATACCCTTGTCGGTCCCCATGACGAGCGCCGGGCCGAAGGGGCTCTCGTGCCATCCCCAGACTATCTCGAGCCCCTCGGCCCCGGCCGCGAACTGCCCGGGGCTCATCGCCTCCCACCTGAGGAACAGGTCGTGAAGCCGCCCCGTCCCCGACAGCCCCACCTCGATGGCGGTGTCGAGCGTGGTGTGCCGCTCGGCCAGCAGCCGCTTGGCATGCTCGAGCGTCAGGAACTGCTGGAACCGCTTGGGGCTGACCCCGGCCCAGCGGCTGAAGACGCGCTGGAAATGGGCAGGGCTCAGTCCCGCCTCGCGCGCGATGTCCTCGAGCCGCATCTCGCGCCCGCCGTCGGCGTCGATCCGGTCGATCGCCCGGCGCATGAGCTTGTAGTAGTAGGCGTCCTCGACGGGGGTCTGGTCGGTCATGGCTCTTGTCTCCTCGGCCACCGGAATACACCGCCCGCCCCGCCCGCTACGACCCGATTCCTGCGCCTTTCCCCAAGCCTTGCCCGCCACCGGGGAAGCAGGCATAGAGCGCCCATGGCCGCCCAGCTTCCCTACCACGCGATGCGCGAGATCTTCGCCCGCTTCCAGGCGGCGGCCCCCGAACCGAAGGGCGAGCTCGAGCACGTCAACGCCTTCACGCTGCTCGTGGCCGTCGCCCTCTCCGCACAGGCCACCGACGTCGGCGTGAACAGGGCCACCCGCGCGCTCTTCGCGGTGGCCGACACGCCCGAACGAATGCTCGCGCTCGGCGAAGAGCGGCTGATCGAGCACGTCAGGACGATCGGCCTCTTCCGCAACAAGGCCAGGAACGTAATGAAGCTCTCGCGCATCCTCGCCGAGGAGTACGGAGGCGCGGTCCCCTCCTCCCGCGCCGCGCTCCAGTCGCTGCCCGGCGTCGGGCGCAAGACCGCGAACGTGGTCCTCAACATGTGGTTCCGCCACCCGGCGCAGGCCGTCGACACCCACATCTTCCGCGTGGGCAACCGCACCGGCATCGCGCCGGGCCGCGACGTGGAGCAGGTCGAGCGCGCCATCGAGGACAACGTGCCGGCCGAATTCCAGCTTCACGCGCATCACTGGCTGATCCTTCACGGGCGCTACATCTGCACGGCGCGCAAGCCCCGCTGCCCGGACTGCCTGATCCGCGACCTTTGCACCTATCCGGAGAAAACCCAGTGAAGAAGTACCAGGTCGTCGGCATCGGCAACGCCATCGTCGACGTGTTCGCCCAGGCCGACGACAGCTTTCTCGACCTTATGGGAATCGGAAAGGGCATCATGCAGCTCGTGGAACGCGAGCGGGGCGAGATGCTCTACGGCGCGATGGAGAACCGCACCCAGGCGCCGGGCGGTTCGGTCGCGAACACGCTTGCCGGGCTCGGCAACCTCCGCCTCTCGACCGCCTTCATCGGCCGCGTCCGCGACGACGCGCTCGGACGGTTCTACGCCGCGGCGATGACCGACAACGGCACCGACTTCGTGAACCCGCCCGTGGCGGGCGGCGACCTGCCCACCTCGCGCTCGATGATCTTCGTCTCGCCCGACGGCGAGCGGTCGATGAACACCTACCTCGGGATCTCGGCCGACCTCGGGCCGGACGACGTGGCCGACGACGTGGCGGGCGAGGCCGAGATCCTCTTCCTCGAAGGCTACCTCTACGACAAGCCGGGCGGCAAGGAGGCGTTCGAGCGCGCCGCCCGTCTCTGCCGCGCGCACGGCGGCCGCGCCGGCATCGCGCTGTCCGACCCGTTCTGCGTCGACCGCCACCGCCCCGACTTCCGCCGCCTCGTGCGCGACCTCGACTACGTCATCGGCAACGAACACGAATGGGAATCGCTCTACCAGACCGACCTGTCGGCCGCGCTCGAGCAGGCGGCGGCGGAGTCGGGGCTCGTCGTCTGCACGCGCTCGGGCGCGGACGTCGTGCTGGTGCGCGACGACGAACAGGTGATCGTGCCCGTCACCCGGGTGACGCCGGTGGACGCCACCGGTGCGGGCGACCAGTTCGCGGCGGGCTTCCTCTACGGCCTCGCCACCGACCGCCCGCTCGCGGTCGCGGGCCGGATGGGCTGCGTCGCCGCGGCCGAGGTCATCGGCCATTTCGGCGCCCGCCCCGAGGCCGACCTCGGCGCCCTCTTCCGCGCCGAGGGACTGCTCTAGGCTCCGCTTCCGTCTCCATCTGTCCGGAAATACCCCGGGGAGCGCGAGGGGCAGAGCCCCTCGCTCCTGCGCCTGCCTGCCTGCGACAGGACGGGGGCAGACAGCCCCCTCGCTCCCCGCATCGACGCTGCGACCCCCCTTGCCCGGCCGCGCGCGACGCACTATCGCTTGTCGCACGACGACGGGAGAAGCCGGGCAACCGGTGCCGAAGGAGCAAGCGCCCCGGCAAACTCTCAGGCAAAAGGACCGTCGCCGGACGAACACTCTGGAGAGACCCCCAAGGGGGCGCCGAAGGGATAACGATCTCAGGCGAAAGGACAGAGGGGGCATCGGGAGGGGCGGCCGGAGGCCGCGAAACGCGATGCCCGGCGCCTGTCCGCCGGCCTTGGAGGCGGCATGGACGACCTGAAGCGCACGGGGCTCCACGATCTTCACCTCGCGCTCGGCGCCAGGATGGTGCCCTTCGCGGGCTACGAGATGCCCGTGCAGTACCCCTTGGGCGTCATGGGCGAACACCTCCATACCCGCGCCCAGGCGGGCCTCTTCGACGTGAGCCACATGGGCCAGGTGATCCTGCGCCCGGCCTCGGGCGACACCGCCGACGCTGACCGCGCGCTCGAGGCGCTGGTGCCGGCCGACATCCTCGGCCTCAAGGACGGGCGCCAGCGCTACGCCCTCTTCACCGCCGACACGGGCGGCATCCTCGACGACCTCATGGTCGCGCGCCGGGCCGACCACCTTTTCCTCGTCGTGAACGCCGCGCGCAAGGCGGCGGACCTCGCGCATCTGCGCGCCCGCCTCCCCGAAGACATCCGGGTCGAGCCGGTCGAGGACCGCCTTCTCCTAGCGCTCCAGGGTCCCGCGGCCGAGACCGCGCTTGTCCCCTTCGCGCCCGCGGTCCGCGAGATGCGCTTCATGGACGTGGGCATCTTCCCCTCCGACTTCGGCGACCTCTGGATCTCGCGCTCGGGCTACACCGGCGAGGATGGGTTCGAGATCTCGGTCCCCGAGGCGCGCGGACGCGCCTTCGCCGAGGCGCTGCTGG
>DAINOF010000181.1:0-6036 GCA_036735505.1 Paracoccaceae bacterium
CGGTGGCGCCGGGCATGTTCGTGGCGTCGCTCGTGTCGGCGGTGCTGGGGATGCGGCTGCCGGGGCCGGGCACGCTCTACCGCTCGCAGATGCTGAATTTCCACGCGCGCGCCCATGCCGGCGAGGAACTGGTGACCCGCGTCACCGTCACCGCCGTCGATCCGGACGGCACCGTGACGCTCGCGACCGAGGTGCGGCGCAAGGGCGACGACGCCCTGATCCTCGACGGCGAGGCCCGCGTGGCGGCCCCCCTCGCCAAGCGCGTCTGGGAAACGGTGGACGTGCCCGGCCTCATCGTGCAGCGCCACCGCCATTTCGAGGCGCTGCTGGCCCGCGCCAAGCCCCTGCCGCCGCTGGTGACGGCCGTCGTCGCCCCGGAGGAGGAGAAATCGCTCGGCGGCGCGCTTCTCGCCTTCGAGGAAGGCATCATCACGCCGATCCTGATCGGGGATCCGTCGAAGATCGCCGCCGCCGCGGCAACGCTCGGGGTCGACCTCGCGCGCTTCGAGATCATTGCCGAGGCAGGGCACGAGGCTGCGGCGCGGATCGCCTGCGGGCTCGTCACGGCGGGGCGCGCCGGGGCGGTGATGAAGGGGCACCTGCATACCGACGACCTCCTGCGCCCAATGCTCGACAAGGCCACGGGCCTGCGGGTGGGGCGGCGCTTCACCCATGTCTTCGTGATGGACGTGCCGGGGCAGGACCACCCGATGCTGGTGACCGACGCCGCCATCAACATCGCGCCCGACCTCGCCACCAAGGTCGACATCGTGCAGAACGCCATCGACCTCGCGCTCTCGATCGGCATCGAGGTGCCGCGCGTGGGCGTCCTCTCGGCGGTCGAGACGGTCAATCCCGCCATAGCCTCCTCGGTGGACGCGGCGCTTCTGTCCAAGATGGCCGATCGCGGGCAGATCACCGGCGGGCTGGTGGACGGGCCGCTGGCCATGGACAACGCCGTGGACATCGGGGCCGCGCGGACCAAGGGCATCACATCGGAGGTGGCAGGGCGCGCCAACATCCTCGTGGTGCCTGGCATCGATGCGGGCAACATGCTGGCCAAGCAGCTTGCCTATATCAGCCATGCCGAGGGGGCGGGGCTGGTGCTGGGCGCGCGGGTGCCGGTGATCCTGAACTCCCGCGCGGACAGCGCGATGGCGCGGCTCGCCTCCTGCGCCGTGGCGGCGCTGCACCATGCGCGCGTCACCTCCGGGGTTGCGGCCGCGGCACCGGGGGCCGGCGCGGCCGGTTCGGCGGCGGCACGGTGAGGCGGGCATGGACGGCATGGCGATCCTGACGCTGAACGCGGGCTCCTCCTCGCTCAAGGTCGGCGTCTTCTCCGCCGCGCTCGAGGCGATGGCCACGGGCCTCGTCGATCGCATCGGCGGCGCGGGCAGCCTGCGCCTGCGCGCGGCCTCGGGCGCAGACCTGCCGGTCCGGGACGGCGACGCGGCGGCCTTCGCGGATCCTGCGCGCGCGCTCGACACCGCGCTCGCGGCGCTCGGCGCGGCCTTTCCCGGCCTCCGCGTGTCGGCGGTGGGCCACCGGGTCGTCCATGGCGGTCCGGACCACGACGCGCCCATCCGGATCGACGCCGCGGCACTCGACCGGCTCGCGGCGCTCGAACCCTTCGCGCCGCTTCATCAGCCCCACAACCTCGCGGGGGTCCGCGCCGCAATCGCGGCCTTCCCCGAGGCGGCGCAGGTCGCCTGCTTCGATACCGCCTTCCACCGCAGCCAGCCCTTCGTCGCCGACACCTTCGCCCTGCCCCGCGACCTCTACGACCGGGGCGTGCGTCGCTACGGCTTCCACGGGCTCAGCTACGACTACATCGCGGGGCGGCTGGCGCAGGACTGGCCCGCGCTCGCGGCGGGTCGGGTCATCGTCGCGCATCTGGGCAACGGCGCCTCCATGTGCGCGCTCCGCGCCGGGCGCTCCATCGCCTCGACCATGGGGTTCACGGCGCTCGACGGCCTGCCCATGGGCACCCGCTGCGGCCAGCTCGACCCCGGCGTCGTGCTGTACCTGATGGCGCAGGAAGGGATGGACGCGGCCCGGATCTCGGACCTGCTCTACCGGCGTTCCGGGCTTCTGGGGCTTTCGGGCCTCTCCAACGACATGCGGACGCTCGAAGCCTCCGACACCCCCGGCGCGCGCACGGCGATCGACTATTTCGTCTCCCGCATCCAGCGCGAGATCGGCGGCCTCGCCGCGGCGCTCGGGGGGCTCGACGGCCTCGTCTTCTGCGGCGGCATCGGCGAGAATTCCCGCACCATCCGCGCCCGGACGGCCGAGGGCATGGGCTGGATCGGCCTGCACGTGGATCCCGCGCGCAACGCCGCGAACGGGCCGCAGCTGTCGCCCGAGGGCGCGCCGGTCACGGTGCTTGTCATCCCCACCGACGAGGAGATCGTGATCGCCCGCGCGACCGCGGCGCTGTCGTCCCCCACCGCGAACGCGGGGGATCCCGCGTGACACCCTGCGCCCGCGATGCCCCGCGCGGTCATATTCGTGTGACCTCCGGGCTCTAGCCCGGACCGGGCGACGCCCGCCGGACAGAAAAGGACACGCGATCATGAAACTCAGGCTTGCGAGCTACAACATCCAGTACGGCCGCGGCAAGGACGACCGCTTCGACATCGATCGCATCGTCTCCGAACTGGGCGAGCAGGACCTGATCGCCCTGCAGGAGGTCGAGCGCAACGCCAGCCGAAACGGCTTCCAGGACCAGCCCGCCGAGATCGCCGCGCGCCTTCCCGACCTGCACTGGGTCTACGGGCCCGGGATCGACCTCGACGCCTCCGAGATCGTGGACGGCAAGCCCGTCCACCGCCGCCGGCAGTTCGGCAACATGGTGCTGTCGCGCTGGCCGATCCTGAGCGTGATCCACCACACCTTGCCCAAGATGGGCCTCGCGCGCGCCAATCACCTGCAGCGGATCCTGATCGAGGCGGTGATCGACGTTCCCTCGGGTCCGCTCCGCTTCCTGTCCACGCATCTGGAACATGTCTCGCCCCGCACGCGGATGCCGCAGGTCGCCTACCTGAAGGAGCTGATGCTGCGCGGCCACGAGCGCGGGGCGAGCTTCGGGACCACCAACCCCGACAGCCCCTGGCTCGACCGTCCGGCGCCGCCCCAGCCGATGTCGGCCATCGTCATGGGCGACATGAACTTCGAACCCCATGGCCCGGAATACGAGGAATTGTGCGGCGACTGGTCGACCTGGGACGGTCGGGTGACGCCGCTCCACGGCCTCGTCGATGCCTGGGTGGCGGCGGGCAACCTCACCGAGGACGGCAATACCCTGCCGAGGCCGGGGCGCGACCGCTTTCGCATCGACCATTGCTTCGTGACCACGGACCTCGCGCCCGCAATCACCGCGGCCCGCATCGGGACCGAGGCCATGGGCTCGGACCACAATCCGATCTTCGTCGAGATGGACATCGGCAAGCTGGCGCGCTGAGGGCCGTTGGAAGGGGCGGGGCGGCCGCGCCGCCGTCTCCACGGTCGGGTGTTGATCGACGCCATCCGATTGCCGATACTCGGCCCCGATCCGGACCGGGCATGGGCCTCGCCGGGCAACCGGGGGGGAGGGCCGCGCCATGGCCAATCCGACGATCAAGGATGTGGCCCTGGCCGCCGGCGTCTCCGTGGGCTCGGTCAGCCGCGTCATCAACGGCGCGCCCGGCCTGCGCCCCGAGACCGAGCGCGCGGTGATGGCCGCCATCGTGAAGCTGGGCTATCACCCGTCCAAGGTGGCGCGGTCGCTCCGGATGCGCGCGGTCACCAATGCCCAGACGGCCCGACATGCCGGGCGGCCGATGCTGGTCTGCATCGGCTCGCTCAGCCTCGACAACGTGGTGCTGCTCGACGCGCTGCCGACGCCGGGCGAACGGCTCCAGACGCGGGGCGTGCACCTGTTCATCGGAGGGCCAGGCGCCATCGTCGCGGTCTCCGCGCGGCGCCTCGGGGCGCCCTTCGAGATCAACGTCGAGTTCAGCGCCGTGGTCGGAGACGACCGGGAAAGCGACGAGGCGATCGAGCGGCTGACGTCTCTCGGCATCGGCACCGGCGCGATGGTGCGCGATCCGGCCGGCCACCTGCAACGCTCGGTCGTTCTGGTCGAACCCTCGGGGCGGCGCACGATCCTGGGTTCCCGGGCGATCCAGGTGCCGCCCGGCCTGCGCTTCCGCCTCGACCGGCTGGCCGGGCATGGCACCGCGAACGTCGTGCATATCGAGGGCTACCTGCTCGATTCCTGCCTGCCGACCGCGCGCGAGCTTGCGGCGCTCGGCTGGACGCTCAGCATGGACACGACCGGCCTTCCGGCCACCCATGGCAGCGCCGCGGCCCTCGCGGGCCTCAGCCACGTCTTCCGCCTCATCTTCCTCAGCTGCTCGATGGCGCGGCGGATCGCGCCCGGTCTTCCCGATGCCGACCTGCCCGGCGCCGTCGCGGCGGAACTCTCGCGCGAGGGATGGTCGCGCGACTGCCGGATCGTGGTCCATCTCGGCCCCGACGGCAGCGCGCTTCTGGATGCGGGCGGGCGAATCCAGCATGCGGTGGGCGTGCCCGTCACGCCCGTCGACGTCACCGGCGCGGGCGACGTCTTCGTGGGCGTGTTCCTGGCCGCGACGATGTCAGGGGCGCCCGACGGCCTGGCGCTGCGCCATGCGACGGTCGCGGCGGACCTGTCGACCCAGGCCCTCGGCGTGAACGAGGCGGACCTGGGCGCGGGCCGGATCGAGGCCGCCATCGCCGAGGCCGAGGGCGCCGTGCCGCTTCACCCGTCCATGCCGGGGGTCACGATCTCGGGGTAGGTGTAGAGGAAATCGTGGAAATGCACGATGGTCCGGTCCGCCTCCATCAGGATCACGGCATATTCCGCGGGGCCCGTCCGCCCGCGATGCCGCGCCCCGTCGAGGTTCAGCGCCGCCTGGTGGTTCAGGCCGTAGCCCATCGCGATGGGGATGCCGCGCCAGTTGCCGGCGACCGGGCGGTGGACATGGCCGAAATACATCTGCGCCACGCCGTGCCCCGCCAGCACCTCGGCCAGCGCGTCGCCGTCGCGCAGGCGGATGCCGTCCACCCCCGCCATTCCGATGGCGAAGGGCGGATGATGCAGGAAGAGGTGCACGGGCCGCCCCGCGGCCTCGTCCAGCCTGTCGCGGAGCCAGCCGAGCCGCGCGGGGCAGAGCGTGCCCCCGTGGCTCCCGTCGTCCAGCGTGTCGAGCAGGATCAGCCGCCCCTCGGGCAGGTCCACGACCGATTGCACGAAGCCCGCCGGATCGACCGGCTGGTCCGGGAAGGCGGCGCGGAAGGCCGCGCGGTCGTCATGGTTGCCCAGAAGCAGGCGGCAGGGCAGGGCGGTCTCCTCGGCGAGGATCCGGGCGAGCAGGGCATAGGCCTCGGGCTCGCCGCGATGGGTCAGGTCGCCGGTGAAGACGAGGAGGTCCGCCGCCCCCTGCCGCGCCGCGATGTCGCGCAGGCACAGGCGCAGGCGCACGGCCGGATCGGTGTCGAAAAGCGCGCGCCCCGGGGGCACGAGGTGAAGGTCGGTGATCTGGATGACCCGGCTCATGCGCGCACCGCCTGCAGGTGGCGCGCGACGGGCAGGGCGCGCCCGGTCTCGGCCCGGAAGACATGGAGGTGCTCGGCCGGCAACGTGACGCCCGTCCGCGCCCCGAAAGTCCGCCCGTCCGAGGTCAGGACATGGGCCGACAGAAGCTGCCCGTCGATGCCCAGATGCACCAGACGCCCGTTGCCCAGTTCCTCGACGAAATCCACGTCCGCCTCGGGGCCCGCCCCCAGCCGCACATGCTCGGGGCGGATGCCCACGGCGACAAGGCTGCCCGGCGCGGCGTCGATCCTGCCCGGCAGCGCCACCGGGCGCCCGCCATCGAGCACGACCGAGGCCCGGTCCTCGGCAACCCGCCCCATCAGGAGCGACATGGGCGGGCTGCCGAGGAAGCCCGCCACGAAGGTGGTGGCCGGATTGCGGTAGAGGTCGGCCGGCGTGCCCACCTGTTCCACCTG
>DAINOF010000182.1:0-5996 GCA_036735505.1 Paracoccaceae bacterium
CGGTTCTCCGACCGCATCTCGATCACGTCACGGAAGCCTTCGGTGGTCACGAAGGCCATCCGCGCCCCCCGCCGCTCGATCAGCGCGTTCGTGACCAGCGTCGTGCCGTGGATCACCTGCCCGATGTCCGCAGGCCGCGCCCCCGCCCGCGCCGCCGCGATGCGGATGCCCTGAAGGATCGCCGCCCCCGGCTCGGCATAGTCGGTCAGCACCTTGGCGGTCGTCAGCCCGCCCGGATGCTCGAGCGCCACGTCCGTGAACGTGCCGCCGATATCCACGCCGACGCGCACCGTCATCCCAGCTCTCCTGCTCTTGTCGCGCGACCTTGCAGCCGCCACCGGGCAGGGTCAACCGCACCCGACTGCCCGCGCCTCTGGCCTCGCCCCACCCCCCGGCGCTATACCGGCCGGGGGAGAGGCCAGCCATGCACGATCTGGGACAATTCGACTACATCGTCGTCGGCGCGGGCTCGGCCGGTTGCGTGCTCGCGAACCGCCTGAGCGAGGACGGCACGAAGACCGTCCTCCTGCTCGAAGCGGGCGGCACGGACCGCTACCACTGGATCCACATCCCCGTGGGCTACCTCTACTGTATCGGCAACCCCCGCACCGACTGGATGTATCGCACGAAACCCTCCGAGGGGCTGGGCGGCCGCAGCCTCCTCTATCCGCGCGGCAAGGTGCTGGGCGGGTGCTCGTCCATCAACGGGATGCTCTACCTGCGCGGACAGGCGGCGGACTATGACGGCTGGCGGCAGATGGGCCTGACGGGCTGGGGCTGGGACGATGTCCTGCCGTATTTCCTCAAGTCCGAGGATCACGCCGCCGGCGCCTCCGACCATCACGCCACGGGCGGCGAATGGCGGGTGGAGGACCAGCGCCTGTCGTGGGAGATCCTCGACGCCTGGCGGGCCGCCGCCGTGGCCGCCGGCATCCCCGCGTCGGCCGATTTCAACACCGGCGACAACGAAGGCGTGGGCTACTTCAAGGTCAACCAGCGGTCGGGCTGGCGCTGGAACACCGCCAAGGCCTTCCTGCGCCCCGCGAAGCACCGCCCGAACCTGCGCGTCCAGACCCATGCCCAGGCCGACCGTATCCTCTTCGACGGCAAGCGCGCCAAGGGCGTCGCCATGCACATCCGCGGCTTCCCCGCCGTGGCGCGGGCACGGGGCGAAGTGATCCTGTCCGCCGGCGCGATCAACTCCCCAGCGCTCCTGCAACTGTCGGGCATCGGCCCCGGCGAGCTTCTGCGCGACATGGGTCTGCCGGTCCTGCAAGACAGCCCCGATGTCGGCGGCAACCTCCAGGACCACCTCCAGATCCGCTGCGCGTACAAGGTCCACGGCGTGCAGACGCTGAACGAGCTCTCCGCCACGCTGCGCGGGAAAGCCGCCATCGCCCTCGAATACGCGCTGAAGCGCCGGGGGCCCATGTCGATGGCCCCGAGCCAGCTCGGCGCCTTCGCGCGCTCGGGACCGGACGCAGGCACACCCGACCTCGAATACCACGTCCAGCCGGTGACGCTCGACGCCTTCGGGCACGCGCCGCACCCCTTCCCGGGCATCACCGCCAGCGTCTGCAACCTGCGTCCCGACAGCCGGGGCCATGTGCGCATCCTGAGCCCCGACCCCCGCCGCGCCCCCGAGATCGACCCCAACTACCTCTCGGCCGAGCGCGACCGCCTCATCGCCATCCGCGCCATACGGCTCACGCGGCACATCATGGCGCAGGCCCCGCTCGCGAAATACCGCCCCGAGGAATTCCGCCCCGGCCCGGGGCACGAGAGCGACGACGAGGTGCTGACCGGCGCCCGGGCCATCGCCACCACCATCTTCCACCCCGTCGGCACCGCGCGCATGGGCACCGACGCGGGCGCCGTGCTCGACGCCGAGATGCGCGTGCGGGGGGTGGAGCGGCTCCGCGTGATCGACGCCTCGGCGATGCCGCGCATCACCTCGGGCAACACCAACTCGCCCGTCATCATGATCGCCGAGAAGGGCGCCGACCTGATCCGCGCCGCCGCGAAGGCCTAGCGCGGCGCCATCCGGATCGCGCCGTCGAGCCGGATGACCTCGCCGTTCAGCATCGGGTTCTCCACGATGTGCCGGACGAGCGCGCCGAACTCCGACGGCGCGCCGAGCCGCGGCGGAAAGGGCACCTGACGCCCGAGGCTCTCCTGCACCTCCTGCGGCAGCCCCTCGAGCAGCGGCGTCAGGAACAGCCCCGGCGCGATGGCGCAGACCCGCACGCCCCTGTCGGCGAGGTCCCGCGCCATCGGCAGGGTCATGCCCACGATCCCGCCCTTCGAGGCCGCATAGGCCACCTGCCCCACCTGCCCCTCGTAGGCCGCCACCGAGGCCGTGTTCACGATCACCCCCCGCGCCCCGTCGGGCCCAAGGGGCTCGGCCGCCGCCATCCGCGCCGCCGCCTGGCTTGCGCAGAGGAAGCTGCCCAGAAGGTTCACCCGCAGGACGGTCTCGAAGAGCTTCGGATCATGCGCCGCACCGCGCGACACCGTCTTCGCCGCGGGCGCGATCCCGGCGCAGTTGACGACCACCCGCGGCACCCCGAAGGCGGCCTCGGCCGCGTCGAGCCCTTCCGCGACGCTGTCCGCATCCGCCACGTCCACGCGCACGAACCGCCCGTCCAGCGCCGCGGCCCGCGCCTCGCCCGCCTCGGCGTTGAGGTCGAACACCACGACCCGCATCCCCGCCGCCGCGAGCGCCCCCGCCGCAGCGGCCCCGAGCCCCGAGGCCCCGCCCGTCACGACCGCCGCCTTGCCTTCGAACATCGCCATCCCCGTTCCCTACCCCCGTCTCACCTTCCCCCAACCGCATGAAGCGCGCGGCACGCGTGCGGAATGCCAGAGGTCTTGCGCCGCAGGCGCTCCGCCTACTTGCCGTAATAGTCGCGGAACCAGGCCACGAACTCGCGCACCCCCTCGCGGAAGTCGGTCGCCGGCCGATGGCCGGTCAGCGCCTGCAAGAGCGACGCGTCGGCCCAGGTCGCGGGCACGTCGCCCGGCTGCATGTCCATGTAGTTGCGCACCGCCTTGCGTCCCACCGCCGCCTCGATGGCCTCGACGAAGTCGAGAAGCCGCACCTTCTCGGAATTGCCGATGTTCACGATCCGGAAGGGCGCGACCGGCGACAGGCTGTCGCCCTCGGGGATCGACGCTCCGGGCGCCGGCCGCGAAGGGACCGCGTCCATCAGGCCGCGGATGCCGCGCACGAGGTCGCGCACATGGGTGAAGTCACGGTACATCTCGCCGTGGTTGTAGATGTCGATGGGGCGGCCGTCGAGGATCGCGTCGGTGAACTTGAAGAGCGCGAGGTCGGGCCGGCCCCAGGGTCCGTAGACGGTGAAGAAGCGGAACATCGTGACCGGAATTCCCCAGAGATGGGCGTACACATGCCCCATCGCCTCGCCCGCCTTCTTCGTGGCGGCGTAGAGCGACACCTGGGTGTCGGCCTTGTCGGTCTCGCGGAACGGCATCGCCTCGTTCACCCCGTAGACCGAGGAGGTCGAGGCGATGAGGAGGTGGCGCAGGCCCTGCGCCCGCGCCGCCTCGAGCACGTGGAAGGTGCCGGTCACGTTCGCGTCGATATAGGCGCGCGGGTTCTCGATCGAATAGCGCACGCCCGCCTGCGCGGCGAGATGCACGACGATGTCGGGCGCGAAATCCGCGACGCACCGCATCAGCGTCTCCGAATCCTCGAGCATCGCCTCGGTCGCGGCGAAGCGCTCGTGCTGGAGAAGCATCTGGTGCCGGCGGCGCTTGAGCGCGACATCGTAGTAGTCGGTCATGCCGTCGTAGCCGTGCACCTCGATGCCCTCGGCAAGAAGCGTCTCGGCCAGGTGGTAGCCGATGAAGCCGGCCGTGCCGGTGATGAAGACCCGTGTCATGCGCCCCCTTCGGCTGGTCGCTGTCGGGGTTCCCATAGCTTCCCCGGCGCGGCTTGGCCAGCCGGGCTCAGCGGGGGGCCGCCAGCGTCACCCCGACCCGCGCCTCGCGTCCATCGCGCTGGACCCAAAGCTCCACCTCCTCTCCGGCCGCGTGCAGGTCGAGCGCGTTGAGGAGATCGCCCGAGGTCAGGATCCGCCGCGCGCCGAGACCCGTGACGATGTCGCCCGGAACGATGCGCCCGTCGCGGGTCTGCCGCGCGGGGCGGAGTCCCGCGGCCTCGGCCGGCGAGCCCGGCACCACGTCGAGCACGAGGACCCCGTCGATCCCCTGCCGCCGCGCGAACTCGTTGATCCGCTCGTCATGGCGGAGGCCGAGGAACGGGGGCCGGTAGCTGCCGGTCCGGATCAGCTGCGGCACGACGCGGTTCACGGTGTCGACGGGCACCGCAAAGCCGATCCCCGCGCTCGACCCCGAGGGGCTGAAGATCGCGGTGTTGACGCCGATGAGACGCCCCGAGGAATCGATCAGGGGTCCGCCCGAATTGCCGGGGTTGATCGCCGCGTCGGTCTGGATCAGCCCCTCGATCATGCGACCGTCGCGGCCCGGGATCTCGCGGTCGAGCGCCGAGACGATGCCGGTGGTGAGCGTCCAGTCGAGCCCGAAAGGGTTGCCGATGGCGAGCACCGACTGGCCCACCCGCAGGTCTTCGCTTGCGCCCACGGGGATCGCGGGCGCAGGCTCGGCGCCCGGGTCGATCCGCAGCACGGCAGGGTCGTGCGCCGGCGCCGCGCCGACGAGCCGCGCGGGCAGGACCCGCCCGTCCGCGAGCCGGACCTGCGCGCCCGTGGCGCCCTCGATCACGTGGTAGTTGGTGACGATGTGGCCCTCGGCGTCCCAGAGGAAGCCCGACCCGGTTCCCCGCGGCACCTCCTGGCCGCGCTGGCGCCAGGGGTCGAAGACGCGGCTCGAGGTCGTGATCGCGACGACCGAGGGCTTGGTCGCCTCGAACAGCGCGATGACCGTCTCTTCGGCGGGCGCGAGTTCCCCCCGCGGCGCCACGAGGCGGGGGACGACATCGGGCGCGGCCGACCAGGGCGGCGCCCTGAAGACGGCGACGGCGGCGAGCGCCGCTGCCGCCAGCACCAGAAGTCCGATCGCTCTGCGCCACATGTCCGATGTCTCCGCACCCGTCCGTCCCGGCGCTCATGTGGGCGCGGGACCGCGACGCGCCAAGGGTCGGCGATGCGGGCCGGGCGGGACCTCAGGCGCTGCCGACGTCGATCGCCCGGAACAGGTAGCGGCCGTCCCGGAAGACGCGCAGGAGCAGCGGGCGGCCCGCCGCCGCGGCCGCGTCGGCGGCCTCGCGCAGCGCCGACACGTCCGCGACCGCCGCGCCCGCCGCCTCGACGACGACGTCGCCGCGCATGAGCCCGGCCTCGGCCGCGGGGCTGCCCGGCTGCACCTGCGACACGGCGAGGCCCCTGACCGTGTCGGGCAGGCCGAACTGCGCGCGAAGCTCGGCCGAAAGCGGCGCCACCGAGAGGCCGAGCCGCGCGCCGTCCCCGCCCATGTCCTCGGGCGCGGCCGCCGCCGTCTGCATCGAGGGCTGTTCGCCGATCGTGACCGTCACCTCCTCGGTCTCTCCGGGGCCGGTCCGAACGGTCAGCGTGGCCTCGGACCCCATCTCGAGATCGGCCACTGCGAAGACGAGGTCGCGGGGCGTCGTGACGGCGGTCCCGTTCACTGCCGTGACGATGGTCCCGGGGGCGAGGCCGGCCGCCTCTGCCGGGCTTCCGGGCTCGACCGCGGCGATCAGGGCGCCGTCGGTCGTCTCGACCCCGAAGGCGGCGGCGATGTCCTCGTCGAGCGGCTGGATCTGGACGCCGAGCCAGCCGCGCTCGACCCTGCCGTCCTCGCGCAGGTCGGCCACGATCCGCTCGGCCACCGCCGAGGGCACCGCGAAGCCGATGCCGACGCTCCCGCCGGTGGGCGAGAAGATCGCGGTGTTGACGCCCACGACCTCGCCCGTCGCGTCGAAGAGCGGCCCGCCCGAGTTGCCGCGGTTGATCGCCGCGTCGGTCTGGATGAAG
>DAINOF010000183.1:0-5993 GCA_036735505.1 Paracoccaceae bacterium
CGGACGGTCCCGAAGGCGGGGCGGGCTCAGAAGCCCAGGCCCTCGTACTTCTTCTTGAACTTCGACACGCGGCCGCCGGTGTCCATCAGCCGCGAGGAGCCGCCGGTCCAGGCCGGATGCACCGTCGGGTCGATGTCGAGGGCGAGCGTGTCGCCCTCCTTGCCCCAGGTCGAGCGCATCTTGAACACCGTACCGTCCGTCATTCTGACGTCGATGAAGTGGTAGTCGGGATGGATGTCTTTTTTCATGGGTCCCGTCCTCAGGCGTCCGTGCCGCTGTCGAGCGGCTTGTAGGTCGAATCCTCGGCGATCCGGGCCGACTTGCCCCGGCGCGAGCGGAGATAGTAGAGCTTGGCGCGGCGCACCTTGCCGCGGCGGACCACCGCGATCGAGTCGATGTTGGTCGAATAGAGCGGGAACACCCGTTCCACGCCTTCCCCGAACGAGATCTTGCGGACGGTGAACGACCCGGCGATGCCGCGGCCGTTGTTGCGGGCGATGCAGACGCCCTCGTAGTTCTGCACGCGGGTCCGCGTGCCTTCCGTCACCTTGTAGCCGACACGGACCGTGTCGCCCGCCTTGAAGTCCGGAATCTCCTTGCCGAGCGCGGCGATCTGCTCGGCTTCCAGCTGTGCGATCAGGTCCATCAGACCAACTCCTCTGCCCGGGGTTTTCCCCCGAAGTCTTGCCGCGCCTCAGAGCTCCGGGTCTTCTGCCGGGCCGGGCCATCGGGCCGCCCGCCGGAGAGTTCAGGTGCCGTTCCTTGCGTCCGTCGCCCCGTCCGTCCTGCTGCCGAAGACCGGCAGGGAAGGGGCCATCGCTCCGCGAGGCGATTCCGCCCGCGGCCTCGCGCCGTATAGGGCGTGGGCGCCTGCCGTTCAAGCGGAAACTCGGGCGCGGGCTAGGGCGTCTCCCTCCGCCGCAGATAGGCCGCCCAGAGGTCCGGCCGCCGCGCGCGGGTCAGCGCCTCGGCCTCTGCGCGCCGCCAGGCGGCCACCGCGCCGTGGTCGCCCGAGGTCAGCACCTCGGGGATGCCCCGCCCCTCCCACATGGCGGGGCGCGTGTACTGGGGATGCTCCAGAAGGCCCTCGGAAAAGCTCTCTTCCTCGGGCGAGGCGGCGTTGCCGAGGACACCGGGCCTCAGCCGCACGGTCGCGTCGATCACCGCCTCGGCCGCGATCTCGCCCCCCGTCATCACGAAGTCGCCGAGGCTGATCTCTTCCATCCCGAAGGCCTCGATCGCGCGCTCGTCGATCCCCTCGAACCGCCCGCAGACCAGCGTGATCCCGTCTCCGGCGGCGAAGCGGCGCGCGGTCGCCTGGTCGAAGGGGCGGCCCCGCGGCGAGAGGAGGACGAGCGGGTGCCGGCTCCGGTCGGGGCTGTCGCGCTCGGCGAAGCGGATCGCGCGGGCGAGGATGTCGGCGCGGATCACCATGCCCGCGCCCCCGCCCGCGGGCGTGTCGTCGACGTTGCGGTGCCGGCCCTCGCCGAAGGTCCGCAGGTCGATCGTCTCGAGCCGCCAGAGTCCGCGGTCGAGCGCCCGGCCGACGAGCGACAGGCCGAGCATCCCCGGAAACGCCTCGGGCAGGAGCGTGACGACGCGCGCCTCCCAGGCGCCCGCGAGATGCGGCCTTTCGGTCAGGAGGTCGCGCGGTTCCGCCGTGGGCCGGGCCGCGAGGCGGCCGTGCGACAGGGGAGGGGGTTCGGACATCGGCGCGTCTCCTCGGGTGGAGCGCTGTCTAGCCCTCCGGCCGCGCGGGGGCAATGCGCGAGGTCCTTCCCCGGACGCCCGCCCGCGCATAGTCTCGGCACGCTGCGTTCCGGGAGTTTCGCCCATGAAGAGCCTCGTTCCGTTCCTGGCGGTCCTGACCGCGGCCGGTCTGGCCGCAGCCGATCCGGTCCTCGAATGCAACACCGGCGTCTCGAGCCAGGTCGAGATCGGCAATTGCGTCGCCGAGACCGAGGCGCGCGTGGAGGCCGCCGTCGAGGCCGCGCTGGGCTTCGCCATGGCCTCGGCCACAGATCTCGACGAGATCACGGGCCGCGAGGTGGCGGTGCCCGCGCTCGAGGCCGCGCAGGCGGCCTGGACGACCTACCGCGACGCGCAGTGCGAGGCCGTGGGGGCGGGTTTCGGGGGCGGCTCGGGCACCGGGATCGCCATCGGGGCCTGCCGCGTGGACCTCGGCCGGGCGCGTGCGGCCGAACTGATGCGCAGCGCCCAGTAGCGCCCGTCAGGCGATCGCGACGACGCCGAGAATCACCAGAAGGAACAGCACGAGCACGATCGCGATCAGGATCTTGGCGCCCGACAGCGCGAGGCCCGACAGGCTTCCGAAGCCCAGAAGTGCCGCGACCGCCGCGACGACGAGCAGGATGAGAATGAGTTCGATCACAGGAAACCCCCCAAAGGTGAACCCGGCCGTGCCGGTCGCCGGGGCAACGCGGCGGGCGGGACGGGGTTCCTCAGTCCTCGGTCAGGAGGCCCTCGGGCGGGTCGGCCACCATGCGCCCCTGCGCGAGATCCACGGTGGGCACGACGGCCTTCGTGAAGGGCAGGAGCACCGTGCCGCCCTGCCCGGGCCGGTCGAGTTCGAGAAGGTCCGAGGCGCCATGGTTCAGGACCGCCCGCACGCGGCCGAGCGGCGCGCCGCCCGTGTCGAAGACCTCGAGCCCGATCAGGTCGGCGTGGTAGAACTCGTCGTCGGGCAGCGAGGGCAGCGCGTCCCGCGGCGCATAGAGCCGCACCCCGCGGAGCGCGTCCGCCGCCTCCTTCGACGTCACGCCGGACAGGCGTGCCGAAAGGCCGTTCTTGACCTGGCCCGTGACCGTCACCTCGAACCGGCGGCCGTCCTCGGCGACGAGCGGGCCGTAGGCGGCGATGTCCTCGGGCACGGCGCAGAAGCTCTTGAGCCGCACCTCGCCGCGCACGCCGAAGGCGCCGCCGACGGCGCCCACGCAGACCTGGCCGGCGGTCATGGGCCGGACCTCACAGGGGCGCGCCCCGGCAGAGGCCCGCGGCCCATGTCCCGCCCTCGGCCGCGCAGCGGCGCTCCTGCGCCTGCCGCTCGACATGGATGCCGGCGACGAAGGCCGCTGCGGCCAGCGCGACGACGACCGGCCGGATCAGCGGGCCGAGAAGGGGAAGCGCAAGGAGCCGCAGCATGGCGGCAGGCGGGCCGGGTCACTCGGCCGCCTGCTCCTCCTCGGCCGGCGCGTTGGCGGCTTCCGCCGCTGCGGCGGCCTTGGCGGCCTTCTCTTCGGCGCGATCCTGCGCGGCCTTGCCGGGGACGGCCTTCTTCGGGTTCAGGCGGGTCGTCTTCGCCACGAGGCCCGCGGCTTCGAGGAAGCGGCTCACGCGGTCGGTCGGCTGCGCGCCCTCGGCCAGCCAATGCCTGACGCGGTCGACGTCCATCTTGATGCGGTCCTCGCTGTCCTTGGGCAGGAGCGGGCTGTAGGTGCCGAGCTTCTCGATGAAGCGGCCGTCGCGGGGCATGCGGCTGTCGGCGGCGACGATGGAATAGGTGGGGCGCTTCTTGGAACCGCCGCGGGCGAGCCGGATCTTCATGGACATGGTCTTGATCTCCTTCAGGGTTGTTTCTGGTGCTGGGTGTGGTGCTGGATGACTTCCTGGATCACGAAGGCCAGGAACTTCTTGGCGAACTCGGGGTCGAGGTCGGCCTCCTGCGCGAGCCATTCGAGACGCTCGATCTGCTTGGCCTCGCGCGCGGGATCGGCGGGCGGCAGGCCGTGCTCGGCCTTGAGCCGGCCCACGGCCTGGGTGTGCTTGAAGCGTTCGCCCAGCGTGTAGACGAGGATCGCGTCGAGCCGGTCGATCGAGTCGCGGTGGCTGGCGAGGATCTGGGCCGCGCGGGAGGTGGCGTCGGTCATGCGGAGAACTCCGGTCGGGTATGGCGGTAGATGCGACACCCGTCGTGGGTGCCGTCGGGGCGGGCGCCGAGCGCTTCGCAGAGCCGGATCGAACGGTGGTTGTCCTTGGCGGCGGCCGCTGCGGCGCGGGCCGGACGGGCGACCGGAACAGGCATGGCGAGGCAGGGCGGAATCACGGCGCGGCCTCCCCCGGCGCGGGATGGCGGTAGACGAGGAGGCCGTCTTCATGTGCGCTTGCTGCGCCGTCGTGCCAGGCGCCAAGACGGCAAGCCAGTGCGAGCGACCGTGTGTTCGCAGGGTCAATGTAGCTGACCGCGGTGGTCCAGCCTATATCGCCGAACGCATGGTCCAGCGTGGCCAGGGCGGCTTCGAAAGCATAGCCCTTGCCCTCGGCGGCCGGGTCCCAGACCGTCCAGCCGATCTCGCGCTCGGGCCACGTCGCCGGGAACCAGGGGCCCGCATGGCCGATGGCGCGGTCTGTGCCCTTGAGGCAATAGACGAACGATCCGAAGCCGCGCAGGACCCAGTGGCCGATCAGGTGGCCCATGGCGCGCCAGGCGAGGCGTTCGTCGAGCCCCGGCGACCGTACGAATTCGGCCCGGTCGGAGAGGATGAAGGCGCGCCAGGCCTCCCAGTCCTGCGGGCCGGGGGCGCGGAGTGTCAGGCGCTCGGTCTCGAGGACGGGGGTGCCGGCCAGATGCGGGATCATGCGCGGCCCCCGGGGCTGTGTCGGAACACGAGGTCGTCGTCGTTCTCGGGGCCCGGCTGCCGCGGCGCGTCGGGGTCTGGCACCGCCCCGAGGCGGCGCGCCACGGCGGCCGAGCCGTGGTTCCCGGGGTCCATGTAGCTGACGAGCGTCGGCAGGCCGGCGGCACCGAAGGCCCAGTCGCGCAGGGCGCGCGCCGCTTCGGTCGCGTAGCCGTTCCCCTCGTGCCCGTCGTGGAGGAACCAGCCGAGTTCCGGTTCGGGGAAGAGCGGACCCCGGTTGATCCCGACCTGCCCGACGGTCTCGCCCGTGTCGCGCCGGTCGGCCATGAGCGCCCCCATGCCGTAGAGCGCCCAGCCGGACGCGTCGTGGCAGAACAGGCCCCAGGCGCCGCGAATGTCGTGCGGCCCTCCCATGAAGGCGGCGCGCGGCGACGCCATCAGCGCGGCATAGGCCGGCCAGTCGGCGGGCGTCATCGCGCGCAGGCGGAGCCGCGGGGTCTCGAGCACCGGGATCATGCCAGCGCCTCCGGTCCGGGATGCCGCCAGATGAGGAGTTCGCCGTGGGACGGAAGGCTGAAGCTGCCGTCCTGCTCTGCCCCCATCCGGCGGGCGAGCGCGATGGAGCGGGTGTTGTCGGGCGTCGTGCAGCTGACGACCGTGCGCCAGCCCTGCACCCCGTAGACCCAGCGCCGCGCGGCTTCGGCCGCTTCGCGCGCGATGCCGCGGCCCTCCGCGGGTTCGAAGACCGACCAGGCGATCTCGGGCTCGGGCCAGTCGAGCGGGTGCATGGGGCCGACGACGCCGAGCGGCGTGCCCGTGGCGCGGTCCGTGACCATCCAGCGGCCGAAGCCGCGCAGGTGCCAGTGGCCGACGAGCCCCTCGAGCCGCTGGAAGGACTGGCTGCGGGTGTAGGGGCCGCCCACGCCCTTCGCCCGCTCGGAGCCGCAGAAGGCGGCATAGGGCTCGAAGTCCTCGAGCCGCGGCGCGCGGAGCGTGAGACGGTCGGTCTCGATGGTGGGGATTGCGATGGTGGTCGTCATGCGGACCCCCTCGCCGACCAAGCAGCCCCCCTCCCCGTCCCTCCCCCGCAAGCGGGGGAGGGCGCGCGCCCCGGCCTGGCCGTCGCGCGGGACGGATGGGGCGGCCTTGAGTACTTGTGCCAAGATGAAGCCATGCGCGTCACTTCTTCTTGCCGAAGCCGGAGAGGCCCGGGGGAAGCTGCATCCCGCCGCCGCCGAGGCCGGGGAGGCTCCGGGGCAGGGCGCCCTGCGCGCCGAGCTGCTCGCGCGCCTTCGCGATCTCGGCTTCGGACGGCATGCCACCCTTCAGGCCGAGCATGCCGCCCATCTGGCGCATCAGGCCCGCCTTGCCCATCCGGCCCATCTTCTTCATCACGTC
>DAINOF010000184.1:0-5976 GCA_036735505.1 Paracoccaceae bacterium
TCCTCTGGCACGAAGCGGGCCAGTGCCTTATCAAGCCGGTCGGGCGGATCGGCCCCGATGATGACGCGGATGACGGGGAGAGGCATGGGCGAGGACGGGGTCTCCGGGACCGAGGCGCGCAACCTGAGGTTCCTCAGGCGGCTCGTGACGGTGCTGACCGCCAGCATGATCCTCGGCGTTCTAGCGATCGTCGTCCTGCTTGTCATCCGGCTTCGGGTGCCTCCGGGGCCGTTCGTCCCCGACGCGATCCTGCTGCCCGAGGGCGTGACCGCGACCGCCTATACCCAGGGCACCGGCTGGATCGCCATCGTCACCTCGGACGACGAGATCCTGATCTACGACCCCGAGGGCCACCGGCTCGTCCGCCGGATCCCCATCGTCATCGATTGACCCTCGCGCCCAGCCCGCCCGGGGCGCTAGGGTCGTCCCGGGACGAACGGCTGCACGGGGCCATTCATGCCGATCTTTTCGAG
Organism: Paracoccaceae bacterium; assembly: GCA_036735505.1. Classification (GTDB taxonomy): domain Bacteria; phylum Pseudomonadota; class Alphaproteobacteria; order Rhodobacterales; family Rhodobacteraceae; genus DAINOF01. Next base: position 474 of record DAINOF010000184.1, read on the forward strand.
GACGACGAGGCCCAGGATCAGGTTCCTGTGCGAACCGCGCGACGTGGGCGTGATCGCGTCGCCGGTGCCCGCCAAGGACTACATCCCGCCTTGGTTCCGCAAGCTTCCGGCGGTGGACGAGGCGCAGCTGTCGAAGACCGACACCGGCCTCACCATCAAGCGCTGCATGCCCTTCCTCGACGCAATGACGACGGGGTGGATCATCCCGCTCGCCGCCACCGTCCGGCTCGAGATCCGCGACGGCGGCGCCTTCGTCGAGGCGGGCTGGGACTTCGATCGCGCGATGATCAGCAACCACGGGACGCATCAGGTGCGCGGCAACCCCTGGGGCGCGCGCGTGCCGCGCAAGGTCCACAACTTCTGGACCATCGTGACCCCGCCCGGCTGGAGCTGCCTTTTCGTGAACCCGCTCAACCGCCCGAACGGCCTCTTCGAGATCCTTGCGGGCGTGGTCGACACCGACACCTACCGCGCGCCGGTCCACTTCCCCTTCTTCGCCACCGGCCCCGACGGGCTGCACGTGATCGAGAAGGGCTCGCCCGTCGCCCATGTCATCCCGTTCCGCCGCGACGCGAGCGAGATCGGGGCCGAGATCCGGGCGGAAACGCCCGCGGAATCGGCCGAGCGCGAGACGATCTTCCGCAATACGCGCGCCGAGACGGGGTGGTACCGTCTCGACGCGCGGGCACCCCGAGGGGGGCGCGAGGGCGGCTGATCGCGGGCTGACCGGCCGCCCGGCCCTGCTCAATCGTCGTCGGAGTCGTCGCTCGAGTTCGAGCTGGAGTTCGAGCTCGAGTTGGAGCTTGAGTTGGAGCTGCTGTTCGAGTTCGAGTTGCTGTTCGAGTTCGAGCTGCTGTTCGAGCTCGAGTTGCTGCTCGAGTTCGAGTTGCTGTTCGAGTTCGAGTTGGAGTTCGAGTTGGAGCTGCTGTTCGAGTTCGAGTTGCTGCTCGAATTGGAGTTCGAGTTCGACGAGCCTCGGTCGTCGTCGTCGCCGCTCCGGCCCGGACGGGACTGCGCGCGGAACTGCGTGTCGCGCTCGCGCCGCTTCTCGGCTTCCTTCTGCCCCTGTTCGGCCCAGAACGCGCGCCACCGGTCGCCGAAGCTGTCGTCGGCCGCCGCCTGACCCGGAAGGATCGCCCCCGTCAGAAGCGTCGTGATAAGGAGTGTCTTCAGTCGCTGCATGATCGTCTACCGTCTGTTGGCCTGTCCTCGCTGTCGGACACGCAGGCAAACTGACCGGCCCCCTCCCGGACGGCAATAAACCGCGGGCGAAGCCCGATAAACCGCAGGTGTATGCGGAGAATCCTTGTTCGTTTGCAAAGGCTTGCCGCTCACTCCGGAAGCGGCGCCGCCCGGCTCCACCCCGTTGCGAGCGCCGAGGCCCAGGTCTCGGCCCCCAGCGCCCGCGCCCGGGCGATCATCTCGGACGGGTCGTAGGGGACGGTGAGAAGCGCTACTCTCCAGTCGCCCGCCACCTCCTCGCAGATCGCATAGCGCGCGTCCGGCGCCCCGGTCATCGCGGCGGTCGGCACCGGCGGCCGGGGGTCGGAATAGGCCGGCAGGCCCAGCGGCCCCGGGTTCACGAGGCACCGCCCGTCCGGCAGCCGGACCATGCGCGGCATGTGCGTGTGCCCCGACAGGATCAGCCGCTGCGGGCAGTCCCCGGCGCGCTCGGCCACCTCCTCGAGCGTCCGTTCGCGTAGCCCGCCCCGCCCGTCGCGGTCGTGCAGCCAGTTGTCCTCGTCGCCCCTCGGCGAGCCGTGGGTCAGAAGGACCCCGTTCCAGTCGCGCAGGGCCGGCAGGCTGCGAACCCAGTCGAGATGCGAAGGCGACAGAAGCGGATAGGTCCACTGCTCCCACAGCTCCTGCGCCTCGGGCGGCCGGTCGACCAGCGTCCGGTCGTGGTTCCCCGCGACCGTGGGCAGGTCCAGCGCCAGAAGCCGGTCGGCCGTGCCCGCGGGGTCGAGCGGCCCGCTCAGCGCGTCGCCGAGGTTCACCACCCGCTCCACCCCGCGCCGCGCGATGTCGGCGAGCACGGCGTCGAGCGCCGCGGAATTGCCGTGGATGTCGGATATCGCCGCGAACAGCATCGAAGCCCCCCTAGCCCGCCGCCCGCCCCGCCCGGGCGCTCTGCACGAGCGACAGCGTGTAGATCGCCAGCGCCGCCCAGATCATCGGGAAGGCGATCCGCTCGGCCCGCCCGAACTCCTCGCCGAAGACGAAGACGGCGGTAAGGAAGATGAGCGTGGGCGAGATGTACTGCAGGATGCCGATCGTCGACAGCCTCAACCCCTTCGCCCCGTAGGCATAGAGGATGAGCGGCACCGCGGTCACGATCCCGGTGCCGGCCAGAAGCCAGCTGTCCCCCGTGGTCGCGCCGAAATGCGCCTCGCCCCGCGCCGCGAGAACGCCAAGCCATCCGAGCGCGAAGGGCGTGAGCAAGAGCACCTCGAGCAGGAACCCCTGGTTCGGCCCGATGGGCAGCGAGCGCTTGAAATAGGCATAGGCCCCCCAGGTCAGCATGAGCGCGAGCGCGGCCACCGGCACCCGCCCCGTCTCCCAGGTCAGGACGCCCACCGCGACCGCGGCAAGCGCGATGGCCGCCACCTGCGCCCGCGTCAGCCGCTCCTTGAGCAGCACCGCGCCGAGCAACACCGAAAACAGCGGGTTGACGTAGTAGCCAAGCGCCGCGTCAAGCGCGAGGCCCGCGCCGATGGCCCAGACGTAGATGCCCCAGTTGACCGAGATGATCGTCGCCGTCAGCGCCGCCATCGCCAGCGTGCGGGGGTCGCGCAGCGCGCGCCCCAGATCGCCGGTGCGCCCCGTGGCCCAGAGGATCGCGCCCGCCACCGGCACCGACCACAGCACCCGGTGCGCGACGACCTCGGAGGGGGGCATATGGGCGAGTGCCTTCATGTAGACCGGCAGGATGCCCCAGAACAGATAGGCCGAGACCGCGAAGCCGAAGCCGCGCGCCGTGTCGCCGCCCGATGTCGCATCCGCCATCGCCGCCCTCCCCGGAAGCGGCCCACGAAGACCACCCTTCGCGGCCGAAGTCCAGCCGCCTTGCCCGCGGCGCCCATCCGGTCCAGAACGGGCCGAACCAGCCGAGGAGGCCCCATGTTCACTGCCAGGGAACTCGAAGACGCGGCCCGCCTCGTCCACGCCCACATGCCCCCCACGCCGCAGCACGCCTGGCCGCTTCTCGCCGCGCGGACCGGCGCGCGGGTCTGGGTCAAGCACGAGAATCATACGCCGACCGGCGCCTTCAAGATCCGCGGCGGCATCACGCTGATCGACTGGCTCCGCCGCACCGATCCCGCCTGCCCCGGCATCGTCACCGCGACCCGCGGCAACCACGGGCAAAGCCAGGCCCGCGCCGCCCGTGCCGCAGGCCTCCGCGCGCTCGTCTACGTCCCCCGCGGAAACTCGCCCGAAAAGAACGCGGCCATGCGCGCCTTCGGGGCAGAACTCGTGGAACACGGCGACGACTTCGACGCGGCGCGCGAGGAAGCCTTTCGCGTGGGCGCGGCCGAGGGGCTCTTCATCGTGCCGCCGTTCCACCGCGAGCTTGTCCGCGGCGTCGCGACCTATGCGTGGGAGCTCTTCACCGCCCGCCCCGACCTCGACACGGTCTATGTTCCCATCGGCTGCGGCTCGGGCATCTGCGGCACCATCGCCGCGCGCGATGCGCTCGGGCTCTCCACCAGGGTCGTGGGCGTGGTGAGCGACGCGGCGCCCTGCGCGAAACTGTCGGTCGAGGCCGGCCACCTCGTGGAAACCTCCTCGGCCCGCACCTTCGCCGACGGCATGGCGGTGCGCGTGCCGGTGCAGGCCGCCTTCGACATCTACCGGACCGGCGCCGACCGCATCGTCTCGGTCACGGACGACGAGGTGGCCGAGGCGATCCGCGCCTTCTACACCGACACCCACAACCTCGCCGAGGGGGCCGGCGCGGCGCCTCTCGCGGCGCTCATGCAGGAACGCGACCGCATGGCGGGCCTCGAGGTCGGCGTCATCCTCTGCGGCGGCAACATCGACGCCGACTGGATGGCCGAGGTGCTGGCCGGCCGGACGCCGAGACCCCGCTGACGGGCGCCGTGCGGGGCGGAGGCAGCGCCCCCTACCCCGCCGCCTTCTCCTCGAGCGCCAGCCACTCCTCCTCGGCCGCCGCCAGCGCACCCTGCCGCTCGGACAGCGCCTCGGTCGCCTTGCGGAACTTCACCGGCTCCCGGGCGAAGAGATCGGGATCGGCGAGAAGCTGGCCGAGCTTGCCGATCTCGGCCTCGAGCCGCGCGATGAGCGCCGGCAGCGCCTCGAGCCGGTGCTTCTCGGTGAAGGACAGCCCCGCCTTGTCGCGCTCGCGCGGCTTCGGCTCCGGCGCCGAGGGCTTCGCCCGCCCGGCGGCCTCGCGCGCCTCATCCTCTCCGCGCTGCGCCCGGTAGTCGCTCCAGCCGCCCGCATAGACGGTCGCCCGCCCGTCGCCCTCCATCGCGACCGTCACCGTGGCCACCCGGTCGATGAAGTCGCGGTCGTGGCTCACCAGAAGAACGGTGCCGTCGTAATCCGCAACGATCTCCTCGAGCAGGTCGAGCGTCTCGACGTCGAGGTCGTTCGTGGGCTCGTCGAGGATGAGGAGGTTCGAGGGCTTGGCCATCAGCCGCGCGAGCAGAAGCCGCGCCTTCTCGCCTCCCGACAGCGACCGCACCGGCGCCCGCGCCTGCGCCTCGGAGAACAGGAAGTCCTTGAGATAGCCCACGACATGCCGCGGCTGGCCGCGCACCATCACCTGGTCCGCGCGGCCCGAGACGCGCATCAGGGCGTCGCCCGTCAGGCTTTCCCAGAGGCTCGCCTCGGGGTCGAGCGCGGCGCGGCTCTGGTCGAAGACCGCCATCTCGATCCCGGTGCCGCGCGCGACGGTCCCGGCGTCGGGCGCCGTGTCGCCCGTCAGCATCTTCAGAAGCGTCGTCTTGCCCACGCCGTTCGGGCCGACGAAGGCGACCCGGTCGCCGCGCGCCACCCGGAACGAGAACTCCGACAGGATGAGCTTCCCGCCGTAGCTCTTTGAAATGCCATCCGCCTCGATGACCTTCTTCCCGGTCTTGCCGCCGCTCGCAAAGTCCATCGCCGCCGCGCCCTGCCGGCGGATCATCTCGGACCGCTCGCTGCGCAGCGCCTCGAGCGCGCGCACCCGGCCCTGGTTGCGCTTGCGCCGCGCGCTGATGCCTTCGACGGCCCACTTCGCCTCGGCCTTGATCTTGCGCTCGAGCTTGTGGCGCTGGTCGTCCTCCTCGGCCCAGAGCCGGTCGCGCCAGGCCTCGAAGTCGGAAAACCCCCGGTCGTTGCGGCGCAGCTCGCCCCGGTCGAGCCACAGCGTCGTGCGGGTGAGCGCGCGCAGGAAGGCCCGGTCGTGCGAGATGAGCACCACCGCGGCCCGCGTCGCCTTCAGTTCGGCCTCTAGCCAGCCGATCGCGGTGATGTCGAGGTGGTTCGTCGGCTCGTC
>DAINOF010000185.1:0-1609 GCA_036735505.1 Paracoccaceae bacterium
AGCTTGATCGACTCTTGCGCGAGCGCGGGTCCGGCGACGAGCGCGGTCGCGGCAGAGGCCAGAAGCAGTTTTTTCATTGTATTCTCCCTGAATGGACACACGTCCTGCGGAATTAACTAGAGGCAGAGGGCGTGAAAGGGAAGGCGGAATTCCCCGGCCGCGCCGTCCGGAGCGGCATGGACCTGCGCCCGAAGACCACTAGCTCTTGTCGGGACAGAGGGTTCCGCGACAGGGGAGGACAGGGAATGCTTCGCAGACGCACACTGCTTGCCGGCGCCGCGGCGCTCGCCGCCGCGGGCCTCGCGGCGCCCGTCCGGGCCGCCGGCATCCGCATCGAGCGCGTGCTGGGCGGGCTCGAAGAGCCCTGGGGCCTCGCCTTCCTTCCGGGCGGCGGCTTTCTCGTGACCGAGCGCGATGGGCGGCTCCTCGCCGCGGTCGAGGGCCGCGCGGTCCGGATCGGCGGGCTTCCCGAGGTCGCGCTGGACGGGCAGGGCGGCCTGCTCGACGTGATGGTCCCGCGGGACTTCGCCCGCTCGCGCGAGGTGGTCCTGAGCTATGCCGTCCGGCAGGGCAACGGCGCGGGCACCGCGCTCGCCGTCGGGCGGTGGGACGCGGGGATGGAGCGGCTCGCCGACCTGCGGATGCTGTTCCAGTCCGCACCCGGCTTCCGCGGCGGCCGCCACTTCGGCAGCCGCATCGTCGAGGCGCCGGACGGGCGGCTCTTCCTTACCATCGGCGACCGCGGCGAGGACATGAGCGCGCAGGACCTGTCGAACCACAACGGGACGGTGGTGCGCCTGAACCGCGACGGGTCGGTGCCGGGCGACAACCCCTTCGCAGACACCCCCGGCGCGCGGCCCGAGATCTGGAGCTACGGCCACCGCAACCCGCAGGGCGCGGCGCTCGACGGCGCCGGCACCCTCTGGGTCGCCGAACACGGCGCGCGCGGCGGCGACGAGATCAACCTGATCCGCCGGGGCGCCAACTACGGCTGGCCGGTGATCTCCTACGGCCGGCATTATTCGGGTCGGCGCATCGGCGAGGGGACGGCGAAGCCGGGGCTCGAGCAGCCGGCCTTCTACTGGGACCCCTCGATCGCGCCGTCCGGGATGGTCGTCCATTCCGGCCGCCTGTTTCCCGACTGGCGCGGTCAGATCCTGGTGGGGTCGCTCAATTCGGACCACATCGCGCGGGTCGGTGGTGCGCCCCTGCGGGAGATCGAGCGCATCGCCACGCCCGAGACCGCGCGCGTGCGCGACGTGCGCGAGGCGCCGGACGGGTCAGTGTGGTTTCTGAGTGTCGGGAACGGCGCGGTCTACAGGATGGTGCCGGGCTAGTCGCACGGACCACGCATGGCGGGTCTCAGCGGCCCCAGACGCGGACCGGACCGCAGTCCATGTGCACGAAGTTCGAGCGCGAGTACTTGCCCACGCCGCCCGCGTTGCAGGCAGCGGCCGCCCGCGCCATCTGGGCGACGCTGCGGCTCTTGAGCCGAAGATCGGCGGCCTGGCCCTGCATGTGCAGCGAGTTCCGCGCAACCCCGCTCGACCGGCTCCGCAGCATCGAGTTCGTGGCGGGTGAGCGGTAGCCCGACAGCAGCATGTAGGGC
>DAINOF010000185.1:1619-5965 GCA_036735505.1 Paracoccaceae bacterium
TCGCCCGTGTCGAGAAGGTTGTGCGAGGCCGCCATGATGTCGATCGTGCGATGGTCGATCGGCTTGACCTGGTTGTTGCGCCAGTCGCGCATCAGCCGGCTGATTTCCAGCACGGCCTCTCGGATGTAGTCGCCGTCGATCCAGTAGACGGTCTCGACCGTCTCTCCCGTCCGGGAAGAGTACATCGACATCCGGCGGATGTCCCCAGCTCCCCGAAGGAGCCCGAAGGCGTTGGCATAGGTGGGTGCTGCGACTGCCGCCGTGGCTGCGAAGGCGCGCAGGAGGGTGCGCCGCGAAAGACTGTCCGCCGTCGATTCTCGCATCGGTTCTATTGCGTCCCGTCGCTCTCGTGGGGCCGGAATTCTCCGTGCCGGTTCATGCCTCATCCCCAGGCGCAAGCTCCGTATGTCACAGCTTCGTGCGCGGACCAAGACGATTGACAACAAATGCCGCACGACCGCCCGATTTTCGGCAGATTCTTGCTCAGCTTGGCGAAAATTGCGGCATGCAGGCCACAGGCTCGGGCGGTGGTCGCGGGGATGCGGCAGCCGCGGCGCCCGGCGCCCGATCTGCGGTGGACTTGCCGCACGGTTTGTCGGAAAGAAGACATGGAACCCGAAGGTTGGAGCGCGCGATGGGCATGACGGGGCGACTTGGGGCCGGCAAGGTCTGGGCACTGGCGATCCTCCTCGCGATGGCGGCCCCTGCCTTCCGCGCCGAGGCGCAGATCAGCCCCTTCATGCAGGCCATAGCCGAGGCCGCGGCCGAGGACGAGGACATCGCCGCCTTCTACCGCGCGCGGGACTACGAGCCGATCTGGACCGGCGACGGCCGGGCCGACCGCGACAGGCTCTCGGCGCTCGTGTCCGCGCTGTCCGAGGCCGCGCTTCACGGCCTGCCGGCCGACCGCCACGCGCCCGGGCAGGTCGAGGCGCTTCTGCGCGGCATCGCGACCGAGCGCGACCGCGGCCGCGCCGAGGTCGGGATCAGCCGCCTCTTCCTGCGCTACGCCCGGCAGGTGCAGACCGGCGTGCTCGTGCCGGCCGAGGTCGATGACGAGATCAAGCGCGCCGTACCGCTGCGAAGCCGCGAGGGGCTTCTGCGCGCCTTCTCGCTGTCCACGCCGGCGGCCTTCCTGCGCGCGCTGCCGCCGTCCTCGCCGCAATACGCCCAGCTCATGAAGGCGCGGATGGAAGCCGAGCGCCTGGTGGCCGAGGGCGGCTGGGGCGCGCCGGCCCGGGTGACCCGCACCCTGCGGCCGGGCGACGCGGGCGACGATGTCGTCTCGCTCCGCAACCGGCTGATCCGCATGGGCTACCTCCCGCGGACCGCGACGGCGACCTATGACGCCGCGATGCAGCAGGCGGTACTGACCTTCCAGACCGACCACGGGCTCGCCCCCGATGGCGAGGCGGGGCCCGCCACGGTCGAGATGATCAACATCGACGCCGAGACGCGGCTTGCCCAGATCCTCGTGGCAATGGAGCGCGAGCGCTGGATGAACCATCCCGACGGGAAGGGCGACCGGCATGTCTGGGTCAACCTCACCGACTTCTCGACCAAGGTCTATGACGACGGCAAGGTGAGCTTCGAGACGCGGTCTGTCGTGGGCGAGCGGATCGAGGGCAAGCGCACGCCCGAGTTCTCGGACGAGATGGAGTACATGGAGCTGAACCCCGACTGGACGGTCCCGCGCTCGATCCTCGCGCGCGACTACCTGCCGCGGTTCCAGCAGGACCCCTATGCGGCCCGGTACCTTCAGCTCATCGACGTGCGCGGCCGCGTGGTGAGCCGCGACGAGATCGACTTCACGCAGTACACCGCGCGGAACTTCCCCTTCACGGTCCGGCAGCCGCCGGGGGACCTCAATGCGCTCGGTCTCGTGAAGTTCATGTTCCCGAACCCCGATGCGATCTACCTGCACGACACGCCGGCGAAGAACCTCTTCGCGCGCGACATCCGCGCCTATTCGTCAGGCTGCATCCGGCTCAACGACCCCTTCGACCTCGCCTACCACCTGCTCGCGCGCGAGGTCGACAACCCGCGCGAGGTCTTCGACAGCCAGCTCCGCACCGGACGCCAGACGCGGATCGACTTCGAGACGCACATCCCGGTGCACCTCGTCTACTTCACCGCCTATCCCGGCCCGCGGGGCGAGATCGAGTTCCGCCGCGACATCTACGGCCGCGACGCGCGGATCTGGGCCGCGCTGCAGAACGCCGGGGTGGCGTTCGGGGCCGTTCGGGGCTAAGTCTGCGCCCCGTTCCAGGGGGGCGCCCGACATGACCCACACGATCGCCGAGATCGCCGCCGCGCTCGGGGCCGAGCTGCACGGCGACGGCGGCATCCGCATCAAGGGCGCCGCCGAACCTGCGATGGCGGGGCCCGATGACCTCGCGCTCGCCATGTCGCCCGCCTATGCCGAGGGTCTGGCGAAAGGCCGCGCCCGCGCCGCGGTGGTCTGGGCGGGGGCGGACTGGCGCGCGCTCGGGCTAGAGGCCGCGCTCGTCGTGCCGCGGCCCCGCTTTGCCATGGCCGGCATCACCCGCGCGCTCGACCCCGGCCCGGACATCGCGCCGGGCCTCCACCCCACCGCCGTGGTCGACCCGACCGCCGAGATCGCCGAGGGCGCCGCCATCGGCCCCTTCGCGGTCATCGGGCGCGGCGCCCGGATCGGCGCGCGCGCCCGCATCGCGTCGCATGTGTCGGTCGGGGCCGGGGCCGAGATCGGCGACGATGCGCTTCTGCTCGAGGGCGTCCGGATCGGCGCGCGGGTGCGGCTCGGGCATCGCGTGATCTGCCAGCCCGGCGCGGTGGTCGGCGCGGACGGCTTCTCGTTCGTCACGCCCGAGGTGTCGGGGGTCGAGCGCGTGCGCCAGACGCTGGGCGCGCAGGGCGACGTCACGGCGCAAGGCTGGACCCGCATCCATTCGCTGGGCGCGGTCGAGATCGGCGACGACGTCGAGATCGGGGCCAATTCCGCCATCGACCGCGGCACGATCCGCGACACCCGGATCGGTCGGGGCACCAAGCTCGACAACCTCGTGCATGTCGGCCACAACGTCGAGGTGGGCGAGGATTGCCTGCTCTGCGGGCAGGTGGGCATCGCCGGATCGGCCCGGATCGGGAACCGGGTCGTCCTCGGCGGCCAGTGCGGCGTCACCGACAACATCTTCGTGGGCGACGACGTCGTTGCGGGGGGCGCCACCAAGATCTTCACCAACGCGCCGGCGGGCCGGGTGCTGCTCGGCAGCCCTGCCGTGAAGATGCAGTCCCATGTCGAGATGATGAAGGCGCTGCGCCGGCTCCCCCGGCTCGTCGAGCAGGTGCGCGCGCTGCAGAAAGCGGTTTCCAAGTCGCCCGACAGTGACTAAATGGCGGCGGCAGGCCGGCGCCGAGAGAAGAAGACGGACATGAGCGACAGCATCAGGGACCGGGTGATCCGCATCATCGCCGAACAGGCCGTGCTCGAGCCGTCGGACGTGTCGATGGACCAGACGCTCGAAGAACTCGGCATCGACAGCCTCGGACTCGTCGAGTCGATCTTCGCCATCGAGGAAGCCTTCGACATCCAGGTGCCCTTCAACGCCAACGAGCCCGAGAAGTCCGACTTCGACATCTCCTCTGTCGCGGCGATCGTCGCCGCCGTCGAGACGCTGGTGGCCGACCGATCCGCATGAAGCGTGTCGTCATCACCGGCGCGGGCACGCTCAATCCGCTCGGCCACACGGTTCCCGCGACACTTGCGGCGATGCGCGAGGGCCGCTGCGGGATCGGCAAGCTCGAGATCCGCGACGTCGACCGGCTCGCCATCCAGATCGGCGGACAGGTCAAGGACTACGACCCGGACGCGCATTTCAACCGCCAGCAGCAGGCGCTCTACGACCGCTTCACGCAGTTCACGCTGCTGGCGGCGCGCGAGGCGTTCCAGCAGTCGGGGCTCGACCTCGAGGGCGAGGGTCACCTGTCGCTCGAGGCGGGCGTGGTGCTCGGGACCGCGGGGGGCGGCGTGAACACCTGGGACGACAACTACCGCGCCGTCTACGAAGAGGGGAAGAACCGGGTCCATCCCTTCGTGGTGCCGAAGCTGATGAACAACGCCGCCGCGAGCCATGTCTCGATGGAATGGAACCTGCGCGGCCCGACCTTCACCGTGGCCACCGCCTGCGCCTCGTCGAACCACGCGATGGGGCAGGCGTTCTGGCTGGTGCGGTCGGGCGCCTCGCGGGTGATGGTGACGGGCGGATCGGAATCGATGCTGACCTTCGGCGGCGTGAAGGCCTGGGAGGGCCTGCGCGTGATGTCGAAGGACGCCTGCCGCCCGTTCTCGGCCAACCGCAACGGGA
>DAINOF010000186.1:0-5946 GCA_036735505.1 Paracoccaceae bacterium
GGCCTTCAGGACCCGGTCGTGCACCACGTCGATGCCGCGCTCGCCGTAGAGCATCCGCACCTTTTCCGACACGATGGGCACGCCGAAGAGCGCCTTGTTGTGGGCGGCATAGGTGAGGGTGACGCTGTCGCGGGTGCCCTTGCGGGTGGCGTAATCCTCGACGAGGAAGGCGTACTTCAGGGGCGCGCCCGCACATTTCATCTCGGTCGCGGGGCGCAGGAACACGGCCTCGCCGCCGGTGTCGGTGAAGCGGTCCATCTCGGCCCAGGTCTTGGCGGCATACTCCGGCCCGGCATAGACCGCGCCGAGCCCGTTCTGCCCCACGAGGTCGAGCGAAAACCCCTCGATCGCGCCCCAGTCGAGCGAGAGCCCGGTGGCGACGATCAGGAAGTCATAGTCGACCGCCGTGCCGCCCGCCGTCGTGACCCGCTTCGCCTCGGGGTCGATCTCGGCGGCGTAGTCGGCGATGAGCTCGGCCCCGCGCGGCAGCCACTCGGCCGTGGTGCTGACCGAATAGCCGGCCGGCTTGAGCCCGGCCGCGATCAGCGTGAAGCCGGGCTGGTACCAATGCTCGGGCCGGCCATCGATCAGGGTGATGCGCGCGCCGTCGAGCCGCTCGGTCAGGCGGTTCGCCATGGCCGCGCCGGCCGCGCCCGCGCCGAGGATCACGATGCGGGCCGTGGTCGGAACGGCCTGCGCCCGGGCCTTGCCGGGACGGGCGAGGAACGCCGCGCCGCCGCCGCCCAGAAGGGCAAGGACCGCACGGCGGTCGAGTTCGATTCCTATGGTCATGGTGCGCCTCCCCTGTTCCCATGCTCCTATTCGCATACGATGGTGCACCGCCGCCTTGATCTGCGTCAAACGCGGCAGACCCGCGCGGATCAGCGCCGGGGCGGGATCGAATAGGTGAGCGAGGCGCGGGCGACGGGCTCGGCGCCGCCTTTGGACCAGATGAGGACATCGCCCACCGCCAGCACGCGCCCGAGCTTGAGAAGCCGCGCCTCGGCCAGGAGGTCGTGCCCGGCGGCGGGCTTGCGCAGGAAGTCGATCGCGGCGTTGGTGGTCACGGCCAGCGCCTCGGGACCGATCATCGCGAGGATGGCGAGATAGACGGCCACGTCCGCCAATGAAAACATCGCGGGGCCCGAGACCGTGCCGCCGGGGCGGAGGTTGCGCTCGCCGACATGCATCCGCATGCGGAGGCCCATCGGGCGGACCTCCTCGATCGTGAAGTCCCCGGCCACCTGCGGGAAGGCGTCCCGCAGGAAGGCCTGAAGCGCCGCCCGGTCCATCTGGATGTCCATGGCCTTTCCCCCTGCGGCTGCTCCGCGTAGGATTGGACCGAAACGAGGAGGGAGGACAAGATGGCGCTCGTCAACCGCGAGGACCGCGGCGCGGTCCGGCACCTGACGCTCAACAACGAGGGAAAGCTGAACCCGCTCTCGGACGCGATGATCGCGGCGCTTCACGCCGAGTTCGCCGCGCTGGCCGGGGACGAGGCGATCCGCGCCGTGGTCCTCAAGGGCGCGGGCCGGGCCTTCTGCGCCGGCCACGACCTGCGCGAGATGACGGCGATGCGCCAGGCCGAGGATGGCGGCGCGGCCGCCTTCGCCGACCTTTTCGCGCGCTGCGCCGCGATGATGACGGCGATCCGCGACCTGCCGCAGCCGGTGATCGCCGAGGTCCACGGGATGGCGACGGCGGCCGGCTGCCAGCTCGTCGCCTCCTGCGACATGGCGGTCGCGGCCGAGGGCACGCGCTTTGGCGTGAACGGGGTCAACATCGGGCTCTTCTGCTCGACGCCCATGGTGGCGCTCAGCCGCAACGTCGCGCGGAAGCAGGCCTTCGAGATGCTGGTGACGGGCGAGTTCGTCGACGCCGCCCGCGCCCGCGAGATCGGGCTCGTCAATCGCGTCGTGCCGCCCGAGGCCCTGGCCGAGGAGACTGCGCGTCTGGCCGAGACGGTGGCGGGCAAGCTGCGCAGCGCGGTCCGGATCGGCAAGCGCGCCTTCTACACGCAGGCCGAGATGGGGGTCGAGGCCGCCTATGCCTGGACAGGGCAGGTGATGGTCGAGAACATGCTCGACCAGGGGACCGAGGAGGGGATCGCGGCCTTCCTCGAGAAGCGCGCGCCCGTCTGGCGGCAGTAGGGGGCTCCGCCCCCGCCGCTTCGCGGCTCCCCCGGCGTACTTCGGCCAAGATGAAGCCGGACAACGGCAGGGCCTGCCGAGGGGCGTCAGGCGATGACGATCCCCACGATCACCGTTGCGAGGCCGAGGCCCGAGACCGCGAGCGCGCCGAGGTTCAGCGCCACGATCTTCTGGAGCCGCGCCTTGAGCGCGTCGTCGGGCAGGCCTGCGCGCCTCGCTCTCGCCACGGAGACGATGCACCAGACCAGCATGCCGACGCCTGCGAGGGTCAGGGCGGCACCGAACCAGACGATCATCTCCATGGCGAGAGCTCCTTCCGGAGGCGCGCCTAGCCTGCGGCGCGGGTCCGCGCAAGGGGTCCGCCGGCCTCGGCCTCGGCGACGTTCGTCTTGACCGCGAGGAAGGCGTCGGGCGTGACCGAGATCGTGTCGATCCCGTAGCCCACGAGCAGCCTGGCGAAGGCGGGGTCGTTCGACGGCGCCTGTCCGCAGAAGCCGACCTTGGCGCCCGCCTTGTGCGCCTCGCGGATCACCGTCTCGATCATCCACAGGACCGCCGGATGATCCTCGTGGAAGAGCCCCGCGAGGTCCTCGCTGTCGCGGTCGATCCCGAGGGTGAGCTGGGTGAGGTCGTTCGAGCCGATCGAGAAGCCGTCGAAGCGCTTGGCGAACTCGGCCGCGAGGATCACGTTCGAGGGGATCTCGCACATGACATAGACCTGAAGCCCGTTTTCCCCGCGTTTCAGGCCATTTGCCGCCATGACTTCAAGCACCCGGTCGGCCTCTTCTGGCGTGCGGCAGAAGGGGATCATCATGACCGCGTTGTCGAAGCCCATCTCCTCGCGGAGCTTCCTTATCGCCCGGCATTCGAGCGCGAAGCCCTCGCGGTAGCGGGGCGAGTAGTAGCGCGAGGCGCCGCGGAACCCGATCATCGGGTTCTCTTCCTTCGGCTCGAAGGCGCGGCCACCGAGAAGTTCGGCATATTCGTTGGTCTTGAAGTCGCTCATCCGGATGATGACCGGGTTCGGGTAGTGCACGGCGGCGATGCGCGACAACCCGCGCGCCAGCGTGTCCACGAAGTACTGTGACTTGTCGGTGTAACTTGCGGTGATCGCGCCGATTTCCGCCTTCGCCGCCTCGTCCTGCAGACTGTCGTAGCGGACGAGCGCCATCGGGTGGATGCGCACGACCGAGTTCACCACGAACTCCATCCGCGCCAGCCCCACGCCCGCCGCCGGCAGCCGCCACCAGCGCAGCGCGCCGGCGGGGTTGGCGAGGTTCAGCATGACCCCGGTCCGCGTCTCGGCGATATGCGACAGATCAAGGGTTTCAACCTCGATCTTCGCGTGACCTTCGGTGACGGCGCCGTCTTCTCCGCTGGAGCAATCCACCGTCACCTCCTGGTCGTCGTGCAGGATGTGCGTCGCGTCGCCCGTGCCGACGATGGCCGGCAGGCCCAGTTCGCGGCTGACGATGGCGGCGGCCTTCTTCATGATCGGCACCCAGTCGGGGTCGGTCGTGCCGGTCACGAGGATCGCGCCCTCGACGAAGCGGTCGATGTCCTTGGCATGCTCGATCAGGCAGACCCGGCCCGAGACGGCGGCGTCGCCGACCGAGAGCCCCTTGAGCAGCAGCCGGCCCGCGCCGCTGACGCTGTAGGACCGGATCGCCCCCTGGTCGGCGCGGCTCTGCACCGTCTCGGGGCGGGCCTGCACGATGTAGAGCCGCCCGGTCTCGCCGTCCTTGGCCCACTCCATGTCCATGGGCTTGGCGTAATGCGCCTCGATCGTGGCGGCCATGCGGGCAAGCTCCACGATTTCATGGTCTTCCAGGACGAAGCTCGCGCGTTCCTTCTTCGAGGTGGGCACGTTCTTCGTCATCCGGCCCTCGCCGGCATAGACCATCTTCTTCTCCTTGGCGCCGAGCGTCTTCTCGATGATCGGCACGAGGCCGGGCCGGTCGAGGAAGGGCTTGTACACCATGTATTCGTCGGGGTTCACCGCGCCCTGCACGACGTTCTCGCCCAAGCCCCAGGCCGCGTTGATCAGCACCGCCTTGTCGAAGCCCGATTCGGTGTCGATCGAGAACATCACCCCCGAGCCGCCGATATCCGACCGCGCCATGAGCTGGACGCCGACCGACAGCGCGACAAGGCTCCAGTCGAAGCCCTTGAGCTGGCGGTAGGTGATCGCCCGGTCGGTGAAGAGCGAGGCGTAGCAGCGCCGGCAGGTGTCGAGGAGCGGCCCGATGCCCACGACGTTCAGGAAGGTCTCCTGCTGGCCGGCGAAGCTTGCGTCGGGCAGGTCCTCGGCCGTGGCCGAGGAGCGGACGGCGACCGACGGCTCCGACTTGCCGGTGCGGCGGGCGAGTTCCGCATAGGCCGCGCGGATCGCCGCCTCGGTGTCTGCGGGCCACTCGCCCTCGAGGATCGCCTCGCGGATGCGCCGCCCGGCGTCCTGCAGCGTCGCCTTGCCCGCGCCCAGCCGGTCCATCGCCTGCGCGATCCGGTCGTCGAGCGCATTGGCGGTGATGTAGCGGCGGAAGGCGTCGGCGCTGGTGGCGAAGCCCGGCGGCACCTCGATGCCCTTCGGCGAAAGTTCCCGCACCATCTCGCCCAGCGAGGCGTTTTTGCCGCCGACGATGCCCACGTCGCCGATGGTCAGCGCCTCGAACCAGATCACGTCCTTGTCGGTGGTGGCCATCTCTCGATCCTCCCTCAAGTGCCTCCCGTCCGCCCTTCGTGACAGACGACGGGGAAGGGGGCCTTGACGCGCATCAAGGCCCGGGGCCGCGCGCCGGGCGAGGGTGGGGCAGGAGACGGGAAGGAGAGAACCATGACCCAAGACGAACTCCGCGAACTTGTCGATCGGCTGGAGAAGGACGCGGCGCCCGACGCTGCCACGCAGGCCGAGGTCGCCGGGCTGATCGCGGCGGCGTTCCCCGACCGCCTCCGGCATGGCGCGCAGGCCGAGGCGCTGGGGTCGACGGACGGGGTGCTCGACGTGCTGGCCGAGGCGTTGCCGAGCTGGACGGTGCACATCACCGGGCAATCCGCGACCGTGGCGGGCCGCTGGACCTGCACGATCCGCGAGACGGGCGTCCGCGACGACGACGAGCTGATCGGCGTGGGCAAGGCCGCGACGCTGGCGAATGCGGCGGCGGCGGCGCTCCTGAAGATCATCGCATTGAGGGGGAGGACGGGATGAGGCCCGGACGGCAGCGGGTTGGCGGAGGTTGATCGAACCGGGGGGCTGCTCTAGCCTCGACGACACATTCGTTGAAGAAAGGTTTGCAATGAGATTCTCGATCGCGCTTGTGGCGGGGCTTTTCGTAACCGCGGCGGCTGATGAGGCCAAGGCCGTGACCTTCACGCCGGACATGTGGGTGTATGAGGTGACGCTGACGCTAGATTTGAAGTATGCGTCGCGCGAAATAGAGGGACCGGGCGAAGGTATTGTAGCAACAACGTCGTTGCCCCCCGGTTCCACTTACCTGCCGGGCGGCGATTGCTACGTCGAAGTCTATGCTTCCTCGGTACCGAGACTGATTTGCGAGTATGAAACGGTGGAGGAGGCCCTGACGGAAGGCATGATTGACGTCTTCGCGGAAGAGGTTATCAGACCTTTTGTCGTGAGAATTGGCTTCAACGAAACGGAAGTCGTGATGGAAGGCCATCTCTCCCGCCGGCTCCAGTTGCCTTTTGATGAATCCTCTTGTGGCGAGGATTGCTTTTTTCTACTTTAGGAACGTCTGATCAACGCGTTCGGCTGCGCCGAGATGGCCGCGTGACTGGCCCC
>DAINOF010000187.1:0-5945 GCA_036735505.1 Paracoccaceae bacterium
ATCCAGGAACAGGTCGAGATGGGCGTGGCCGTCCGCATGGCCGCGATGGACCTCCTCGCCCGCAACCTGCGCGCCGACCGCGCCGCCGCACGGGCCGGGGTCATGGCATGAGCCGCCTCGCCCCGCCCTTCGTCCCGCTCGCGGCATCCATCTGTCCGGAAATACCCTCGGGGGGGCTCGGCCAAAGGCCGAGCGGGGGGCAGACAGCCCCCCTCCCCCTGTCGCCGAAGCGCGCGGAAGGCGGCCTGGCATGACGGCGACCCTCTCCATTCCCGCCGGCGAACAGGGCACCGTCCGCCTCTTCGCCCTCGACCTCCCCCCGGACGAGGCGCGCGCCCTCGCCTCCGATCCCTCGGCCGTGGCAATCGCCCTCGGCGCGCCCGACCTCGATCCCGGCCGCCTCGACGTCTTCCCCGTCTCCCGCGTCGCGGCGCTCGGCCTCTCGGCCTATCTCGCCCAAGGCCACGGCATCCCGCCCGAAGCGCTCGCCCCCGACGCCGCCCGGCTCGACGCGCTCGAGGGCCACGTGGCCGTGGTCGCGGCGGGCGCCTTCGGTCCCGAGGCCCGCACCCTGACCGTCGCCCCGCCGCTCCGCCTCCTGGGCGCATGGCAGGAGGAGCTGCCGCGCGTCACCTTCGGCACGCTCCCCTCGCGCGGCGCCGAAGGGACGCTCGACGGCGCGGCGGCGCCGTCGCCCGCGGCGCGGCGCAGCGGCCGCACGGTCCAGCGGATCCTGACGGTCCTGATCCTGATCCTCGCCA
Source organism: Paracoccaceae bacterium (assembly GCA_036735505.1). Taxonomy (GTDB): domain Bacteria; phylum Pseudomonadota; class Alphaproteobacteria; order Rhodobacterales; family Rhodobacteraceae; genus DAINOF01. The sequence goes on from DAINOF010000187.1 coordinate 762, forward strand.
TCCTCGGCTTCATCCTCCTGAACGGCGGCCGATGACCGCGCCCCTCGTCTTCCGCGCCGACCGCGGCGCCTATCTCCGAACCAACGCCTGGCTCGCCGCCGCGGCCATGGCGGGCGGCATGGTCCTCCTCTGGGCGCTGGGCAACCCGCATCCCTGGACGGGCGCCTTGGGCGGCCTCGCCGCGATCGCGCTCCGGACCTGGTATGTCTCGGACGAGGAACTGGCCCTCGACTGGCGCCTGACGGCGACCCATCTCGAAGGCCCCGCCCGCACGATGGAGGGCGCGCCCCTTGCCCCCGCATGGCGCGTCGCGCTGCCCGACATCGCACGGGTCAGGACGCTGGGCCAGTTCGTGCAGGTCGTCACCGTGGCGGGCGACAAGCACCTCCTGAAATACCTCGCCGACCCCGCCGCCACCGCGGCCCGGATCGAGGCCGCCCGCCGCGCCGCCGCGCCGGAGACCCCCGCATGACCGCCACGCTCCTCACGAACGCCCGCCTCATAGACCCCGAGGCCGGAGATGTCCGCGCGGGCGCGCTCCTTCTCGAGGACGGCCTCGTCGCGCGCCGCTACGACGATCCGGCGCCATACGCGTCCCATACGGTATCCATACGTGATCTGGGCGGCCTCTTCCTCGCCCCCGGCATCGTCGACATCGGCGTCAAGGTCTCGGAACCCGGCGAGCGCCACAAGGAAAGCTTCCGCTCCGCCGGCCTCGCCGCCGCGGCCGGGGGCGTGACCACGATGGTCACCCGCCCAGACACCCTGCCCGCCATCGACAGTCCCGAGACGCTCGAATTCGTCATGCGCCGCGCGACGGAAGCCGCGCCCGTCCGCGTCCTCCCCATGGCTGCGCTCACGAAGGGCCGGCAGGGCCGCGAGATGGTCGAGATCGGGTTCCTGATGGATGCGGGCGCGGTGGCCTTCACCGATTGCGACCATGTCGTCGCCGACACCAGGGTCGCAAGCCGCTGCTACACCTATGCAAGGCAGCTCGGCGCCCTCATCATCGGCCACCCGCAGGACCCGGGCCTCTCGGCCGGCGCCTCGGCCACCTCCGGCAAGTTCGCCTCGCTCAAGGGCCTCCCCTCGGTCAGCCCGATGGCCGAACGCATGGGCCTCGACCGCGACCTCGCGCTCGTCGAGATGACGGGCCTGCGCTACCACGCCGACCAGATCACCACCGCCCGCGCGCTGCGCCGCCTCGAGCGCGCCAAGGCGGCGGGGCTCGACATCACGGCGGGCGTGTCGATCCACCACCTGACGCTCAACGAGCTCGACGTCGGCGACTACCGCACCTTCTTCAAGGTGAAGCCCCCGCTCAGGTCCGAGGACGATCGCATGGCCGTCGTCGAGGCCGTGGCCGAAGGCCTGATCGACGTCATCTGCTCCATGCACACGCCCCAGGACGAGGAGTCAAAGCGCCTGCCCTTCGAGGAAGCGGCCTCGGGCGCTGTCGGGCTCGAGACCTTCCTTCCTGCGGCCCTGAGGCTCTACCATTCGGGCGATCTCGACCTGCCCACGCTCTTCCGCGCCATGTCGCTCAAGCCCTCCAGGCGCCTCGGCCTGCCCACGGGGCGCCTCGCCGAGGGCGCGCCCGCCGACCTCGTCGCCTTCGACGCGGGCGCCCCCTTCGTCCTCGACCGCTTCACGCTGCGCTCGAAGTCGAAGAACACCCCCTTCGACGGCCAGCGCATGGAAGGCCGCGTCCGCGCCACATGGGTCGCGGGGCGGCAGGTCTACGGGGACTGACATGCCCGAGATCGCCGCGCCCCCGCTCGTCCTCGCGCTCATCGCCGCGCTCTCCTACCTCCTGGGCTCCGTCCCCTTCGGCATCGTCATCACCCGCGCGATGGGCCTCGGCGACATCCGCCAGATCGGCTCGGGCAACATCGGCGCGACGAACGTGCTGCGGACCGGCAACAGGCTCGCAGCCTTCCTCACGCTCGTCCTCGATGCCGGCAAGGGCGCCATCGCCGTCCTCGCCGCACGGGCGCTTGCGGGCGAGGATGCGGCCCAGGTCGCGGGGGGCATGGCCTTCCTCGGCCACCTCTGGCCCGTCTGGCTGGGCTTCCGCGGCGGCAAGGGGGTGGCGACCTTCCTCGGCACGCTCCTCGCGCTCGCCTGGCCGCTCGGGCTCATGGCCTGCGCGACCTGGGCCGCCTTCGCCGCCGTCTTCCGCATCTCGTCCCTCTCCGCACTCGTCGCGGCCGCGCTGACGCCGCTCTATGCCGCGCTCACCGGCAGGCCCGAGCTCGTGCTCCTCACGATCCTTCTGGCAGTCCTGATCTTCGTCAGGCACCATGAGAACATCCGCCGCATCCTTTCAGGGACCGAGCCGCGGATCGGAAGGAAGAAGACCAAAGGATAGACCGCATGGGTTTCCAGGACGCCATCCGCGGCGGGTTCGAGAAATACCTGACCATCTCGGGCCGCGCCGCGCGCTCGGAATACTGGTGGTGGGTCCTGTTCATCTTCCTTGCAAGCGTCGTTCTCGGTCTCCTCGACCGGGCGCTCTTCGGACCCGAGGTCGAGCTCCTCGGCGCGATCTTCGGCCTTGCCACGCTTCTCCCCTCGATCTGCGTGGCGGGCCGCCGCCTCCACGACCGCGACATGTCGGCCTGGTGGCTGCTCCTGTGGTTCATCCCCGTGATCGGCTGGCTTGTGCTCCTGTACTTCTACGTGACCCCCGGCACGCCCGGCCCGAACCGCTTCGGTCCCGACCCGCTCGGCCCCTCTGCCGGCAGCGGCCGCCGCCCGAACGTCTGGGACCGGGACGACGAGAGCTTCGCCCGCTCCTCGATCCCGCGGACAGGGCCGCGCGCGTGAGCGCCGACCCCGACTTCCTCGCCGCCTTCGACGCGCTGCCCTTCGGCGGTTACGGCGGCACCTTCGAGGGGCGCCGCTACCGCATCGTCAAGTCGCAGTTCGCGGCTGCCCGCAGCCAGAAGCTCGAGGCCGAGGAACTGGGCGGCAACGACACCGTCAGCCTGAACCTCTACCGCCTCGAGGGCGGCGCGGCGCTGCTGAAGCCCTGCGAGATGCCCGAGGAAAAGGTCCGTGCCTTCGTGTTGGGTGTGGTGGCCGACTGAGGCGTCCGCTTGACGATTCGCTCGGCTTAGGGCGAGATTTTCTGCCATGGACCCATTGCTGAAGGCCGTGGAGACACTGAACGGCGCTTCGGGTCCGAAGGCGCTGTGCGACCGGTTGGCCGCCGTCACGCAACCTCGGGGCTATCCACTCTACGCCATCGGCTGGCTGACCGGAGAGCGCCGGCGGGAGCCCCGGCATTTCGCGCTCAACAACTTCCCCGAAGCGTGGTTCGAGAAGTACCGGGACTACGACTTCAAGGTCGAGGACCCGATCAACGCCGCCTGCGTGAAAAGCGCCGCACCCTTTACCCTCGCCGACCTGCGCGAAGGCCGCACCGCCCACCGCCCCTGCGCCGAGGCGATCCGCCTCATGGGCATCTTCGACGAGGTCGGCTCGCCCGAGGGCTACGTGGTGCCCGTCTACGGACCCTTCGGCTATCGCGGCAAGGTCTGCTATTTCGGCACCGTCGCCGACCCCGGCCCGGCCGAGCGCATGGCGCTCAGGCTTCTCGCGATCCATGTCCACGACCGGCTCCGCGACATGCCCGAGGCGGGCGAGCCCGGGCCGCTCACGCGGCGCGAGGTGGCGGTGCTGCGCGCCGCGCGCTCGGGCCTCGGCGACGAGGAGATCGCGGCCTGCCTCGGGATCGGGCTCCGGACAGTCCGTTTCCATTTCGAGAACGCCCGGCGCAAGCTCGGGGCGCGCACCCGGCTCCAGGCGGTGGCCGAGGCAGTGGAACGCGGGATTCTCTGAGCCGACCTGTCGCTTGTCGCAGTTGGCAGGGCACCCGAGTCCGCCTGACCCTCAGAAAGGCTCAACCATTCATCCGGAGTGCCCAGACCATGCGGTTCCTCCCTCTTGCGGCCTAAGTCGCCCTCGCCGCACTGCCCGCCAGCGCCGCGACCTTCGGCATCTTCGGCGCGACGGGTGGCGACTTCTTCGCGCCGCAACCGTCCTCGACGCCGCTGTCCGATACGGCGACAGGCAACTCGGGATCCCCGGGGAGCGTATCGACCGTTGCGGCCAGCGCAACCTTCGGCAGCGTCGGCGCAAGCAGCACTTCGGCGCATGTGGCGCCCGATTCGACGATAGAGACCGGTTCCGCCTCTGCGAGCTTTGCCGACAACATCACCTTCACGCGCGACCCGAAAGGCCCCTCGGTCGTCGCGATCTCCATGAACCTCGACTTCGGCGGCGTCATCGACGCCGGTTCAGGCACGCCTTTCGGCTCCGGTGGGTCAGTCTACAACTTTTCCGTCGCCATCGGCAGCACCGGCTACATAGGACGAGGAAGCTTCGACACCTTGCTCGGGCTGCAAGTCACGCCAAGCGGCCTTGGCGACAGCATAGGCGCGGTCCTTCCCGGGCCGACGGGCTTCTTCATCGACCTCGTCACGCCTTCTCTCACGCTCGACTTCGGGACACTGACTTCGATCACGCTTCCTGTATCGCTCGGGGTTGCGGTCATCACCGTCGCCAGCGGAGAAGGCGGCTCCGCGACCGCCAATTTCGGCAACACGCTGGAATTTGCCCGCGGTCGGCCGGTGTTCGACCTCCCCGAGGGATTCACCGCCAATGCGGGCGACTACCTCGTGAACAACGTCTTTGGAGAGGCCCCTCCTCCCCCGCCCTCGCCGGACCCTTCGGTGATCCCGCTTCCCGCCTCCGCGCTCCTGCTCCTCGCCGGGCTCGGCGGGCTCGGCCTCCTGCGCTGTCGCGGGTAGGCCGAGCCGCCCTCCCACGCCGCCCATTGCCACTTGTGACAGTGGCGGCGCGGATTGCATCAGGCTGAACCTCCACCGCCTCGCGATGGGCGAGGCGCTCCCGAAGACTTGCGAAAGGCCCGAGGAGAAGGTCCGCGCCTTCGTGTCGGGGTGGTGGCCGACTGAAGGGGGGGTGAACTGCGGGCTCGACGCCGCGCCCGGCAGCGGCATATGGTCGGGCTGAAGGTGCTGCCGGGCTTTCCCCAAGGTGCAGGATGGACGAGGTATCGCGCGTGCTCGAGCTTCGCGCGCTCCCGACCACGGGCGCGGTGATGGCGCGGCTCCTCCAGCACGCGGCCGAGGCCGGGTTCCCCATCGTCGCGCTCGG
>DAINOF010000188.1:0-5944 GCA_036735505.1 Paracoccaceae bacterium
GTGACATGGGATGACGACAGCGGCGGCGCGCTTCAGGCGCTGATCGCGCAGGAGCTTCCCGCGGGCCGCTACTGCGCGCAGATCCGGCCCTCCGGGGCGGCGCCGGTCGACTTCGCGGTCGCGGTCCTCGTCCTTGAATCCGGCCTGCGGAGCGCGCCCGGCACGGGCACGCCCTGCGCCGATCCCTCCTTGGTCCTCGATCTCGCCCTGTCGCTGGCAAGCCCCGTCTCTCCCGTCGCGCTCGACGCGGCGACGGATCCGGGCACCGGCCTCGGCGATTTCCGCATGTCGCTGTCCGAACCGCTCGGGCTGCGCATCGATGCGGCGAGCCCCGAGTTCGACACCTACCTGACCGTCCTCGATGCAAGCGGAAACGTCCTGGCCGAGAATGACGACTTCACGGGCCTCGACAGCCGGATCGAATATGCGTTTCCCGCCGGAGACTACTGCGTTTCGGTGAGCGGCATCGGTGGGACCGGCGGCGGCTTCTCGATCGCGCTGTCCGAGGCCGACATCGCCCCCCCGCCGATGCCCTGCGAGGACCCGGCGCTCGTGACCCCGCTGGCCACAGGCTTCGGCCCGGGTGCCGCGGCGGCCGCGCAAAGCGGGGTGCTCGACCCGCAGACCGGCCAGAGCTGGTTCGGCATCTCGGTCGGCGCGCAGGTCGACGTCCGGCTCGACACGCGCAGCGGCGAGTTCGACACGATGCTCGACCTGCACGACATGGCGGGGGGCTTTCTCGCCTCGAATGACGACGGCCCCGACGGCGGAACCGACAGCCGGATCGACACGACGCTGTTGCCCGGCGACTACTGCGTGACCGTACGCAGTTTCGACGGCACCCCGGGCGCCTTCGACCTGACGCTCGCCGCCGCCGGCGCAGCGGTGGCGCCGGAACCGCTCGATCCCAGCCAGCCCGTGGCGGTCGAGGACATGGGCGTGCTCGAGACCGAGGTCCGCAGCTACACGATCAGCAGCGAGCCGACCCTCTGGGCGTCGTTCACCGTGACCGAGGCCGGGCCGGTGACCGTGCAGGGCGTGAGCGTGTCGAGCGCCTTCTCGGTGACCCTCTTCGCCGAGGACGGGACCGGGATCGGGGCCGCGGGACCGGTGGAGCCGATGGCCGAAGCGACCGTCAGCGTCGACCTCGCGCCGGGAACCTACCGCGTCGCGCTCGTCAACGACGGCGCCTCGGGAACGATCCTGCGCCAGATCACCGTGTCGCGGCAGTAGGCGCTCAGGGGGCCGGGCGGCTGCGCCGGCCCTCGATGAGCCAGGCGCCTATGGCGAGGAGCGCGGCGAGGGCGAGGAAGGCCCAGGCCGGCAGGATCGGGGCGATCGTCACGTCCGCCGTCAGGTAGGCGTCGCGCGGAGTGATGCCGATCCAGCCGCGCCCCGACGCGACGCGGCCTTCGCGGACCGGGCGGATGTCGGGCGCGCCGTCCTCGAGCCGGATCGTCCCGCCGCGCGTGGGCGCGATCACCGGATCGAGCCTGTCGCCCGTCGCGATCGTCTCCTCGAACTCGCGCGGCGAGGACGGGCCGAGCGCCACGACGGCCTCGGTCTCGCCCTGCGCGAGCCGATAGAGACCGATCTCGGGCGCGGTCCAGGTGGCGGTGAACCGGCCGGGCGCGCCTTCCTCGAGCGTCAGCGTCACGGTCTCGCCGTCCGGCCCCGTCACCTCGACCGGACCGACGGTGTCGTCGAGCGTCCGGCGGGTGATGGTCATGGTCTGGCCCTCGGCCGTGGCGGTCAGCGCCTCTTCCTCGAGCTCGGGCTCCTTCATGGTCCAGTGCGCGAGGCGGCGCAGCAACTCGAGCTGCGGCCCGCCGCCCTCGTAGCCGCGCGACCAGAGCCAGATGTGGTCCGAGGCGAGAAGCGCGACGCGTCCTTCGCCCACGCGATCGACGACGAGCACGGGCCTGTCGTCGGGGCCGCTCATCACCACATGGCCAGAGGTGGGCGTCACGTCGACGATCCGGAACCAGCGGCCCCAGGGCGCGTCGCCGTCCCCCTCTCCGGCGGTCGGAGAAGCCGCGCGGAGGCCCTCGGTCACCGGATGCCGTTCGCCGATCTCGGTGATCTCGGGCAGGAAGCCGCCCTCGATCACGCGGCCCGTGGGTGTGGCGGGGATGATCTCGCCCAGGGGCGAGCGATAGATCGACGCGGCCGAAGCAAAGTCGGGGCCGGCCGCGATCAGCACGGCGCCGCCGTTCTCGACGTACTGGCGGACATTGTCGAAGTAGAGCGCAGGCAGGATCCCGCGCCGCTTGTAGCGATCGAAGATGATCAGGTCGAACTCGTCGATCTTCTCGAGAAACAGCTCGCGCGTCGGGAAAGCGATGAGCGACAGCTCGGCCACCGGGACGCCGTCCTGCTTTTCGGGCGGGCGCAGGATGGTGAAGTGGACGAGGTCGACCGAGGAGTCCGACTTGAGCAGGTTGCGCCAGGTCCGCTCGCCCGCGTGCGGCTCGCCCGAGACCAGAAGGACGCGCAGCCGGTCGCGCACGCCGTTGATCTGCACGACGGCCGCGTTGTTGCGGTCGGTCAGCTCGCCCTCGGCGGTGGGCAGGCTGAACTGGATCACGTTGAGCCCGCCGCCCGGCAGCGTCACGGGAAGCTCGAGGTCCTCGCCCACCGGCACGGCGAACTCCTGCGGTTCGCCGCCGCCCACGGTGATCCGGAGCGGCGCGCGGCCGGCGACGGCGTCGGGGACCGCGCCCTGGTCCTCGACGCGCAGCGTCAGCGTGACGGGTTCGCCAAGGATGGCGAAGGCTGGCGCGTTCTTGACGATCAGGCGCCGGTCCCAGTCGCCCTCGCGCCCGGTGAGCAGCGCGTGGAGCGGCGCCGGAAGCTCGGGGGCGCGCTCGATGTCGTGAAGCTGGCCGTCCGTGACGAGGATGGCGCCCGCGATCCGCGCCTGCGGCTCCTGCGCCATGGCCTCGGCCAGCGCGCGCATCATCAGGGTGCCGCCGTTCTCCTCGCCGTCGCCGACGCGCACGACGCGAAGCTCGGTGCCGGGCAGCCGCGCGACCTCGCGCTCGATGGCGGCGAGCGCCTCGGCAGTCTGTTCGGCCCGGTCCGATATCCTCTGGCTCGCGCTTTCATCGATCACGGCGATGACGATGTCGGTCAGCGCCTCGCGGTTCTCGGTCTGGAGCGAGGGATTGGCGAGCGCGGCGACAAGCGCCATCAGCGCGAAGCCGCGCAGCCACCAGCCCTTCAGCCCGCGCCAGAGCGCCAGCGCGACGAAGGCCGCGGCAATACCCGCCGCCGCCCAGAGAAGCGGCAGGGACAGGAGCGGATCGAGGACGACGGTGCTCTGCATGCTATTGTCCCAGCCGGTCGAGCAGCGCGGGCACATGGACCTGGTCGGACTTGTAGTTGCCGGTCAGGACATGCATCACGAGGTTGACCCCGAAGCGCAGCGCGATCTCGCGCTGGCGCTCGCCGGCAAAGCCGCGCCCCACCGGGAATAGCCGTGTACCCTGGTCGTTCACCGCCCAGGCAGCGGCCCAGTCGTTCCCGCCGATGACGACCGGCGTCACGTTGTCGTTGAGGTTGCGGAACGGCATGCCGTCCACGAGCTCGGCGTCGGGCGGCGCGGCTTCGACCCAGACATCGCGCGAGGCATGGCGGCCGGGAAAGTCCTGGATCAGGTAGAAGGTCCGGGTCAGCACATGGTCGGCCGGGATCGGCTCGAGCGGCGGGATGTCGAGCGGCGCGGCGAGCTGCCGGAGCTTGCGGCCGTTCGGGCTGGCGCTTCCGAACTGCGCCGTGTCGGCATCGCGCGTGTCGAACAGGATCATCCCCCCCGTCCGCAGGTAGCGGTTGAGCTTGGCATAGGCTTCGGACGAGGGCTGCGGCTGGTCGGGCGTCACGGGCCAGTAGAGGAACGGGAAGAACGCCAGCTCGTCGGTCTCGAGGTCGACGGCGATGGGCTCGGCCGGTTCGACCGAGGTCCGCTGGAACAGCGTGTCGGACAGCCCCCGGAGGCCCGCGCGCGCGATCTCGTCGAGCCGCGAGTCGCCTGTGACGACATGCGCCAGAACGACGTCCGCGGTCGCCTCGATGGCAAAGGGATCGGCCTCGGTCTCCTGCGCGGCGCCCGGCTGAGGCGCGAGAAGCAGGGCCGCGACAAGCGCCGCCACGGCACCCCGCGGCCCCGACAGGCGGCCCGAAAGCCAGAGCGAGGCGAGGACGTCGACAAGGAGAAGCCCCACCGCCAGCGACAGGAGCGTGCCCTTGAGCAGACGCTCTTCCTCGACGGCGAAGCCCTCGACGGCGATGCGCGCGGGCCAGGTGGCAGGGGCGAGCGTCGTCTCGGGCCCGGTGACGTTGAGCGCGATGCGCCGGTCCTCGCCCGCGTAGAGCCCGGGCGGCGTCGCCGGCCCCGGAACGGCCTCGACCAGATCCTCGCCCGGCACGCCCGGAAGGACGCCCGCCTCGCTCACCTGCCCGAAGGCGTCGAGCACCTCGTCGGGCACCCAGGTCGTGCCGGAGAGTTCCTCGGCCGACCGGCCTTCCGTGAAGGACGACACCGCCAGCCGGTCGAGCATCCGGACGAAGAGCCCCGACAGCGGCAGCGTCGACCATTCCGCGTTCGCAGTGACGTGGAACAGCACGATCTGTCCCTGCTCCTCGCGCTTGCGCGTGACGAGCGGCGTGCCGTCGGCAAGTGCGGCGATCACCCGCTCGGCCAGAGACGGATCGGGCTGGGCCATCACCTGCGCGCTCACCGTCACGTCCTCGGGCACGGGAAGGCCGAAGAAGGGCGAGGTCTGCGAGAAGGCGCGCAGCGCCTTGGGCTCGCCCCAGCTCATCGCGCCGCCCACGCTCCGCCCCCCGGCCCGCAGCCGCACCGGCATCAGCGGGTCCTCGACCGTCCGGCTCACGTCGCTCGCGGCAAGGCGCGGGCCGGCGAAGCGCAACAGGATCCCGCCATCCCGGACCCAGGCGAGCACCTGTTCGGCCTCTCCGTCCGCCAGCGCGGCCACGTCGGCCAGCACGATCACGTCGGGATTGGCGAGCAGGATGTCCGACAGCGTTCCGCCCAGAAGGTCGGCATTCAGCGCAAGCGCCTGTTCGAGGTAATGCGTCGGCGACAAGAGCGTCAGCGCCTCGCGCGCGTCCGTGGCCGAGATCAGCGCGACCTCCCGCCGGCGGAGCGAATCGTCGGTCAGCACGACGGCACCGGCCGAGCGGGTGTCGGGGATCTCGAACCGGTCGACCCGGTCGCGCAGTTCGGGGGGCAGCGAGAGAGAGACCGAAGCCTCGGTCTCGCCCGGGCCGAAGGCGACGGTTCCGGCGGCGAGCACCCGCGGCGATCCGGCCGGGTCGAGCCCGTGCGCGTTCACCGTGATCTCGGCCGCGGCTTCGGCGCGCGATCGGACGGCCGTCAGCGTCACGAGCCCGTCCTCGAACACCGCCGGCCGCAGGGCGACCACCGGGCGCGGGGTCTCGAACACGGTGACGGTTCCCTGCGCCTCGAGCGCCGACAGGACCTCGCCGCGCCAATCGCGGTCGATGCCGTCGGACATCCAGAAGGTCTCGAACCCGCCGGACAGCCCCTCGGCCCAGGCGGCGACGCGGGCGGCATCGGGCGCCCAGGGCCGGGGCTCGAGGCTCGGGAGGCGCTGCGCGCCCACAGCCGCGGTCTGGAATGCAAGCTCGCCCTCTGGCAGGTCGGTCAGAAGGACGACGGCCGCCGTCCGGCCCGCGCGCGACGCCTCGTCGAGAAGCGCCTCGGCCCGCTCGAGCCGCGCCGTCCAGTCATGCGCGTCGGCCCAGGTTCCGTCGAGAAGGACCAAAAGCGGCCCGGTGCCGCCCCGCTCGGCCTTGGGGTTCAGGATCGGGCCGGCAAAGCCGATGATGGCCGCCGCGATCGCCGCGGCCCGCAGCAGCAGAAGCCACCACGGCGTCTTGTCGGTCTCGTTCTCGTCGT